>JAKSDL010000179.1 GCA_022360105.1 Pseudomonadota bacterium
ATTGTATCAATTGATAAAGCGATAATCATGCCGGAACAATCCTTTTTAGATAGATTTGCCTTTGGTATCTTCCAATTTATCATGCGTCACGGATTACTGAGAACCGATGACAAGGTAATCGTGTCAGTAAGTGGAGGTGTCGACTCTGTTTGTCTGCTTGTTCTATTGGATTCCTTTCGTATCAAGATAGATTTTGATTTGCATGTGGTACATTTTCACCACGGGTTGAGAAAAGAAAGTGATCAGGAAGCGGAATTTGTTTGTCAGCTGGCGAAAGATAGAAATATCGCATTCAATTTAAAAAAAACCGACGAACTAAGCGGAAAAAAAGGCATGCAACAAAAAGCTCGGGAGTGGCGCTATCAACAGCTGAAAATGTTGCAGCAAAAATATGAATGCAACAAAATAGCCTTGGGGCACCATTTGGACGATCTTGTGGAAACCCAAATTTGGCGAATGATAAGAGGAGGATCCCTTTTTTCTTTCAATCCAATACAAGTAAAAAACCTCCCTTATATCAGACCACTATTGAATACTTCAAAAGAGGATTTAAAAAGGTATCTGCAACAGCAGAATCAAAAGTGGTTCGATGACATTTCCAATCAGAAAAACGATTACACACGAAATCTCATTCGAAACAAGATAATTCCTGAAATGGATAAATGTGCCGGCGGGAAACTTTCTGAAAAACTATTGAATCTCAATGCCGATGCCCTGCATCTAAAACAACTTTTTGAGAAACAGATTCCCAGGGAGCAATACGAGACTGATTCGCTGGAATTTGAGGTGATTTCGGAATTAAACCCGTTGCTGGGTCATGAGTTAATTCACAGGTATTTGTTGTTTCACGGTCAAAGCGAAATCACCCGCGTGAATATAGAGAAAATCCTGCAAATGGTGCAATCGGGAAAAGGAAACTGGAGCATTGCATTAAAAAATGGAGTAACTATTCGCGGTTTACGGAAAACCCTCAAGATATCGTCTTGAACATTGGTTCAAACCCCTTTATTAATGCCGAACCGGCATAAACACCTCCTGAATGTTACATTTTATTCTAAACCAACTATTGGTAAACTTACGGAATATGCCTGGAAATGGGTTTCGGCTTGGTACCTGCATAGGCAACATTCGCGTTTCATAAAAACCTTTCAAATACAACAATTTTAGAGTCAATGATCAACGTGGTCTTTTTGTTAAAGCTGAGACAAATCGGAGTGGTTCAAATGAGGACAAGCTTCATTGCCTGTCTTTTATTGATTATCTCAGGTAAACTTCACGCTTACTCCAATCCCACCATTAAGGTTTTGCTTTTTAAAACGTCGCAGACCGTGAAAATAAGCAGTCCGTCGGGGCTAATACCAATCAGCCACGAGATCCGATTTAAAAATGACCGTTCCCTAAAGATAAAAGCCAAGGGAAAAA
>JAKSDL010000112.1 GCA_022360105.1 Pseudomonadota bacterium
AAGCTCCGTAGTCGAGAGGGAAACAGCCCAGACCACCAGCTAAGGGCCCTAAGCACTGGCTAAGTGGCAAACGTTGTACGAGTGCATAGACAACCAGGATGTTGGCTTAGAGGCAGCCATTCATCTAAGGAGTGCGTAATAGCTCACTGGTCAAGTGTTCGTGCGCGGATAATGTAACGGGGCTCAAGCCAGTCCCCGAAGCTGTGGACGCTGCTTGCAGCGTGGTAGAGGAGCGTTCCTCAGGCGGTGAAGCGGCGGCGGAAGCCAGCCGTGGAGCCTGGGGAAGTGAGAATGCAGGCATAAGTAACGAGAGAGGGGTGAGAAACCCCTCCGCCGAAAGCCCAAGGGTTCCTGAGTAAAGCTAATCTGCTCAGGGTTAGTCGGGACCTAAGCCGAGGCCGAAAGGCGTAGGCGATGGCCAACAGGTTGATATTCCTGTACCGCGTCTCCAGCGTTCGACCGAAGGGGGGACGGGGAAGGGTAGGCGAACCGTGGCGATGGTTGCCCACGGACAACCCAGTAGGGCGGATCCCAGGGAAATCCGGGATCCAGACAGCCCGAGAGGGGACGTCGGTCGCTTTTTGCGGCAAGTCGTCGATCCCATGCCCCCGAGAAAAGCCTCTAGGAAGCGAGAACGCGCCCGTACCAAAACCGACACAGGTGGGCAGGTAGAGCATACCGAGGCGATCGAGAGAACCCTCGTTAAGGAACTCGGCAAAAGGGCCCCGTAACTTCGGGAGAAGGGGCGCCCCGGTAGGGTGAAGGGCTTTACGCCTGGAGCCCGAGGGGGCCGCAGAGAATTGGCCCAACCGACTGTTTACCAAAAACACAGGTCTCTGCGAAGTCGCAAGACGACGTATAGGGACTGACGCCTGCCCGGTGCCGGAAGGTCAAGTGGAGGGGTTAGCCGCATGGCGAAGCTCCGAAACCAAGCCCCGGTAAACGGCGGCCGTAACTATAACGGTCCTAAGGTAGCGAAATTCCTTGTCGGGTAAGTTCCGACCTGCACGAATGGAGTAACGATCTGGACGCTGTCTCAACGTGGTTCTCAGCGAAATTGAAATAGCGGTGAAGATACCGTTAACCCGCGGCAAGACGGAAAGACCCCGTGAACCTTTACTGCAGCTTGACATTGAATTTTGGAATATTGTGTGCAGGATAGGTAGGAGACGTTGAAGAGGAGACGCTAGTCTTCTTGGAGTCACTGTTGAGATACTACCCTCGGTATTTTAAGGTTCTAACTTTGGTCCCTGATCGGGATTAAGGACAGTGTCTGGTAGGCGGTTTGACTGGGGCGGTCACCTCCCAAAGAGTAACGGAGGTGCGCTAAGGTTCCCTCAGGTTGATTGGAAACCAACCGAAGAGTGCAAAGGCATAAGGGAGCTTGACTGCGAGTGGGACGCTACGAGCAGGTACGAAAGTAGGTCTTAGTGATCCGGTGGTTCTGTATGGAAGGGCCATCGCTCAACGGATAAAAGGTACTCCGGGGATAACAGGCTTATCCCGCCCAAGAGTTCACATCGACGGCGGGGTTTGGCACCTCGAT
>JAKSDL010000029.1 GCA_022360105.1 Pseudomonadota bacterium
AACAATTAAGAGTTGTTAACAGCTAATTGCAATTTTTCCCTCACCTTTTGATCTTGACAAAAAAGCGGTGGAATGAGAGTAAAATAGGGCATGATCCGTTGTTTCATTTGGGAAATGCTTCCAAGTTTGCATGGGGGCAATGGTGTTACGATACCGTAACGCTAGCTATTTTCATTTGTCACCAAATGGTAACACAGGTTTTTAGCATGAATCCTTATCCTCTGTATTTATTATAAATTTGTTTCAGGAATGGATATTGCTAAAACGTTTTTTTTAATCTGAGTGCGTTGTGCAATCTTTGCCTAAGATACAACCACTTTTTAATTTCTCTTTGGCAGAAGTTAAAAGAGAATTCATGAACACCAAACCTGTAAGATTCCACGATATGTTTTACCAATCGTTTTGGGAGGTTTTTGCAACATGAAAAATAACAAATGGTTAATTAAAAGTTCTGTTGCAACTTTTGTTATAGCGATAGGCCTTTTCGTTTACACTGTGAATGAGTCAAAGGCGCTATCTTATCTCTCCTCGGATTCAAAAAACTGCATAAACTGTCACGTGATGAACACTCAATACGCCACCTGGAAGCATTCTCCCCATTCCCAGCGAGCAAGTTGTGTTGAATGCCATTTACCGACAGAGGGGTTTTTTGGACAGTATCTGGCTAAAGGTAGAGATGGATGGAATCATTCAGTTGCATTTACGTTTAATACTTACGAGCACGCTATTCAAATAAGTGACCATGGGGCTGAACGCGTGCAAGCAAATTGTATTTCTTGTCATTCATCTGTTGTTCAAAACATGCTTGATAATGCAGCCCGTTATGAAGACCCCAGTGTAGGCATTAAACCGGTTGACCGGAAATGCTGGGATTGCCATCAAGATGTTGCTCACGGAAAGAACAGAAGTCTGATAACCACACCGAATGCTCTGAGTGTACGAAGAGATGTAAACTAAAAGGAGGAAAAATGAATAAATATAAATTTTTGCTTGTCGCTTCAATTACTGCAATAATTGCCATGGGATTGCTAAGTGTTTCCATTTCCGGCAAAAATGCTGAAAGAGACGCCATCAATGCCAACCCGGTAGTAAAAGCTGATGGTGTGGAATCACGAAACGAGTTTTGGAAACAGCATTACCCACGTCAGTACGATTCCTGGAAAAAGACCAGTGAGAACGATCAGATCATTGACATGCTAAAAAAGACCCCTCAATTGGCTATTCTCTGGGCAGGATACGGTTTTGCCAAAGATTATAACGCGCCAAGGGGTCACTTTTATGCTCTTCAAAGTAATCAAAACACCTTAAGAACCGGTGCCCCGGTAGACGACAAGACCGGTCCCATGCCAACGGCTTGCTGGACTTGTAAATCACCTGACGTAGCAAGGTTAATCGATGAAAAAGGGGAGATGGAGTATTTCACCGGTAAATGGTCCAGATGGGGTGACGAGGTTGTGAACTCAATTGGATGTGCCGATTGTCATGACAGCAAAACAGCTAATTTGACCATCAGCAGACCTTATTTGACACGCGCCTTGGAATATAATGGTGTTGACCTGGACAAAATCACTCATCAGGACATGCGATCCCTGGTATGTGCCCAATGTCATTCCGAGTACTACTTCAAGAAGACAGAATGGACCGACGGAGAAGGAAACAAGAAAGTCGCTGCCGTAGTAACCTTTCCCTGGGAAGGAGATTTGACTGCTGAAGAAATGGAAGCTTATTATAATGAGCGATTCTTTAAGGATTGGACTCATAAAATTAGTAAGACTCCAATGCTCAAAGCTCAACATCCCGGTTATGAAATCTATAAAACCGGAATCCATGCCAGAAGAAATGTAGCCTGTGCCGACTGCCACATGCCTTACAAGCAGGAGGGAGCTATCAAGTTTTCCGACCATCACATTCGCAGTCCTTTGGAAAACATTGCCAACACTTGTCTAACCTGTCATAGGGAAAGTGAAGCAGAACTCAAAGATGTAGTAGCTCGAAAGCTTGAAAGAAAAGACCAGTTGAACGAAATCGCCATGGACAATATAGCCAAGGCACACCTGGAAGCAGGCAAGGCACTCGAACTT
>JAKSDL010000937.1 GCA_022360105.1 Pseudomonadota bacterium
AAGCATTGATTAAGTTTGGTTTAACTGGATTCGGAAGCAAGCCGGGCAATACTTTTGTGTGTTTTATTGCTTGACTGAAATTAGTGGTTACTGAAATAGTCACTATTGTCGAGGCCATTGTTTTGAAAAGTTGGATTGGCAGTTATTGGTCCGGTTGATGGGCAACGAGTTGCCCATCCTACACTTCGATAGTTGAGATTTTTGTTTGAAAAGATTGAGTCGATTTTGATTTGGAGTAATGGGTTATTGATCCGGTTGATGGGTAATGAATTGCTCATCAACCAGGTACCAAATGTTAGAAGGAATTTTTTGAGGTTTGAATTATTCATATTTATAGAGCTTCATGACTGTTACCAGTGATTTTCGCCAGGCATTGAAAGCAGCCTTACCCATTTTTATCGGCTACTTTCCTGCTGCCACTGCTTTTGGAATTTTGGCAAAAGCTGTCGGGATTTCATTTTTGGAATGTTTTCTATTTTCTGCGATCGTATTTGCAGGTGCCAGCCAGTTCATCGCCTTGAATCTTGTTGTCACCGGCATGAGTGCGGGAGGCATTATTTTGACCACGTTGCTGGTGAATTTTCGGCACTTTCTGATGAGCGCGTCTCTTTCCACAAGAATCAAACATATTGGAAGAAAATTTCATTTTCCCCTGGCGTTTGGAGTTACTGACGAGGTTTTTTCAGTGCTTTCGTTCACTAAAGGCCAACTTTCAAAGACATTTATTTTTTTTCTGGAGTTATCTGCCTATTCTGCCTGGGTAAGTGGCACCATAGCCGGTTTTGTACTGGGTGGATTTCTGCCGGAAGTTCTCACAAAAAGTATGGGCGTTGCCCTCTATGCGTTGTTATTGGCTATTTTACTCCCGGAGTTGAAGAAATCCACGAAATCCCTGGTCCTGGCGATTTCGGCCGGAATATTGAACACAACGTTAATCAAACTCGACCTATTGCCAAAGGGATGGACGATCATTGTATGCATCCTCGTCATTGCATCCATTGGAGCTTTTATAAACGGTAAGGAAGAAGTTGAGGAGGCTAATGAATAATCTGATTTTTATTATCTGCGGTATGGCTGCAGTAACCTATATACCGCGTTTATTGCCTTTTTTAATCCTCTCGAACAAACAAATACCGGCCAGGGTGGATTCCTTTCTAAAATGCATTCCGGTGGCTGCCATTGGAGCGCTGATCGTACCGGGTGTTTTTGATGCAACACCGGATATGCCCCTGGCCGGAATCGCAGGGATTTGTTTTGCTTTGATCATCGGACTCTGGAAAGGAGGGATCATTGTTCCGGTATTAGGTTCGGTAGCTGTTACTTTTCTGGTTTTTCTATTGTAAAAGCAGGGAGGGATTAATGGATCAGGAATTAATGATCATGAACAATATGAAGCGGTTGGGATTTTCTGAATATGAAAGCAAAGCTTACCTGGCATTGTTAAAGGAATATCCGCTGAACGGTTATACCCTGGCAAAAAACTCCGGAATTCCCAGGTCGCGGATATACGAGGTTTTGAAAAATCTGATTAACAAGCAGCTGGTTCTTGAGGAAGAAGAAGGCAAGAATAAGTTTTATTACCCGGTTGATCCCGATATTTTTATCAAACGGCTAAAATCGGATTTCGATGGTATATTCGAAAACATTTCCAGGTTTGCCAAGGATGTGTACGAAGAAAAAAAGGAAGACGACCGCCTGGTGGTTATCAAGGGACGCACCAATATTATCGATTTCCTGAAGCTGTTAATCAAAGGGGCGGAAAAGCGAATAGCCTTATCGATCTGGGACGAAGAAATCAGTGAATTGAGAGATGAGCTGAAAAAAGCAGTCAAAAAAGGTGTCATGTTACGAGGGATCTATTTCGGGGAAAACAATACATTCGAAGAACTCGTACCGCATCGCAGGATCAAGCGATATATGGCTGAAAAAAAAGAGCGATATATATCGATTATTATCGACGGCACCCACACGATTTCCGGCATCGCCTCCCGTGGTGAAAGCAGCAAAGTCACCTGGACCCGGGAAGAGGGATTCATTGAGATCAGTGAAGATTATATCGCCCACGATCTTCTGGTCAATTTATACTCGGCTTCCCTGGATGAGGAAGGTTATAAGGATTTTGAGGAGTTTGCGGACAATGTGCACAATCAGTTCTTTGGTTACTCATCGGAAGAATTGGGGATGTACAAGCAATTGAAATAATCCGCGCACACAAAACGTTTTTTTCCCTAATCAACCGCTGGCGTTCTGTTAGGCAAAAACATGACAATCAAAGCAGTCACGGCTGCAGCAATTCCCAATCCATAAATCACTCCCTCAAATGATCCGGTGTTGGCTCTTACCAAAGCGATCAATTCAACGCCTAGGGGTCCTGCACCGAATGCCAAAACGAACTTTAGACCGAATGCCAGGCCCTGATGTTTCTTTGGGGCAAACCGGGAAAGCAGAATATTCTCCGGGGGCAGGGCAGCCGTATTCAGGCTAACGAGAACGACTACCAGAATGAACAGGGTAACGTCAGCACGAGACGCTATCAGCAACAATAACGGGATTTGCAATATCCAGCACCAGATGTAAACCAGTTTTAATGGAAATCGATCAGCCAACCAGCCACCAAATAGCTGCATGACTGCTCCAACTGCATATACAATGCTAACCATACCTCCGATTTTTGCCATGTTGCCACTTAGAATACTGACCAGTCTTTCTTCAAACAACTTGGGCATCAGAGCCTGCGTGGTGTTGTAGATCAGTCCAATAACAAACATCGGCAGAAGCATAATCAGAAAAGCCGAAAGCATTCCCCCGGATGTTGATTTGCTTTCAGTGGATTTGGCATTATTTGAATCTGCTGAAGACAGTTGACCTGATTGCCGATACCAGAACATTACCATTCCTATCACCAGGCAGACAGTACCCGGAACAAAAAAAGCAATTCGCCAGTTGAAATATTCCAAAAGCATTCCTGAAATCAAGCCTGCTGCTGAAGCACCCAAACCGCCGAATATTCCGTTGATGGCAAGTTTTTTTCCGGTGTTTTTGCTGGACATCCTAACCAGCCACGAGATTCCAACAGGATGGTAGATTGCTGCAAACAGGCCGATACCGGCAAGGAAGATAAGCAGTTGCGTTCCGTTTTGAGCAAATCCCGAAAAGATACAGGTCGTACCCATTCCAAAAAACATCAGAACCAGCATGCCCGTTGAACTCCAACGATCTGCCATTCTGCCGGCTGGCAAGGCCGCCAAACCAATAAGCAGGAAAGCCGGGGTCCATAATGCAATCATTTCATGGTAGGGCTGGCCCCAATTCTTCACCATGGACACAACAATAGTAAAATACATGGCAGCCATGTAATGAAAGAAAAAGTGCCCGATTGCAGAAAACGTCAGGGCTAAGCGGCTGGATTTATCACTCATATCGTTAATCTAAAAGGCAAGCGCATTTCGGAATGATCGATCGTCTAATCAGATAGTTGGTCTTTCAAGGTCTGATCGGTGGGGTTGGTAGTCAGATTCCGTTGCATATATACAGCGGATTCACTGCCCTTGTAATAGTTGTTTTTAATATGAATTTCCTTATAGCCAAGAGCTTTGTAAAATTCCCGTGCCCCGGGGTTACTCAATCGAACTTCAAGGCAAACCCTGGTGTTTCCTTCCAGCAATGCCGAATTTTCAATATATTTCATTAAACAGGTTCCAATGCCATTGCGCTGATAAAGGGGCTCAACAGCAAGCAAATTCAAATGTGCATCCAAAGCGCCATACTCTACAATTGCTCCCGCAATTATCCTGTCGTCCGAACGACCGACAAGAACCAATGAGTCGGGATTCTGGATCTGTCGGATAACACGCATGGGACTCCAACTCCAGCCCGACATTCCTGATTCTACATAATGCTTGGAAAGCAATGCGATAAACTCCGCATCATCTGAATCTGCCAGGTCCAGGGTTGCATTTTTTAGATTCGGTAAATCGGGAAAAATCGCTTTAAAGATGTCCACCGTCTTGTCCTTTCAGCTGGTTATTATTGCTTCGTGAATGGGAATCTTGTGAGTTTTTGACTATCTACTGTCCATGATAATCGATAACTCATGTTAAATAAAGAAGCAGTTTTTCGTGGATGCTTGAAATCAGAAGCTACTCAACTATTAAATCAGGAATCTAGACCTGTATTAATTATTCCTTGATGCAGTAAAACGATAAGAGTTAAATTAAATATAAAGGGAGAATAGAGAAGTATGTCTCTGTTAGAAAGACCGGGCTTAACTGACTTTTAAAATTCACAGGAGAAAAACGATGACCATATCAATGTACGATGCCTCTGTACCCGTGTTCACCCAGATGTTGCAAAGCCTGTTGAATATTCTAAAAAAAGCGGAAGCTCATGCCGAGAATAAGAAGATCAATCCGGAAGCCCTGATCCAGGCTCGTTTGTATCCCAACATGCTGCCCTTGTCTGTCCAGGTTCAGATAGCAGGGGATACAGCCAAGGGATGCGCAGCTCGTTTGGCAGGACAGGAACCGCCTGTCTACGAAGACAATGAATCGACGTTTGCAGAACTTATAGCCAGGGTTTCCAAAACCGTTGATTATTTGAAAACCATCGATAAAGAAAAGGTCGACGGGTCAGAGAATAACCAGATCAACTATCCGCATCATGGCCAGACAGCCACTATGGAGGGACTGCCGTATCTGCTGCATCGTTCGCTGCCGAATTTTTACTTTCACGTGACAACCGCTTATGCGATCTTGCGGCACAACGGTTTGGAGATAGGGAAATCCGACTATATCGGCACCTATTAAGAGCACTATGGTGCTTACAAGAGTCTTTTCCAAATAGAAAACAATCCTATACCGACATTATTAAATAAAAATCCTGGGTGTGTTTATTTCACACCCGGTTCATGCAGGCGTTCTTCAGGATAGGAATGTGCTGTGTATCTCTCTGATAAAACCACTTCCCAGGGTTTGACCCACTCCTTCCAATGCAGCAAACCTGGTACTTCATGCTGGACTGTTACTGAGCTACCGGTTATCAGGTATCGGTTTGCGGAACAATTGGCAGAGTCAAAATGAAAATTAAAAATCAGCAACCAGATCGGAGAGTTCCAGGTTTGGATATTTTAGGATCTGTCAGGGAAGTAAAAAAGATACCAAGCCAGAAAAATCCTAGATGAGTTTGGCAACTTGTTTTCTTGTTTTAGGCAGCAGGTAAACATTTCCAAAAGAACGACCGACCACAAAGACAATCGCCGCTGCTGTTACTCCGATCACATTTAAAAACCCTGTCAAAATGAACAATCCTAGTACAATGACAACCACTTCAATCAAAGTGGCGATGGAGATATACTTGGTTTTTCCGCTATTCACAAGCACACCCCATTGGAATGTGATGATGATAGATAAACCCGGCATCAGGGCAAGGATTTTAAGTGGTAGCTTGGCAAATTCTGAAAGATGTAAGGTAAGTCCCGAGATATGATGGAACCAGATAGTGGAAAGCGGTGTGTAGGCGATTAATGACAAAATCACAACTAAACACATCCCCACCAGCAAAGCAAATTGGAACAGTTTATCCAGGTTTTGACGGCTGTCCTTGATCAAAGCAATAACTGCTTCCTGGTATGAAAGCCCGATGGCTCGAAATATGAAAACAAGAGAATTTAAAACCGGTAACACAGCCAGGGATTCGATAGGAAATCTGCTTTTTCCCATGAAAAAGGTAACCATGGGATGAACACCGAGGCTGAGAATTGTCATTGCTGCCAATGGGTAATAGAACCTGAAAATATAGCTGTAGCTTAGTTCCTTTGATTTTTCCACATTCGCCGGATCCTGATTTTTCAACAGGTTGATGGAAGAATGAGCCATTATAGCAACCGCTATCAATTCTGCCAGTACACCCATGGAAAGGGCAGCTGCACCCGTATAAGCTCCCTTCAGGTCGAATTGAAAAAGGATCAAAGCTGTAGTTCCCATTGCTGAAAGTCTGACGATAGTTCCATAAGTAATGCGACGGGTTAAGCCCCTGGTTATTAAAACACCCTGGTAGAATCTCCTGAATCCGATAGCGGCAGGCCAAGGTAATAATAACATCAGGGCAACATGAATCAAATCAGTGACGTTTTGCGGTAAGCCAATTAGATCCAGCATCATAAAACTGAAAACCGGCGGGATCAGCATGAAAAGCATGAATCCGGTGATAGCCAGGTTTAGTGCAGTCACGAATCTCTGTAATTTTCTGTAGGAATACTTGTCTTTACACAAGGCGGTGGTTGCCGCCGTGATGCTGATAATCGGAGCTTCAAAAATCAACGCAAAAGAAAAGGCGACACCATGGGCAGCCAGATTATATTTCGCGTCGGCCAGTCTCGCGATTATTGCCGCCACGTAAGGTCCTTCTACAGCCATCATCAGCCAGGAGAGTGACAGGGGAAACCAGAAAACAAAGATTTTTTTAAAATTCAGTTCGGTTTTCAATAGTTGAGTGGAGGCTAATACAATGTTTGATAAAAGATCGAATGAGTAGATGTGTCTATTGCCATTTATATTACTATGCCGCATTAGCTTGCAGTGCGAATGTGAGTGATAGTTAATCAATATCATCTGTTTTCAAAGGTGAGTCTGCTTGTTGTTCGAACAAATGCGTTTTCCGGAGTTTTCCAGATACTTTCAAAAAAAAAGAACTGTTGTGAAACCATTGTTTAAAATTAGAACATTGACAGTATAATATTCATGTGTCCCTTTCTTTGCTGTTTCAGTTCAAAGTCTGGTCCGACCCGATTAAAAAATCCCCAAAGGTGTGATAAAAGAGGTATACTTTTTTTATATAAGTTAACCGTTTTTGTTTAAAAGCGGAGCTTTCATTAACGACCGATAGCGGATAAGCGAAAACTGACTGCAGTGCCGCGTGATTTAGGTTTGCATTACAGGCGCTAGTATGTTGTCACGTTTTATGAAACTTAAAATGTGTGTTAGAAAAATTTGAAGCATTTTGATATTTAGAGCGACACCATATGAAAACTAAAAAAAAGCTGGTCGACCTGATTTATCTGGATAGCCAACGTCTGGACAAAGATTTAAAAAAAGAATATCGAGCCAGGATCAATACCTGGATGGATTGGATCAATACCATGCTGGACAAGGTGGTGGAAGAAGAGATCTATGTTGACGAGCAATCCGAATACTTTATGGCAAACAGCTTTCTGAAAAGCTTTCTGACCAAGCGATTGGACTGGGTTCTAGAGTCAGTGGACAACTCGGAATTACGCAACAAATATTTGCTGGCCCTGCCTCCATTTAATCAAACCGGTAATGTGAAACAATTTTTTCTTCATTTTTTTCAGTTCAAGGATAGCCCCGAGCAGAAAACCCTGGAATTTAGATATTTGAACAAATCGGAAAGGGAAGTGCGGATTTTATGGGATATCAATAAACTGATCAAAACGATGCAAACAATTTCCATACTGCAAAAACATGTCTCGGGACCCAAACCGTTTATCTCTTCTTTCACCCGTACAGACGTTGTAAACAACCTGAGTTCGCTCAAAAAAGCACTGACCTTGCTGGTGAAAATCTGTATTAAGCAGGAATTTCATGACCAAATTCTTGGTGAGTTTCCCATAGATTGTTTTGAACCTGAAGGCATCCTGGAAAGAAAGGAATCCGAGGATTATTACGTAAACGATGTGGTTCTTGAAAAATTCGATTATCGAAATTACTTTTTTCATATTTACTTTCGTTCCAACCTAAAAGCTATTTATAAAGGTAGAGATTTAACTTTTAAGTTCAATTACCTGGATTACGAAATTGTCCGGCAGGAATTTCTTATTCATTGGATTAATCAAAGACTCACCAATAATCCAAGGAAATGGGAGATTTTAGACAATTACACCATGGGTCGAAAGACTTTTTCCGAAGTGATCGAAAAAACACCGGAGCTGGAAATAACCTTATTAAAACGACTGCCAAAAAACATTTTCGACGATCTGATGGCTGAAGTGAACGACTCGATTCAAAACGAAGAGGACCGGGCTCCTGTTGATCCCATGTCGGAAAAATTTGGTGAGTTTTCAAAGCAGTTTGTTCTTTTTGAAAAAGCCAAGGAATTAGCCCAGAAATCGATTCAGGCCATCAGAAAATACCTGGGAAAATCGGACAGACCGGAACCATCCTGGAAAGACATGGTTTCGAAAGAACAGAATGATAAAAACACGAACGAATCTGAAGACAGCGACGATACATTTGATACTCAATATAATATTAAGATCCTGAAAAAAAAGGAGATCGATTATCCACATTTCTGCGAAGTCAATTCGGAGTTCTCAAAACAGATTTCATTATTACAAACAAAGATGCCACCGGACCAACATACCAGATTTCAGAAAACGGTTAGTGAGTATCTTTCTAAAATAAGTGAAAGCGCTATCATTAAGAGAAGAACACCCAGGCACGAATGGGCAGTAAATTATCAAATCCAGGAGAAGTGGGGAGAGACGGAAAACAACCAGCTTTTGATTCTCGGCGCTGAGGTAAAAAGAAAACAGCTCAGCATGGGATACAGTTCCGGAAACGATGAGGATTTTGAATTTAAAACCTACTTTGTTTATGGCTCTGAAGAAATACTAATAGAGATGGGAAATCCCGTGGAAACGAGAAAAGTCCGAAATAAAACCTATCATATATATAATTTCACAGTTCCTTCGGTCATTAACAAGGTCATGAAACTGGTTGAAGAAGTCACCAAAAACTGATTTTAATTTAAGCACTAATCGCTAACTGCAGGCTCCAAAGGACTACTATCAACTCTGCGAGCCTAACAGGCATGCCATTTCTACATCTCCTCAAACTTCTCCGACAGACACTTTACTTTTTTTTGACAAAACTCTGATTTTAATTGGCCAGGTTCGTGAAACGGTATCACCTCATTGGTTGCAATTGATCATTATCCAAAACTTTTGTAGATGTGAACCATGAATCGAAAAAGCAATGTATTGTTCTTGTGTACCGGTAATTCCTGTCGAAGCCAAATGGCAGAAGGTCTGCTTAGGCATTTGGCAGGGGATCGGCTTGAGGCAATAAGCGCAGGGATGAAAGAAAAGGAAGAGATTCACCCGCTAGCCATCAAAGCTATGGCAGAAATCGGTATCGATATTTCCAATCAAAAACCAAAAAGCCTTAACACCTACCTGGGAAAAGAGACGGTTTTTTATTTGATTGTTGTCTGTGATAACGCAGCACAAACTTGTCCCAGGGTGTGGCCTGGTTTGAATGACAACCATAGATTTTACTGGCCCTTTGATGATCCTGATGAAGCAACTGGCTCTGAAGAAGAGAAGATGACTGTATTCAGGAGGGTACGCGATGAAATAAAAGCAAAATTGGAAAATTGGCTGGAAACAATTCCCAATTAAAAATATGTGACATGAGCAGATGCAAGCAGCGTAAAAAACTGAAGTTCTTGCCTGAGATGGGATGATAGGCCTTCGGGTTGTAATATAGCTTTCCGGCAAGTCATTTGAATAAGGTTTGAACCCATGCTCAGCCTGATTTTTCCAGGCTGAGCAATTTTTCTTCAAAATTTATAACGCCCTCTTTAGCAACCGAAAACGGGTGGAGCGGTTTAATACTTGAAAGTCATCACACCCGCTTGGATACCAGCTGCAGGACAAGCAAAAAGGCATTTGTCGCCTCGTTTCAACCGTCCTCCCTTTTTCGCCAGGTGCATTGCCAACGGCAGACTTGCCGAAGCTACGTTGCCATATTCGGAAAAATAGGGTTCGTGCCCATCGTGATATTTTACTTCCGATTCCTCAAGAATTTCTACTATGGCGTTGTTCACCCATGATCCCACATCATGATGCAGGACTTTATCAAAGACGAAATCCTTCCAGGAGTCCTGGGCAAATATGTCTGCCATCAACTCCGACATGACCCTTCGGCCGGTGTTAAGAAGTCGGGCTGAGTGGCTGTAAAGTTGGTATCGATCCCCGACGGCATGGTTCAGGCCAATGTTACACACACTGTAATCTCCCTCGGACATTTTATTGAAAAATCGCATGTGTTTGTCTTCTTCCGTGTATTCCGGCTCTTCAGTCGCTCCCAGTACGATTGCGCCTGCAGCGTCTCCGATGGTGCATGAAGCCAGCTTCCATTTCAGTTCATCCACAGTCTTGCATGTAAAGTTTGCCCAATCAAAGCTGCGTTCACCTGCTGCAATCAGGACTTTTTTGTACACGCCTGTTTTAATTAGTGCATCAACCATCTCAATCGATTTAAGAAAGCTGGTGCACGCGTCTTGTGTATCAATGACGTTGGCGTTTTTAGCCTTCAAATCATTTCTTAGAACATGGGATGTTGCAGGTTCAACAAATGCCTTGGACATACCCGTAAATACAATCAGATCAATTTCATTTGGTTGAACCCCGGCATCTTCCAAGGCAATCTTGGATGCTTCTAGAGCAATATCGGTGCAATATTCGTCTTCATGGCACCAATATCGGGTTTTGTTTCCAGCCTTTTCTATTTTTTCTTTGGCTTTTTGCATGAAAGTCGGGAGTTCTTCGGGGTCCAGGTAAGGGGAACTTTTTCTTTCCAGCAGGTTTAAGACATGATCGTTAGTAATAATTCTTTCCGGTGCATATGCTCCTACACCAGATATTTTCGTTACTAGTCGCATAACCAGTTTCCTTTTAATAGTTTTTTATTACTATATAGAAACGATTTCTGACCGGCTAAGGTTCAATCGTTTTGGAAAAATTCTATATATTGACTGCAAAAACACGATAAGGAGGAGTTGAATCCGACCTCTACAGCTTTTTAATATTTATAATAAAAAGTTGAAAAATAATTCATTAGTAGGATATACTTCTGAAAGAGGCAATCTGGATTAGATTTTACTGAGAAGGAAATGTCAAAGAAATCGATTGTGAAATTTATTATACAAATCAATGCTGTCAAAAACATCCGCTGTTGCTTGCAAATAAAAGTATACGAGGGGTAGCAGCCAATTTCTTGAATTTATAAGCTACCCAAAAAAAAAGTTTGTTATTAAAATAAAAAGTTAAGGATTAATAAAGATCTATTGGTCTTTTGTGTAAGCCATCAGTAAAAGGATGAACCACTTTTCAGGAGAAAAGTGAAGAGAGTCTGAAACACTTCGGACTCTGCATGGAGCACTGGCTTTTAGTTTTATTTCAACAGTCTTTCTGGAGAAGAATATATGATTGAAAATGCTAAAAGTGAAGATATCGATCCTTTGGAAACCAAAGAGTGGCTGGAAGCCCTGGAGTCGGTCTTAAAGACGGACGGACCGCAAAGAGCACATTTCCTGCTGGATAAATTGGTGGAAAAGGCACGCAGATCAGGCGCTTACCTCAGGTACAATGCCAATACAGCCTACCTGAATACTATTCCTATCGACAAAGAGGAACAGCATCCCGGGAATTTTGAATTGGAATCAAAAATCATGGCCTTGATTCGTTGGAATGCGATGGCTATGGTTGTCAAGGCGAATTCAGATTCAGGAGTAGGTGGACACATAGCCAGTTTTGCGTCTTCAGCTGCTCTCTATGAAGTTGGATTCAATCATTTCTTCCACGCCCCATCGGAACAGCATGGCGGAGATCTGCTTTACATCCAGGGTCATTGCGCACCTGGAATTTATGCACGTTCCTTTTTGGAAGGCAGGCTCTCTGAAGAACAACTCCATGGATTTCGCAGGGAGATAAGCCGCAGCGGTATTTCCTCTTATCCTCATCCTTGGTTGATGCCCAACTACTGGCAGTTTCCAACCGTATCCATGGGCCTGGGGCCCATGACAGCGATTTACCAGGCTCGTTTCATGAAATACCTGGAAAATCGAAACTTACTAAAAAACGGAAACAGAAAGGTCTGGGCATTCATCGGTGATGGCGAAATGGACGAGCCTGAATCATTGGGCGCCCTTTCTCTCGCTTCCCGCGAAAAACTGGATAATCTCATATTTGTCATCAACTGCAATCTGCAGCGACTGGACGGCCCTGTAAGGGGCAACAGCAAGATTATACAGGAGCTGGAATCCGATTATCACGGACATGGTTGGAACGTCATCAAGGTAATATTTGGATCAAAATGGGACAGTCTTTTTGAAAAAGATCGTAACAATCTACTTCGTGATCAACTTGAAAAGGCTGTGGATGGTGATTTTCAGAATTATATTGCCAGGGGTGGCGGATACACGCGGGAGCATCTATTTGGCAAAGCACCGGAATTAAAGGAAATGGTTGCCGATATGTCCGACGAGGATATTTGGCGGCTGTATTTTGGTGGTCATGATGTGCAAAAAGTGTATGCAGCCTATGCCAGCGCCGTTAAACACAAAGGCGAGCCGACCGTGATTCTGGCCAAAACAGTAAAAGGCTTCGGCATGGGGATCTCAGGCGAAGGCCAGAATATAACGCATCAACAGAAAAAAATGGGAGAAAAAGCTCTCAAATCATTCCGAGATCGTTTTAATATTCCTATTTCCGATGATGTGATCACCGACACACCGTTCTTTAAGCCGGCCGAAGACAGTCCCGAAATGATCTATCTGAAAAAACGCAGGGAGGACCTGGGTGGTTATCTACCGCAAAGAAACCCATCCAAAGAGTCGTTGATTGTTCCGGAGCTTGAGGCATTCGAAGCGCAGTTGAAGGGGACAGGAAATCGTTCAAACTCAACTACCATGGCATTTGTTCGTGTGTTGAACATGTTGCTGAGAGACCGACATTTGGGTAAATATGTGGTGCCTATTATATCCGATGAAGCCAGAACATTCGGTATGGAAGGGATGTTTCGTCAATATGGCATCTACGCATCCAGCGGTCAGTTGTATGAACCAATGGATGCAGACCAGGTCATGTATTACAGGGAAGATCAGGATGGACAGATTCTGGAAGAGGGTATTACCGAGGCCGGTGCCTTTTCATCCTGGATTGCAGCAGGCACATCGGGACACAATCACGGTGTGCAGATGATACCTTTTTACATCTTTTACTCCATGTTTGGATTCCA
>JAKSDL010000530.1 GCA_022360105.1 Pseudomonadota bacterium
AAAAAACTCTTTCCCTGTAAAAGCTGAACTGAATCTTAAGTTGGAGAAGGTTGAATTGTTCTTCTTGACAAGGGGATGAATCCAATCCGCCTGATTGGAGTCCGACCGGGAACCTTTCGTCAAATTCGAATCTGAAGTAAAAACCCAGTGATGCTCTTTTGCAAATGGGTATGTTGGCAGCGGAATATTAAAATAATTACTGTTGGCAAATAAACCGTTAAACTCCAATTGGTAGCCGTTCAAAAATAAATCGGCCAGAACGGATATGTATTTGAAATATTCCTGTGGATGATCTGTTTTATTACAATCAGCAATACATTCATTACCATACTGATTTAAAAGAGATTGTTGATGGCGATTCTGTTCATTTACTACTGAATAGGAGACAGATCGAGATTGGTTATTTTTATTCCATTCCG
This sequence comes from Pseudomonadota bacterium, assembly GCA_022360105.1. Next base: position 420 of record JAKSDL010000530.1, read on the forward strand.
ACAACGAAGCAGTTAACTCTTCAATATTACTTACTACAACGGCAATTCGATGATTAAAGTGTTTTCGGCCGCTCAACAACGTCTTGCTGATGTCTCCGCAATGTGTCTGAGGCTTCTTTCTGCAAAACCTGATTAGCTGAGATACCAGAAATTGCAGCTGTTCAAGAGAACGACCCGAGACGACGATTAAATAGTAAGGTTTGTCCACTCGCTCGGTTTTTGCAGGTGGAGCTTCTTCGATTACAACGTGAGCATTCGTTCCGCTAAATCCGAAAGAACTGATGGCGGCAGTACGATTGCAATTTGAATCAATACTCCAATCTTTCAGTTTCGTATTGACATAAAATGGACTATTTTCAAAATTTATGTTTGGATTTCCGTTTTCGAAATGTAGCGAAGGAGGTATTTTTTTGTGTTTCAATGCCAGGAGGACTTTCAATACTCCAGCGATGCCTGCGGCAGTAACCGTATGTCCCAAATTTGTCTTGATTGAACCAATGGCACAGAATTGATTTTTATCCGTATATGATTGAAATGAGCGGGTAAGTGCTCCATATTCTATAGGATCTCCCAGCATTGTGCCTGTACCATGTGCTTCAACCAATTGTATGTTTTTTGGATTGATGGCAAACTTCCTGTATACATCAGTCTCTAATTGTTCCTGAGAGATGGAACTTGGCGCTGTAAGTCCGTTGGTTGAGCCATCCTGATTTACTCCTGAGCCTTTAATTACACCATAAATATGGTCATGATCGTCAATGGCTTCACTTAGTCGTTTAAGCACAACTACCCCAACGCCTTCGCCAGGTACAAAACCGTCCGCTCGATTATCGAATGTTCGGCATCGACCGGTTGCAGACAACATTCCCGCTCGATTGGCATAGTTGTAAAATGAAGGGGTGGATTGAATAAAAACTCCCCCGGCAAGGGCAAGGTCGATTTCATTGAATCTCAAACTTTGGCAGGCCAGGTGCATCGCAACCAATGAACTTGAACAAGCTGTATCAACCGCTATTGCAGGTCCCCGCAGGTTAAGATAATAGGAGATTCGGGCAGGAATCACGGAACCTGCACTTCCCCAAAACGCCTGGGGTGGAACAGACTGCCCGAATAATTGTTGGTAATCCCCGGTAGTACAGCCGACAAAAACACCACATGAACAGCCGTCTACTTCCATTCCGGCGTTACCCGAGTCTTCGAGAGCTTTCCAAGCTTCCTCTAGGTATAAACGTTGTTGAGGATCCATGTGCGCGGCTTCCATACCGGAGATGTTAAAAAACATCGGATCAAACTGATCGATGTTATCAACAAAGCTGCCAAATTTACAAAAAGTATCCTTATCCTCGGAATGGTTTGAATTATGATCATCTAAATTCCATCTCGATATTTCTTCAATAAGGTCTTTACCGTTAGCAATGTTTTCCCACAGGTCATCCAATGTCGAAGATTTTGCAAATCGGCCGCTTATCCCTATAACCGCAACGGAATCTGATAATTTACTGTTTGTTTGCGCAGATGACTTGTTAACTTCTTTTTTTTCGAATGTCGTTTTTTTGTGTAAGGCAGATTTAGATAACTGAGTTTTGAGGGTTTTTGGAGTGACTTTGGCAATGCGGGACAGTTTTGAACTTGTCCCGGTTACAATCTGGTCGTTATATCGGGCTGCTATATAAGATGTTAACTTGCTAATTGAACTGAAATCAAAAATGGCCGTATTGTCCAGATCAATATTGAACCGCTTTCTGATCAGCTGCATGAAATGCATACCTGTGATTGAATCAACGCCGTAATCTGAAAAAGATCCATGCAGATCAATTCTTTCTTTTTTGATTTTTACTGACTCCGCAAGACATTCGATTAATGCATTTTGAACGAAATCCTCAATTTGCCGGTTGGAGCTAACATGGAGTTCCGCTTCCGAATCGGTTTTTTTCGAACCGGTAGCGCAGCTCGGATCAGGGGATAAATGGACAGAATGCTCTCCCAAGCAGGAATTTTCAGAGTTTTTATAATGGACAAACGTTCTTTGGCGGACTATGCCATTGCTGACGGCAGCAATGATTTGCTGACCCTTGTCATAGTGTTCATCTGCAAAAAAAGCAACTTCATCAAATCCTTCCCTCTGAAGTATTTTTTCCCATGTAAGCGCTTTTATTATCGGGCTACCGGGAATACGCAAATTTACATCTTCATATCCCCACCAACCTTTTAACAATCCAAAAGTAAGATGGTTAAATAGGGACTTTCTACTTAATTCATTCAATAAAATTAAACCGTTACTTTTTAAAGCAGCTTTGATGTTTCTTAAACTGTGTTTGATACTCTTAACGGCATGAAGAACATTGGTTGCAATGACTATGTCATACTCACAGGCAGCAATGTCTTGATTTCCAATTTCCGTTTCAATATCAAAAATCCGAGTTGTTAAATATGTATTTTTTTCCTTAAATTCATTTTCCGCATAAATCAAAAATGCCTTTGATATGTCCGTGTAACAATATTCCTCGATATAGTTCTTGTAAGGAGAAATTTTAGAAAAAACTTTTTTGCTGGTCCCTCCGGTTCCGGCGCCAACTTCCAGGATCTTTATCCCAGGAGAGTTTTGTTTGATTCTTTCTTGAACATAGACAGCCACCACATCTGCAACGACTTCATTGAAGTAATCAGCAGTGCGATTTTGTTGGTAAATACCCTGCACCAAATCCACCGAAGATTCCGGAAATATGATTTCGGTAGCTTGTATCTTACCGGTTATGATATCCGGGATTTTAGGCAATGTAATATCAAGAAGCTTTGCATGTGATCTGAGATCGGCATCGTCACTTATCATTTCTTTTAATTTTTCCCGCTTTTCCCGGATAATTTCAGGCTTCAAAGCTTCAACTGAGGCAGAAAAATATCCATTTCCATCCGAGTAAACCAAGCCGGACTCCGCCAAAACACGCAGGCTTTCTGCAAACCAACGATCATACGTGTCAGTTAACCTAATGCTTTT
>JAKSDL010000504.1 GCA_022360105.1 Pseudomonadota bacterium
CGATATTAGGGAACTAATACAATGTTTCCGCAATTGCCGGATTTCATGACCTGCACATGAGATTGCGGGGCCTCTGCCAAGGGCAATTCGACAGCGATAACCGGTTTGAATGCACCAACTTTCATTGCTCCTGTTAGTGCTGCATGTGTCTCATTCGCTTCTTCAATGGTTGCATTAAATAATGACATTCCCCGGATATCCGTTTCTTTGCCCATGGTTGCCCTGGGATCAATTTCAATACGCCCTCTGCTGCCTACAATCACCACTCGTCCCCGTGGTGCAAGCAGGTCTAAATCGTTTTCCAGATTTACGTTGGCCAGCATCTCTATAATCAGGTTAATTCCATTTTCTTTAAGCTGTCCTTTTAGATCAGCTATATAATCGTTTTTTGAATGATCAAACACAGCTGAGGCACCTGAGTCTTTGACAGCCTTCAAACCCTTGTCAGTGCTTGCAGTTCCAAATACCTCCAAGCCGGCGGCCCTGGCTAATTGAACTGCAGTAAGACCAGCCGCCCCGCTTGCTCCATGAATAAGAACACGCTCACCAGCTTTAGCTTGCCCACGATGAAACATTGCCCTCCAGGCTGCAGCAGCCGGTACCCCAAGGGATGCTCCGTGCGCAAAACTTATTCCATCAGGCAGTTTGTAAGTCCTTTCTTCCGACCCAACCATAAGCTCCGCATAGCACCCACCATGCCTGCCGGCATGATAAACCCGATCACCAGGGCTAAACCTGCTAACGCCTTCTCCAATTGCTTCAACAATACCAGCTGCATCCATGCCGGGAATGTATGGCAAATCCGGAAGGACCGGATACGCACCGCCCCTGATATAGGTATCCACTGGATTGACACCCGCAGCTTTCACCTTGATAAGAACTTCTCCCCTGGCTGGTTTTGGTTGTTCGATTTCTTTCACTTGCATTACCTCAGGGGCACCAAAAGATTCTACCAGAATCGCTTTCATGTTTTCTCCTTTTATCGGTTATCGGTTATCGGTTATCTAATGTCGTTAACTTAAGGGGATTGTGATTGGTTGTCATCCTGGCCAACTTTTCTTAAATTAATGGCATTAGATATCCAGTAACCGATAACTGATATCTTAATTTGCTTTCAGTTGAATTAAATAATCGACTAGATCTTTCATCTCCTGTGACTGTTTGTCTATCGGTGCACCGGACAGATAAGTGGGAATCATCGCATAATTGATAACATCTTCCACAGAGGAATAGCGGGTCTCTACAATAAGAAAACTCTTTTTGTCGACAATGTTTCCTATTTTTTCGCCGTTTGCATGACAGCTGGCACAACTATACTGGTTTTGACTCCCTGCAAATCCCGGATCACTGAATAGTCGCTTGCCCGGATGACTCAAAAGGTTGTTTATGGTCAAAATTATCCCGGCAATGAACACCACCGGAAGAATTATTTTTATTAGCTTCATTTAGAGTTTGCCTCGGACTGTTTTGATAAGCTGCTGGGAACCGGCAAGTTCCCGTTTTGCAAAAAACAATGGTTATTACTTCACCACAGTGATATAAATGCCACGTCTAGTGAATAAAAAATAACGACTTGTTAATAACCGTTACTATTGCTATTATCGTGTATATCCTAACTTCAGACAAGCCGAATTCCAATGTTCGACGATATAACATTCGAAAAAGCCAAAGTATACCTGAACAATCTCAGCCCAGAGATGACAATTCTGTCTTACATCGGGTTTACTAAGAAATACCATGATCTTAACAGGCATACCTGTGCTTATTTGAAGCATCATTTTCACGGTGCTGATGCTATCGTAGTCAGAGATAATCGACGTTATTTGATTCCAATAGAATTTATTGAAGAAAGGGATTTTCTATTTCGAATTGAAAATTTTCCGGCTTCTCTGAACCGCCTCACCCAAGTCACTGACAGGCTCAAACAATCTCTAAGATCCCAGGGAATGCTCAGATTTGAAGTCATGCGGTCTGTCCCTTTATCCATGGACAGCCACCAGGATCTAATGTTTCTGCTTGATCTGGTGAATCCCCAGACCAATACCCTGATCTAATACTTTGCGAATAATCCTCAATTCGAAATAATCCCCGCTGTTTTTACCAGACCACTGCATCTCCAATTTATTTTGTGTTTTACGATTTTTATTTCAATATCTTACCTTTGATTCAATTCTCAAAGCCATCGTTTACCTTGACACTCAAACTAATTTTCAATAAACTTTGATTGTCAAACTAATCAATGAGGAGAGTGAGCATATGTGTCCAAAGGAAGGCTCACAAGGAACATCACTCCTATCATTTAAAACTGGCCGAGGATATTTCCGCTTGTCTTAATGATGAAGAAACGGAGTTGTTTTCTAACATGCTGAAAAAAATCAACAGAATCTTTTGAGGAAGCACATGAACCCAAACTGTGAATTGAATCAAAAACAGATATCTTCCGAAAACAATGAGCGGATTACACTGTTGGTCGTCATCATCACATTGACAACGATGATAGCGGAAATAACAGCCGGTATCTTAAGCGGTTCCATGGCATTGCTTTCGGATGGAATTCACATGGGAACCCATGCTTTGGCACTTTTCATCACCCTTGCTGCCTACGTTTTTGCACGCAAGCACAGTCAGAGCCCCCATTTCTCATTCGGAACGGGTAAAGTGGGTGTGTTGGCGGGATATACGAATGCAATTTTGCTGATCTTAGCCGGCCTTGCCATGGCTTATGAATCTGTTGAACGATTAATATCACCGGTTCACATCCGTTTCAATGAGGCCATCGTGGTTGCGATGATAGGGCTGATCGTCAATATTGGCTGTGCAATAATACTTGGACATGGAAACAACGATCATGGACATAACCATTCCCGTAATCACAATCATCATAACCATGATCTTGCTCACAGAGACCACAACCTCCAAGCGGCTTATTTACACGTCATCACAGATGCTCTGACATCGATATTGGCAATAACGGCTTTGCTCCTTGCTAAGTTTTTCGGTTTTATCTGGGCTGATCCTTTAGTCGGTATATTAGGGGCAGCTGTTGTTGTAAAATGGGCGATCGGCCTGATCCGTCAAACAGGTTCAATTTTGCTTGATGTAGGAGATTTTACACCTGATATTAAGAAGATAAGGCAACTATTAGAGAGTGACGGAACGATTGTGAAGGATATCCATATCTGGCAGATTTCCGAAAATGAGAGATCTTTAATTGTCAGTTTGCAGACAGACACCAACAAGACCCCCAAAGATTATCATAATATGATCAAGGAATTATCCTATTTCGAGCACATCACTGTGGAAGTAAACAATGAAACCAGAATAACAAAAAATGCCAAGCCGGCTTTCTTCAAAACTGAACAACTCGCCCGGGTTTAGCATGGTAGCCGGATCGAAAGGAATGTACTTGTATCGAATACCCTGGTTACCACCGGTCTACACAACAAAAGCATAATAAAAAAGAGACTAGTCAGGTCTGTTTTCCGCCAATTCAATATAGAAAGTAGTCCCCTTGCTTGTTTCGCTCACACAATCAATTGATCCGTTGAATTGCTCCGTCACCACCTTATAAATGATATGCATACCCAGCCCGGTTCCTCCCTCATTGGGTTTGGTAGTGTAGAACGGTTCATATATTTTGCTCTGAATATCTTCCGGAATCCCTCTACCGTCATCAGAGAAGATAAACAATATCATCTCACTCTGCTTGGTAAATTTCAGGTTGATGTTCCCGGATACCCCCTTATCAAACCCGTGCATGATTGAATTTAAAATCAAATTGGTAATCAACTGCGAGTAGGCACCGGCGTATCCATTAATTTCCAGACTGTCCTCACAATCGATTGTTATGACATGCCCGGATTTGCTGATAATATTACCCATACTCATAAGGACCTGTTCAGTATACTCTTTGACCTTAAACAATCTTTTTGTCTCGGAAACCTGGTCTACTGCGACCTGTTTAAAGCTCTTAACCAGATGATAAGATTTTCTGAGATTTGAAATGATGAGTTCGGAAATATCGATACCAACATTTAGAAAATCTTCAAACTCTGATTTAGGAATCTCTTTGGCTTTATACAATTTTTTAAATTTGTTCAGTTCGTCGGTAAGATGAGAGGCACCGCTTACCCCCAGACCGAGAGGTGTGTTGATTTCATGTGCCAGACTGGCTGTTACCTCTCCCAAGGCCGCCATTCGTTCCGATTGGATAAGCCTGGATTGAGTCATTTTCAAATCAACCATGGCATCGGTTAACTCCTTGTTAGCCCTTTCCAATTGGGATTTTACAGCTTCCAACTCAGTTTCCCTGCGTTTTCGCTCTGCCAGCTCCCCCCTCATTCGCTCGGAGTCAGAAATACGAGAGACCCGTTCTTTGACATTTTGCTGGATAGTGACTAAAAGTCTGTTTGTCGCTATGACCATGCGTGCAAATTCATCTCTTTTATGCCCCTTAGGTATGCCAAGCCTCACTCTTTCCGGATACCTGGGATCAACCCTGAGCAATTCCTCTTCGATAGCGATAAATGGTTTTGTCAAAAAATAGTGGAAAAAGATCAACAGCATAAAGGAAAGGATAAGATTCCGAAACATCCCGGTGAAAAACACGATCAAGGAGCGTCTTATAAATTCCACCCCTATTGGGTAGGTATCCACCTTAACGGTCAATTCTCCCACCTGTACGACCTTACCCATCTCAGCAAAACTGACTGGGGGTGGTAAGATTTTTAACTTGATATTATACTCCCTGCTTTGACCAAATATCGAGTCAGTCAAAGGTCTCAACCAACCGTCATCCCTGCTGCCTTGGATTTTGGAGAGTATATCGCCAACATCGGATTTTATTGAAGCTTCATAGATAGGTTTATATTCAAACAAACCACTGATTAACTCGGTAGCATATTCCCGATCCAGACTATAGGCTGCTTGAGAAGCTGATTGTTCAATGATGTTCAATACTTGTGAAACGGTCGATTCCAGACTTTCTTCCTGGCGATAGAAATCGAGATAGATTTGAAAAAAGCTGAACATCATCCCCAAAACGACGGCGATAGCAACTGCCGCTTTAGCCTGTTTGTAAGAAAGACGATCTCTCAATCTGAATTTGGAGGGGAATGAATCTCTCATTTATAGCACCATGGTTATTCGCCAAGCTTTTTGGTTAATGCAGTTGCTATCGATTTCACATTTGGCTCAAGATTCATTGTGTAGTGATTGCCGGGAATCTTTATTACAGTCACACCGTGCTCAGCCAAGTCTATCCAGTCCCTTTCCGGGTGAAGTGAATACTCTGGAAGAGCTTCAGTATGCTTAAAAAAAAGGATCTCCTTGGCATATGGTTTCGCAACATATGCTTTCATGGCTTTTAGATGGGTTTTCGCTATATCAATACAATTTTTAACAAAGTCTTCTGAAAGCTCATAACCAGTGTCAATAGAATTATTTGTGGTAACAATATAATTAACCAATTCCTCTGATCCAAGAGATTCAAAAGTGCTTTTTTCAAGCGGAAGGCTTCTCCCAAAAAGTAAAAAAGCAATTTCAGCATCAGATTGAAAAGACCCTTCATGTGCTGTGTTTGGTCCTGGTGTATCAATCAGCACCAACAAGTCAACTTCCTTTTCCTTTTTGAGTAGTTTGCCAGCCATTTCATAAGCTACCAAACCTCCAAATGATGCCCCTCCAAGCAAATAAGGCCCTGTTGGTTGTAAACTGATCATTTCCGAAAGGTAAAAATCCGCCATCTCTTCAACACTGTGTAACAATTTTGATATGTCTTTGATGCCACGAGATTGAAAAGCGTAAAGCGGCTGACTGTTTTTTAGATTTTTCGCCAAGGCGATATAATTAAACACAAAACCACCTCCAGGGTGAACCAGGAATAATCGTCTTTTTGCCGGATCACCTTTTTGAATCTGAATTAACGATTCAAAGTGATCCAATTGTTGAGAAGCAATGCTGGATTCTTGCAGGTCGAGCCTACATTGAACAGCCTTTGAAAAACCTGCAATGGTCGATTCTTCCAAAATGGATTTTTCTGTAACAGCTCCAGGAAAAACCTCCCCTAGTTTTGCTATCAAGCGGACAGCCATTAAGGAATCACCACCTAATTCAAAAAAATCTTCATGAATGCTGATTCTTTCAATATCCAGAAATTCTTGCCAGATTTGTGAAATTTTATGTTCTATATCGTTTCTTGGTGCGACATATGTTTCCTCTTCCGAAGCTGCTGTTAAAGGAAGGCTGATGTTTTGTGTCGGCTCCCTTTCTGCCGATAATAATACGCTCTTAGATTTTAGACGACTGAGTCTGTTATAGAGGTCAATGGTAGAAATGATCAACTGGGTGGTAAAATTCTGTGATAGAATCCGATGTAGGACTTCAACACCCTCTTCCCGACTCATTAAAAAATACAAATCCTGATCGTCCTTGGTTTTCCACCCATCCCAGTTCACTGTAATCCAACGTATGGGTGAATAGCGGTCCAGCAACTTGGCAAAACAATCTAAAAAGTGGTTTGCCGCCGCATACGCTGTGAAATCAACTCCACCAGTTATACAAGATAAAGATGAAAACATCATGATAAATGAGACTTGTTTGTTCTTGAAGATATTCTCTAAAACAAACGCACCGTTCACTTTTGGATTAAATTGTCTTTCACAAACATCTGGGTTCAATTTATTGATTTTATGAAAAGTTTGATCTCCAATATCACCTGCTGCATGAAATACCCCATTAATCTGGCCAAAATGTTCTTCTATTCTTTCAACAGCCGTTTCCATTTGATTTTCGTTCGAAACATCCGCCTCCAAAACGAGGATCTGGGCACCATACCGCTCCATTTGTTTCAGTTGTTCGATCTTGTTTAAGATGGATTCCGACTCTGAATTTAATTCTATACATTTCTGCCAATCAGACTTTTGCGGAAACGGCGAACGACCAAGCAAAGCAATTTTAGCCATCACTGTTTTTGCCAGGTATTCAGCGACCATCAAGCCGATACTTCCTAATCCACCGGTAATTAAATAAACACCACCTCGTTTAAGTTGAATGGCATTTTGGGATATGGGTTCACAATAGCGCTTTTCAAAAGCCTGCACCCATCGATATTCATTGCGATAGGCTATTATTCTGTCATCACCAAACAACCCGATTTCCCTGATTAACCGGGGAATTAAATCATCAGCTTCCTTGGAATTTGCATCAGGAATGGATATATCAGCACTCTGGCAATAGAGGTGCGGGTATTCAAGATGCAAGGTATTAACCAGTGCCAGTATTGTGGCTTTACCGGGAGATAACTGCTCATTACCCTGAACCTCCTGCATGTTATCGCTCACCACCTGAATCTGCATCAAACGCTTCAGGTCAGCAACTTCAAATGCTTTGATCAGGTTTATCAGACTGTAAAAACCAACTTCCTGCAGGGAATTAAAATACTCCAATCCCCAGTATTCTTGCCCAATCAGACTCCATAGGTGCATAATCTTTTGCGGGATATACCCTCTTGCCTGGAGGACCTTTGCCAGTTCCTCATAGTCGGCTGCTTGATTGGGATTAATCTGATACCAGTGGTTTTCAATTCTTCGAAACTGACTTCCCATAGAGATTTCAATCACCTGCTGATCATTTTCTCGTAATGATTCCGCGATCCTTTTCCCAAATCCCATGCGATCTACAAACACAAGCCATTTCATGGCATAGGGTAGATCTATCTTATCTGAAAACCGGTGACTATGATAGGTTTGCTTCCAGGTTGGCAGATAAAACCAATCGCCCAGGTTTGGAATTTTAGCAGTAGAGAGGGTTGGCTTGTTCTCTTTGGAAATCCAGTGTCTTCTTCTTTCAAACGGATAAGTCGGTAGAGGCACCCGATACCGTTTTGTGGAGGAGTTGAGTTTTTCCCAGTTGATTTTCACTCCATGGAGCCATAGCCTTCCGAGACTTGCCAGAATATACTCCCTGTCGGAATGTCTCGATGTCAGGTGACGAATTGACGAAACAGCAACATGATCCTTGGTTTTTTCAAGGTTCTGCACGGATAATGTTCTCAAAACCCTACCCGGCCCCACTTCCAATAAGGCAATATCGGGTTTTCTAAGTATTTGCTTGATACCGGAAGAAAACTGAACCGTTCCCCTGAGATGATCTAACCAATAGTCCGGATTCAGAACCTGTTCGCTTTTAATCCAATCTCCAGTGACATTTGAAATATAGGGGATGGACGGTTCCTTAAATTGAACTTTTAAGACAGCCTTCTTGAAGTCTTGAAGCACCGGCTCCAGCATATGGGAATGAAAAGCGTGTGAGGTATGAAGAATAACACAATCCTTTCCGGCATCCTTCAAATCTTTTTGGACACTATTGATGGCATTGGTTTCCCCTGCCAAGACACATCTGTTTGGTGTATTAACTGCGGCCAGTGACAATCCTTTTGTTAGAAATGGACGTACTTCCTGCTCAGAGAGCCTGACAGAAAGCATGGCACCACCCGGCAAAGCCTGAATAAGTCTCCCTCTTTCTGCGACCAATCTTAGCGCTTCTTCCAGGCTCATCACACCAGCCATACAAGCCGCGGTATATTCTCCAATGCTATGACCTATCATACACTGGGGTTCAACACCATAGGCTATCCAAAGTCTGGCGGTGGCATATTCTATCGCGAATAATACTGGCTGTGTATAAACGGTCTGGATTATATTGCGAGCAGCATCTTCAATTTGTCCCGGATCAGGATAAATTACTTTCTTTATATCAAGACCTGACTGGTCCAGTAATATCTCAATACACTGATCCATCTCTTTTTTAAACAAAGGCTCATTTTCATAAAGATCCCTTCCCATGTCCACATACTGCGCTCCTTGACCGGGAAACATGAAAGCAACCGGTCTGCTGCTGGCAGTTGTTTGAGAGAAAGTCATCTGTACAGGATCTTTATTGGCCAGCACATCGATAGCGTCTTCCCGGTCTTTACACATAACAATGCATCGATGATTAAACTCTTGTCTGCCATTTTGCAGCGTATGGGCAATATCCGTCATCCGATACGCAGGCTGTTTTTCTGCCATCAGGAATTCAAGCAGATTGTTGACTGTGCGCTGGAGAGACCCTTGTGTTTTCGCTGATAAAGGAAGAATATGCCAGGCAGCTGCTTCTTTTAAATCAGGTCTTAAAGGTGCCTCTTCCAAAATGGCATGAGCGTTGGTGCCGCCAATGCCAAAGGAACTTACACCTGCTCGCAACGGGTACCCATTAGAAGTGAAATCTCTAAGTCGATCCGTGATAAAGAACGGACTGTTCTCAAAATCGATGCCCGGATTGGGATTTTCAAAATTAGCCAACGGAACCAACTGCTTGTTTTTTAATGTTAATGCAGTTTTAATCAGCCCTGTTACACCGGCGGCGGCGTCTAAATGACCAAGATTGGATTTAACGGCACCTATCGCACAATCACCGGTTTGTGGGCGACTTTCTCCATATACCTTGGACAAAGCACGAATTTCTATCGGGTCTCCCAAAGGAGTACCCGTACCATGACTCTCTATATATCTAATTGTATTAGGATCAACACCGGCAACTTCGAGTGCTTCCCGAATCACATTTACCTGCCCTTCAACACCGGGAGCTGTATACCCTGCCTTCATCGAACCATCGTTGTTGGTTGCGGTACCTTTTATGATTGCATGAATAGTATCCCCATCCTGGATGGCATCTTCCAGCCTTTTCAAAACGACCAGTCCCACTCCCTGACCTGGTACAGTTCCCTGGCCAAGAGCATCAAAAGGTCTACAATGCCCGTCGGGAGAAAGAATGCCGCCTTTTTCGTAAAAATAGCCCTCACAGGTAGTTCCTATCACAGATACACCCCCTGCCAGAGCCATATCACATTCCAAATGATTAAGGGATTTGCAGGCTGAATGGACCGTCACCAGGGAAGTGGAACAAGCAGTTTGGGTAACGACGGCAGGTCCCTTTAGATTTAATTTATAAGCAACACGCGTACATAGAAAATCCTTTTCGTTGCCAATCATTATTGGAAAGTCCCCTGTGGAATTCAAGGATGTTGTGTTTTCCTCCAATCCAAAGCGATAGCTGTTAAACCCACTTCCGCCGAAAACACCTATTTTGCCGGGATAACGGGATGGATCGTAACCAGCCAGTTCAAGGGCTTCCCAGGAGCACTCCAGAAATAGTCTTTGTTGCGGATCTGTATAGTCAGCCAACTTGGGATTAAATCCGAAAAAGTGCGAATCAAAAAGCTCCGGAGCGCGCATCACTCCTTTTGCCTTTACATAATCGGGATGAATCAGATCCTCCCTGTTTACCTCAGCAGCCAGCAATTCTTCCTCAGAAAAATGGGTAATCGATTCCACCCCACCCAATAGATTCTGCCAAAGTTCTTCCACGGAATCAGCACCGGGAAAACGGCCTACCATGGCAATAATAGCAATATCTCTATTGTTCCTGGGTAATGATTCTGCTTTTTCCGTTATCTCTTTATCGATTTTTTTTACATCTGATTGGAAGTCAGAACAAAACTCGGCAAAGGATTGAATTGTAGGATATTCAAATAGATCAACGACATTAGTCGGTTTTTTAATATGTTTCGGCAGTCTTTTATACACCTGGAGCATTAACAGAGAGTTGCCTCCCAGATCAAAGAAATTGTCCGAAATGCCAATTTCATCCCGACTTAAAACATGTTTCCAAATATCTTTTAGTTCAAGTTCAACAGTTGATTTTGCTTGTTTGGACTGTTTATTTCCAACAGAAGTCTCAGAATCAGGTGTCGGCAAAGCCGTAATGTCAGTTTTCCCACTCAAATTCATGGGAAACTCATCCATCAGCACAAATGCTGCCGGAATCATAAAATCCGGCAGTTTGCTTTTCATAAAAAGTTTAAGGCGGTCCAGGGAGAAAGATTTCTTATCCTGTACAATTAAATACGCAATAAGCCTGTTTAAGCCAAATTTATCTTTGGAAGGGATCGCAAGGCACGACTGAATGCCTGGATATTGCTTAATAACTGTGGTTAGTTCTCCAATTTCAATACGGTATCCCCTGATTTTTACCTGATGGTCATTTCGACCAAAGCATTCAATGCTGCCATCTTCCAATAACCGAGCAATATCGCCACTTTTATACAATAAGTCGGCAGCATCATTGTTAAAGGGATTTTTTACAAAAGATGCCGAAGTTTTTTCAGACAGGTTGATATACTCTCTAGCCAGTCCAATCCCTCCGATACAAAGCTCTCCCTTAACTCCGATGGGAACAGGATTAAGATCCTCATCCAAGACATGTATGGTCGTGTTTAAAATCGGTCTCCCAATTGTTATGGGTTTTTCTATATCACTAATTTCCGCATAGCTTGCCCAAATTGTGGCTTCAGTGGGACCATAATTGTTAATCAACTGACATCTCGAATACCAGCGATTCGCAAGATCTTTGGAGAGCTGCTCACCTGCCACAATGATCATTTCCAAATCCGGGATTTCGTCTTCTGGCAAGTATTCCAGCGCAGAAGGGGTAATAGTAATATGAGTAATTTGCCTTTTGATTAAAGTCTTGAGCAAGTCGGGCCCTGGAAGGATCTTTTCTGAATCTTCAAGCACCAGATGAGCACCAGTCCCCAGTGCCATGACAATTTCAGCCAAAGAAGCATCAAAGTTAAGGGAAGCAACCTGCAATATTCTGTGTTTATGGTTGACTCCCAAAAGCCTGATTTTTGATTCTACAACATTTGCCAGTCCTTTATGTTCTAACAGCACACCTTTTGGTTTCCCCGTAGATCCGGAGGTGTATATTACATATGCAGCGTCAGAGCCATCCAAATGTTGAATCCGAGAAAACGGATCCAGCACGTCTGAATCAATGCTTGCCCTGTCTATGGTGTCTATAGTAATGAGATCGACCTTACTACTTTGAAGATTTTCGATATGATCCTCTTTTGTAATAACGTATTGTGCCGAAGAATCTTCAATCATAAAATTTAATCGCTCAGCAGGATAGCTTGGATCGAGCGGTAAATAGACTCCTCCAACTTTCCAAATAGCAAGCAAAGATATGATCAGGTCATGACATCTCTCCATGCACAAACCGACTATCATTCCCTTTTGAATACCCTTTTTCAAAAGAAACTCGGCCAACCTCTGTGATTCGACGTTCAAGGCATTATAAGATAAAGATTTATCATGGTATGAAACGGCTGTTTGTTCCCCAAATTGTTCAATAACCCCTTGAAATACAGCTAAAAATGTCTTGTATTCCAATTCTTTCTTCAGAGAGTTTTTAGTTGTCAAAGCAAGAATTTCCTGCTGGTTATCAAACAAACTTAAGCGACCGATTTTTTCTTCTCTATGGGAGATGACACTCCTTGCAAGAGATCGAAAGCTCAAAGCCATGCGTTTGATTGTAGATGGCGTGAAAACGTTCGAATTGTAGTCAAAAAACAGCCTTAACCTAGTTTTAAGGTTAACTATCCTAAGCGATAAATCAAATTCATTGGGAATTAACTTGTTAACCATTTTCATTCGGAAACTCCCCATATCCCAAATCTCATCACCACTCTCATTGCAGCTTATAATGGGATTGCTTGAGTTTTCGAAACTGTTTGGTTCTTCCCAGCTGAACAATGTCTGGAATATCGTCGGAACGCCCGACTCGCGAACCAGATTTAATTTATCTACCAGATAAGGAAAAGGAACTTCCTGGTGATCGCGAACCAGTTTAACTTCGCTTAATACTTCTTTTAAGAATTTGTTAAATTCCGAGTTTCTTTCCAACTCGGCCTTAACAACGACCGTATTGACAAAGTACCCGATAACCCTTTTGAATGCTCCGCGAACTCTGCCGGCCACTGGTGAGCCTATAAGGATTTCATTTTGATTCGTATATCGATACAAGAAGACGAAGTATAGAGCCAAAAAAAGTACATAAGGAGTTGCTCCCTCCTTCATTGAAATTATTTGGAGTTGCTTTAAGTCATCACTGCCAATATCAAGCGAGGTGGTTGCTATGTTATAATCAAGAGGGGATCGATTTGGCTCATCGACTGGAAGATCCAGAATAGGTAGCTCCCCTTCAAATTTAGAGCGCCAGAATTTTAAAGAATCTGACCATTTGCCTTCTTTGATCTTATAATGTTGCGAATCTACAAACGAAGAATAGGTATCCTCAGGCTCGGCAATAGAAATTGGTTTATCTGAATTGAGACTTCCATAAACCGTTTTTAAATCATTTATGAGGATCATGATCGACCACAGATCCGAAATCATGTGATGAATAGTCAAAGAAATGTAAAAATGACTCTCCGCTACCTCGATAATCACCCATCTGCATAAGGATTCTCTTTCAAAATCAAATGGAGCGAATGTTTCTTTTCTAATAAAGTCTTGAATTTTATTCTTATTCCAGTTAGTTGCATTCAATATTTCGACTGAAGGATTCCGTCGAGAATGCACAATTTGCTTAATGGTGTTTTCAGAACCTGTGAAAGAAGTGCGGAGCATTGGATGCATGGAAGTAATTTTCCCGATCGCTTCCTTTAGCTTTTCGACATCAAGCGTATCGTTCACTTCCCATGTAAAGTTGCCGTTGTAAGCACCGCTTTCCGGAGACAATTCATTTAAGAACCAAAGAGAGCTTTGCCCCAGCGATAAAGAAAACTCCGCCCCATCTGTTGCAGCTGCGCTTTTTGTATCATCAGAGTTCATAAATCTATAAAATGTAATATACGCCTAACCCGGTAATTATTACATTTTCTATAAAGGCTGGTTATTAAAGTGACAAACCTTCTTATGTCACTTTAACAGCAAACAGAAAAGCAACTACAAAAGTCTTCTTAGGCGAGTAAATTGATCTTGATTCCAGTGGAAGAAAGAGGAATTGGTTTTTTTTTAAACTGATATATACACAAATTTAAATTTCAAATATGAAATAACGTTAACATACTTCAAAAAACAGACTAATTGTTTGCATCAATGTGAACAGTAAATTGTTTTATTTTCGATAATTCGAATTTAGTTGCTCTTCCGAATACTTTTGAGAAGGATAGAACCCTTGTAGTTCATATGGTGTATTAGGTATTGCAATCATGAAGAATCCCATTTCTAACGGTTTATCAGTCTCCGGCCACCACTGGTATTGTTTTGACCAAACGCCATTAGGATTTTCCCGAACATCTTGACAGAGAATAACTCCTACTTTTTTCCCTTTTATGTCTTTGTATTTTTTTATAAATCCCTCGATACGAGCAAACTTGAAAAAATCCGGAATGTAATGTGCGACAACCCGACCTTGATCACAGCGTTGAGGGACATAGATAAATGTTAACGGAAACTCGGAAATTGGACGCTCTGTGGTTTTATGATGAAACTCAATTAATGCATCCTTGAACAGTTTTTCCTCTTGTTCTTTGGGAAGCCCTTCTGCTTTTTCCGCAATTTTTTGATAGAACTTTACTGCTTCTTTAGCCCGACTCACAACATCTTGGGGTGAGTATCCTGCAAAGTATTCATATACTTGTTTTGCTGTATATTTGGGTCGAGTTTCTTGTGCAATCGTGTATGAAACCAATGCCATGTTCAATGCAATCACAACGACAACTTTTGTTAGTATTTTCATTCTAAAGTCCGGGGTTTCAAATTTTAAGTTCAATACCAGAAGAAATCCGGTCTGTATTTTTAACAAAATTGACATCTTTCGAGGCCATCGCAAGTAGATTATTTTGAATTTCCTTAAACTTTTTAGGAAGTTGCGGCTATTAACCACATATATGATTAAATTACAAAAATCAAGCAGCACTGAATCATATTTGTCTAATAGGTTCCTAATTGTTTTTTGTTGATTTGTAACCGAAGGTTTTCGATTGTCTTGTATGGGAGGGGCTATCTATAGGATATTGTGCGAGAAGAATAGATGTGGAAGATCGATGCCGAAGGATAAAATAACAATGAATAAAACATCAGGGTTTAACTTTTGACAGGTCCACACAATCATTCTATTCAACTATTCAAGAATTTCGTTCAATTCAGTTTCACTATATTTATTTGTAGGATAGTAGCTTTGACTTGATAAACCGAAGCAGGGATATTCACAGTGTACACGCCCATGCTTAATGGTTTGTTCGTTAATGGCCACCATTGTTTTTGCCCCCCCCTCAGACATCCGGACTCTTTTCCAGTTTTTCACAAAGATCAACCCCAATTTTTTCCCATTAACGTCCTTATAAATTTTGATAAACCCGGGCCTGGCTCATGACCTCAAAAAACTCTTTGATTGGATGAGCTACAATTCTAAGCTGATCACAACGAAGCAATACAACATAAGGGTGAAACACAGAATCAATACCATCAAATACTTTAGAGTTCGATAGAAACTCTTTTAATAATTCGGCCGCTAAAGCCTCTTCATCGGGCTTGGCAAGAGTTGAAAGCTCCGAGGTATGTATTGAGAATAGATCTGCGGCTGAATTGGTGTATTCGACTATTGATTTGGGTGATCACTAAAGATCTCTCTTTAATTTATTGGACTCCTAATTCAGACCAATGTTGTTTCAATTAAAGAAACACAGATTTTAGGGTTTGGTTTAGCCTTGTTTATCAGGCAAATACAAGCTTTTATCCCGGTTTTGAATGCGTTATCGGTTATCAGTACACCGATAACGGATATCCGGTAACTGAACACTATAAACCATGCGAATTTAGCGTTGGATGGTATGAACTGGAAAACCAACACATTTAAAAAACCCTAAATATGTGTGAAGAAAGACAACATCAAACAACCAACCTGCTGATTTTATAATTTGATGACAGCTTGGAACAAAATTATACCAACATCCTATAAACGGACCCGCAATATTTATTCAATAAAAGGACTTAAAACATTAAGAGATGTATTTTGTTTAAGCAGTTTGAAGGTAAGCAGAAATAATGCACTACATTTGATATCCAACAAAACTTTCAATAATCTTCTTGTAGTCACCACGCTGCTTAAATAGAGCATTGGCAGCGATTAGATTTCTCATTTTGTCTTTTGATAGAGAGAATACGGAGAGTTGTAACCAAATGCTTGATTTTCGAAGGATAAAGGTGGAGCTGTAATTATCTGAAAAATTGTTTCTTTTCATTAGATACTGAATTGAAACATGATCTCCAACTACAACATCGAGTCGTTTTTGAAACAGCATTGATATTATAATACTGTAATTTCTAAATGATTGTTTAAACAACGATCGATCATTGTCAAATTTTTGGCTGATTTTTTTACCACGCACTATTCCTATCCGTTTGCCGAAGAGATCGTCATAGGAAAATACAGGATTGCTTTTTATCGATACGGCAATTGACTGAACAGCAAACATTTCCGTGATGTAGATGATGTTTTCACTATCTTTCTCAGGCCGTACCTGGAAGCTCATGTCAATTTTTCCATGCTTTAAATTCTGTAAAACACGAGCGTGCGGTGCTATAGTCGTTTGAAACTTGATGCCGGTGTGATCGGTAAACAGCCGAATAATCTCTATCCAAATGCCTTTTAGCTGACGTTCCGGAGAATCATTGACTACGGATTGTTGATAGTAGCCCCAAGGCTCGGAATAATCGACCTGAACATGAATGGGATCTCCAAAAGTCGGCAGCGGTAGGATAAATGTGGTGAGAAAACCGAATATCCGGATAGTGTTTTTCATTCAGGAAGATACAAAAAAGAAGTGGTCAAAGGCTTAATCCGGCAGCTCGATAATAAAACGCGCACCCAAGTCTATACCGTCACTTTCCGCCCAGATCTTGCCTCCGTGGGATTCAACAATGTATTTAGCTTTGGAAAGATTTAAACCGAAACCATCTTCTCGACGATAGTATGCTTCCAGATCATAAGCCTGAAAAACCTTTTCAAGATTTTTTTCCGGTATTCCCACACCCCGGTCTTCGATCCAGATTTGTGTGCACTCCTGGTTTGGCTTCTTGGTGCTGAGATAAATTTTACCACCCTCGTCGGAATGATTTACGGCATTGTCCAAAATGATGATCATCACTTCTTCAAAATAGCGTCGATCCATGTTTATTGTTTCGGACTGACTGAAATCCGATTCAATCACAAGATTGGATTTTTGGATGGTTTCCTGAAACGTCTCCATCAGGTTAGGTAATTCATTAGATATGGAAATATCTTCAACCTGGAGGTTCAACTCGCTGCCCATGAATTCAAAATAGATCAGGAAAGCTTTGATTAAGTCGTTTAAACGGTTAAAACCCTTTTTTACCATTTCCAGAACAGCCCGGTTCTGATCCGAAAGATTGTACTCATCAAACACCTGCGAAGCCCCTACATGATTCAATGGCGTCAGCAGTTCGTGATAGAGAAACTGGATGATTTTTGCCTTCTCCTTATCAAGAGTTTCTAATCTGCCGTAAGCATGTTCCAGCTTTTCAGAAATCTGCTTTAACTCCTGGTAGCTCTCTTTCAGAGCAATCAAGTCTTTATAGCCTCTCAGTGAGGTCGTGATAGTGGTGTAGAGTCTTCTGGTGGTAATATCTCCTTTTTCGATATAATCATTGATAACATAATCTCTTATAACGGTTTCCTCAGGGGCTTCTCCTGGCTGACCGGTCCGTATAATTATTCGAATGGATTCATTCTCTAAATCCTGCCGGATATATTCCACCAGTTTTAGCCCGGCATCCCTTTCTTCCATTACCACATCGAGCAGCACAAGAGCGATATTATCGTTTTTGCTTAAAATCTCTTTGGCTTCCTGAGAAGAATAAGCACTATGAAAATTGATTTTCTGTCCCTGGAAGGTGTAATTTCGAAGGATCATCTTTGTCATCTTGTGAACATCCTGTTCATCATCGACGATGAGTACTTCCCACATATTTCCGTCTTTAGATGGTTTTTCCGAATTAAATTTATCTGTGAACACAACGAATTGATCGAAACCGCTCGTGCTATCCCCTTGTGATGACAACATTTTTTTGTTACTCGTCTATCTGTAAGTATTAACTATCTAAAAGTGAAATATAAAATCCCATTTCCCCAACAATCATAGTTATATATCGGAATTAGAACGCCACAATAGGGAGGATATTCGGGTTGATAACGTAACTATTCGCTGCATATACTTTTAATTCATCTCCGGGATAGTCCGGGTTCATTTATTTTGCTCTCGAAAAGAACCCTTCCGGGGTAGGGATTACGACAAGAACACCAAGGCAAACACGTCCGCTTCGGCTCTTCTGCAACTCTTCAGGATATTGCACAATGTTCGTCGATTCTAATCAGATGATTTAAACTTGTGCAACTGGAAAATCTTTCTGAACAAACCATGGCAATTATATCGTGTAAATACGTCCAAGCAACTATTCACCTAAGTGTATACAATAGCTTTATCTTCAAATTTAATTGAACATCCTCGTAAAAACAATTGAATCATGTTCAAATTCTGGAGAAGATTCTAGAAATGTTGTTTACAAATAGTAAATTACAATCCCACAACCAGATTTTTTTAGCGGATGAATCACTGACAAATGAGTTTTGTTGCAAACTGATCCCAATCAAAATATCAGTTTCCAATTCCTGTTTTATGCTATTATTTTGATTTGAATTTTTTTCAGTCGTCGGCCATTTAACTCAGGGTTAAAATACTGCTTGCTCACCATCCAAGATTCAGGGATCAGCTAAGAAAGCCTTTCCTTTGCTTTTAATAAACAGTCTCACCAGTAAAAATCCCCCTCATTAGTGGCTGAAGGGAAAGTCGCTAAACCCTTATCCAGCCTTGTGCCAGATGCCGGAATTCAGCTTGAGGATTATCGTGCTGTCAGCCGTCAGCGTTCAGCTTAAAACATTACAATTACAAGGAGAAACCGGCTGAGAGCTGAAAGCTGACTGCTGAAAGCATTAAACTTCGAAGCACCAAGCTGCTTTTAAAGCTTTTATTGGTATGGGTTAAATTGGTTTTCGTTCAGTCACTAATTAGGCGCAGTTTATGCTTTGCTCGTCACAACCAAACTATCTCATTTTGTTGATGTTTGCTTAATAATTGATTTTTTATTGTGATTTCAGTAAATTGAAAAGAACGCGTGTTGCCCTGCAAACTTTGAAATACTGCTGTTTCAAGGTTTGCAGGATTATTTTACAGAATAAAATTTATTAACACCGACTTTCTACTTGCTGAGTTGTCAGGTTAGAGTGATTTCATGAAAAGACGAACCGTTGTTGAAAGCCCAAAGCGTAAACTCATTGCCACCAAACTGGACCCTGGTGTTTTCGTTGTGGAAATACCTGCAAAAGACCGCCGCATAAGTCTTGGACAACCACCGGATGTGGTTAAACGATTTCAACAAGTAGGTTATTACGGACGCAACGCCGTCAACACTTTTGTTCTCGTGGATTCAAAAATACAGGACGACTCCATATGTTGGGTTCTCGTTGAGTTCCCCATCCTGTACGCGTTGTATTTATGCCTTGTCGAGCACAAAGCAAAGCTTGTCCCTGCATTTTATGCCGGTGTTTATCCCACCCTGGTAGGTTTGGAGCCTGATATTAACAAGGCTCTGAAAATGATTAAGTATGGGAATTATGGCATCGATCGATTGGAAGAACTTGATCAACTGGATATTCCTGAAGCAACCAGGGATGCCCTAAAATCTGAAATTTTGGGATTGGCAGTAGGCAACGAAATCAAAGACAGCCATACTTTTATTGAATCCGTATTCCTTGATCCGTCACCTAAAAATGAAAACGAATTTAGTGATATTGGCGATGGAATCAAGATTGGTCGACTGGGTTACAATACCTATCGATTTGTGTTCGAAGACGATCATATCGATGTAGATGTCTCTTTGGAAGATGATGAAAAGTTCAGGGCTCCTGTGGAATATAAGCATTTGAAATTCCCGATCACCAATTTCGGAATTTGGCACACAGGAGAATATGACGGTATGGATCCTTATTTCAGCTGTGCCCATACCACCATCATCCATAAATTTGAACCCATTCTGGTGGATTATCCGTCCAACATGACGGATATTATTAATCACAATGGTCTTTCCAAGCAATCCATCCATTATATTGTGGTCACGCATAACCACGATGATCATATCGGTGCCATGGTGGAACTGTTCAGACGGAACAGTCCGTGCCACATCATCACTACTGAGCCGGTTAAGTATTCCATTATCAAAAAGATCTCATCCTTAATTGACCTGCCGGAACTGCTGGTGGAAAACAGTTTCTTCTGGATTATTCTGCCGTTCCGAAAGGACAATCCCTACCAAACAGAGTCATACAACCTGGAAGGAATACAGATTACCGGTCATTTAAGCTGCCACAGTGTGCCGACGACGGTCTATACCTTTGATTTGCAACTGGAAGGTTATCGCTACACTTACGGACATTTTTTGGACATTGTTGCCTTTAAACGGATGGCTTCAATGGTCAAGGATGGCTGGATGCCACAGGATCATCTGGATCACCTGGATTCTGTAATTCGTAAACGTGAATACAGTTTGATAAAGTACGATTGTGGCTGCCCTAGCGCGGAATCGCTTCCTTACACCGTTCACGGACAGTGGCAAGATCTGAAGAAAGCCAAGACAGATCGATCGTTCAGGGTCTTTACCCATGTCACCAAAAGTTTGTTAAGCAAGGACTACGAGAAAGAAGGACGGTTTGTCGCCGTGGGAGATCTGGACCAGGTTATCAAACTGCCCAATGGTGAAATCAAAAATTTTGGAGCCGGCTTACATCCTGTCATTCCTTTCTTTTTCCAGGCCTATAACCTGATATTGCAATATTTTGAAAGCCTGCTCGGAGATCCGGGAGATGAAAACACCAAAGCAACCATGAGGCACTATGCGTTTGTCTTTGCCAATACGCCCACCCAAAGCAATCCGAATATTGGAACCTTCATGATTGAACAAGGCGCTGCTTCTGACAGTGTTTATATCATCGTCCGAGGCCGTGCGGAATTCATGACTTTTGATGAAAAAGGAAAGCTGAGTTCAAGGTCGTCCGTAGGCGATGGTGAGGTAATGGGAGATATCGGTGTGCTGGCTCAGCGTCCCAGAATGGCTTCTGTAAAAACCTTGAACCGGCTACGATACTTACGAATTCCCGCTTCTCAATTCATCGAAGCAATGAATGCCCTGGACATCAATTACGAAGGGAATTTCAAGGAGATGTTTGAAAGGAGATTGCTGTTTCAATCTGCATCGGATATTTCTCAGGATGTATCTACCACGGTACTCAATCGCATCGCCAAAAACAGCCGGACATACCGTGTAAAAAAAGACGAAATCATAATCAAAAAAGGAGAGAAAGATCAGCGGCTACTAATTGCTGAGGGTGCGGTCAGCATTGAGGTTGGTCAAGACTCGATTCGGCTGGACGGGCCTGATACTGTGGGTGAATGCGAATTTTTTATTCATAATATACGTAAAAATGATACCCGCTTGCATTCTGTCAAAGCTTTGGAACCGACAACGATTCTTGAAATTGACGGCTCATTTTTCATTAAAATACCTGTTATAATAGACAATATCAGACGAATTATTCGTCACCGCAGGAAGGATATTTACAAAAGCCTCCCTCAAATCGACCAGACTTTATAGTGATAACAGTGCTGAGAAGCTTTTTACAAAAACATATACATCACTCCACTGTTATTGCTTCATTCTTACCCCCATTTCCTCCGGCTTCGTTAACTACAGGGAGACTGATGACAAAGAGTGTTGATTTTCCCTTGACACTTCGAACATCGATCTTTCCAAAATGGTTTTTGGTGATGATAAAATAGGAGACTGATAAACCCAGCCCTGTGCCAATGCCTGTGGGTTTTGTCGTAAAAAACGGTTCAAAAATGCGCTTTTTGGTCTTTTCATCCATGCCCGGCCCGTTGTCCTCAATGTAAATTTCGACCAAACCATTGTTGAATCTTGTTTTGATTGTTATTGTCGGCTCTATATTCTCTTGTTCAAGCTCATGCATGGCCTGGGCTGCGTTTTTTAGAATGTTTAAAAAAACCTGCTCAATTTCAGTTTTTGAACATAAAATATCGGGTAGATCCTCCTCGTAATCCTTGAATATTTTAATCTTTCTAAAATCAAATCGTGAATCAACTTTGAAATCCTTCATGGCAAGCAATAACGTGTCTTCAAGGATATTGTTTACATTTTGTCTGTTTTTTGGCGTTGCTCTGCTGTTACTACTGAAGTCAAGCATGTTTTCGATGATTCTTGCCGCCCTGATTCCGGCATCTTGCATAGCTTCCAGGTATTTGTTGATATTTCTGTCTTCAAGATATTGTTGAACTTTCTCCAGATCAATTCCCAACTGATCTGCCTTTTCTTTGTTTTTCCTGAGTTCCGGAGAGAGCCGTCTAAATGTGTTTTGAACCCCCTGAAGTATTATTCCCAATGGATTGTTAATCTCATGGGCCATACCGGCAGCAAGCCCTCCGACTGACATCATTTTTTCTGTTTGCACCATGATTTCTTCCATTCGAACTCTTTCCGTGACATCATCCAATCGAATCACAGCCCCTTTTGCCCCGTCCGCGGCTAAGGGATATATTGTCATATCAAGAAAAGTGGAATTCCCATTCGATTCAACCAGAATCCGCTCATCTTTTCGGACAGTCCGCTGTTCTATGGCCTTTTTAATTTGTTCCATCTGATTGGCCAACAAGGGATATGCCTCCTCAAGTTTTTTGCCTTCCGCATCAGCGGCTACCATCCCCGTTTCACATTCCGCTTGTTGATTCCATTGCATAATCGTTCCTGAGATATCCACACCAACCAGAATAGAAGGCATCGAATTGATAATATTGGTTAATAAGGTCTGCAACTGGCTCAACTCCTGCTCTGTACGTCTGTGTTCCGAAATTTCCAGTTGCAAATCTCCCATGATCGATCTTAACCGAATTGCCATATCGTTAAACGCCTTGGCGAGCTGCCCAACTTCATCCCGTGCAGACATCATTTCCGATGACAGACGAATATCCATTTTACCTTTGCTGATGTCTTCCGAAGCCTCTTTTAGCTCTTTAATAGGATTGGAGATTCTTCTGGCAATAAGAACGCTGCTGCCACTAATCACCAATATTCCCAAAATGCCAATAACACCAAAAAAATAGATGGTAAGTCGGACCGGGTAAAAAGCCTCCCTCGAATCGATCTCTGCTACCAGCGCCCAGGTTTCATCCCAGACACGAACTGGTGAATAAGCTGAAAGGACCTCATCCCGGTTGTAATTAAAAGTCAGTTCCCTGCCCGAATATCCCGCTAATGCATTTTGTGTAGCGCTGGTATTAATCTGTTTTCTCAGAGGCTCCAAAAACGTGGCTTGAACTGAATACCCACCGGGATCAAGATATGAATCCGAACGCATCAACATGTCAGATCCCACCAGATAGGTTTCGCCCGTGTTTCCCATCCCTGATCGCTCCTGCATAACCTGGTTGATTGTTTCAAGCGATAATTGAAGGACCACGACGAGTTCGACGTTTTCTCCATACATCACCGGTTGGGCGATAAACGCAACCGGCTTGTAAGATCTGGAGGCATAGGGTTGAAAGTCTTCAAACGCAAACTGACCGGTTTGACTGACCCTGTGGAAGAGTTTTCCCAAGCTGGTGCCCGCATGTGAACCTGTCACAAGATTGGTGCGATATTCGGGACTTTTGGCTACGGAATAGAAAACATCGCCGGCTGGTGTTATCAGCAGCAAATCAAAATAGCCGTATATAGAAATGAACTTTTGAAAATAGTCTTCTTTTACATTCTTCAATTTTGGAGCAATGACAGATTCCAGATCAATAACCGTCACCAGCAACCAGTTTAACCCCCCTACCTTTATTCGGTCATATTCCATGATTTGGGGTTTTTCGGACAGTATTGTGACGATCCGTTGTTTGCCGGTATTGTTTTCTTCAAATATTTCCTTGCCAATAAAAACCTGACCAAAACGATCAGAAGAGTTCTCCGGATTGCTTCTATAGATCATTTTATCATTGTGATCTGCCAGCAGAAAAGAATTCTCCGTACTTCCTTTGGCATGTCCCCGCTGAACAAGCGCATTTAGATAATCATTGTCAAACTTTAAAATAATGACACCAACAGCATTCCCAAACTGATCAAGAACGGGAGCACCTGCAAACGCCATGTAGCGATTTTGAGAGGGCTTATAGATACTAAAATCCTGAATGGAAGCCTTTTTTAATGCTTTTGTAAAAACCTGTGATATACCCGTGTTTTTCAAAGGAGGCGCAGAGATAAACTTGCCAAGATCCGCTTCCCGGTTAGTGCTAAAGACAATGAGACCTTCTGCCGATACCAGGAGCAAATCATAGTACCCGTAATCTTTTTTAAAACGACTTAATGAACCGGCATATTTGATGTTTTCCAGATAATTATACATTCCCTGGTCAATGTTTCCGGGCATGTCGTAAAGCGTTTTAAAATCAAGCATCGCCCTATAGACCGACGAATTATGGGCGATTGAATCAACATCTCTCAAAATGTGTTTAAAATATCCTTCTATTTCAGCGCGCTTTATCTCCTGGATCGTTTCCAACTTTTCAAATGCCGCCTTTTGGAGACTGCCAACCGTCTCCATGAGCATCTTCATATTTTTCTGTTTTTCGCTGAAAAAGCTTTGTATCTGGTATTTCTTGACTTCGCGAGTATTTTCCAGTTGGCTGTAAGTTACGCCTGAGAGGGATTTGACAAAGGTCATCAAAGTAACAACGCCAAGCACAGCGAATGGAACAATGCTTAAAATCAAAAATGATATCAGCAGCCGGGTGCGAATTTTTAGGTTTTTAAACATTGGTCGCGCAAAACTTGATAGGTTTGGTGACAAAAAAAATCAGGGGCATTCAACTTCGGACCTTAATTTTTTCCACAATCCAATCATTTTTCTTCCGGGGTCTTGCAAACCCGTTTGATTAAACTGCTTTTGCATGTCATTAAAGAAATCGGGATTGGCGTCTTGCCATTTTTTCAATTCACTATCCGGAAAAGGATGGAAAGTAACTCCCTGCTGTTTAAGAAAAATTCTGGCTTGTCTATCGGCTTCTTTTGTATTTTCAAAACTCTTGGCCCTGGCTAATTCAGCAACTGATATTAGGGCCTGTCGATGTCTATCGCTGGTTTTTTGCCAGGTTTTTTCGCTTATCCAGACCCCCCAACCTGGCCCTTCCCACATCACAACTTCGGTTACGTGCTTTGCAAATTCATATATTCTGTATGATACCATTAAATCGGTTGAAAATGGGCAACCATCTATTAAACCGAATTTAAATCCGTCATAGATGTGAGGTAAAAACATGGTGATTGATTTCGCTTTTGCTGCATTGACAAGCCTCGGCATGTCCTTTCCCCAGGTTCGGATTTTCATCCCGTTTAATTCAGCAAAGGTTCGGACAGGGTTTTTGGAAACTAACAAATAGGGATTAAGTAAATGGAAATACAGGGATCGTATTCCATTGCGTTGAGCTTCTTCGCGAAAATCGGGAATTTGCTTCAGAAATGCTTCCATAATTTTACGCGACTGGCAAACATTGTCCATCCCCATTGGAATTGCATTTGGTGCGGAATGGAGAGGCAATTCTTCAGGAAAGTAGCCGGCGGAAACAGCTGCCAAATCAATTGCATTGTTTTTTAACAGGACAAGATTTTCCTTGGCGTCTCCCAATGCATTGGACCAGTATATTCTAATCTCCAACTCACCATCGGTTAATTTGAAGACTTGATCTGCAAACCATTGATCCAATTTTGAACCTGATGTATTGGCAGGGAACTGGTGGTTCATCTTCAGAACTGTTTTCGCTTTCAATGGAAGAGAACCTGACAACACAACCAATATGAACAGAATAGGGCCTAAAACCTTCTGAACATAATCCATTACAATCCTTAATGTTAGGCAAATGGAGAATTGAATTGAACTGGGGAATGTCGTTATGATACTAGTTTCAAGGTCGAAATTCAACAAAACTAGATGTTTTGAAGGGAAAAGGAAGGAGTTTTTAAACTTGGATTAACTGCTGAAATGATGTGATTTTGGGGCATGGCAGCCCCATGACTAAGAAGATTTAGGCTTTCTTCAGTGCCTCAAGCTCTTTTTGATGAAGCAGTTTTTCGGTATCAAGCAGAATGTAAACCTCATCTTTGGTTTTGCCGATACCGTAAATAAATTTACTTTGTGCCGAATCGTTCAATTCAGGAGCCGGGTCAATGTCCGAGGCTTTGAAGGTAACGACTCCGGCTACTGTATCCACAACCAGGCCGGTCGTCACGCCTTCTATTTTGACAACAACAAAGCAGGTCCGACCGCCATACTCGACTTCATCAAGCAAAAATCGAAGTCGCAAGTCGATAATCGGGATCACTTTTCCTCGCAGGTTGATGACGCCTTTTGTGAAACCCGGCATATGCGGTACTTGAGTAATTTTCATATTCTCACTGAAAATTACTACTTCTTTAACATGCTGGATATCAATACCGTAAAGTGAATCTGCTAACGGAAAGCTCAGGTATTTGCTTTCCAGCTCATCTTTTTTGGTTGATTGTTCATCGTAATCAACCATCGATTCTCTTTCTTCAACCTCTGCGGTCATGTTCTCTCCTGGTTAATACAGTATGCAGTTTCTGATTGTGGAATCAGAACAATTCAAAGATCCTATTAAGGGCACCTTGAAAAATTAAATTTAACTGGTGTCAAAGGATTACTGTTTCAAAAACCTTGGAATCCATGGAGGGCTTCCGGGAACTCCAGGGATGGATTTATGCGTGTTTTGAAGCAGCAATCCTTTGATACTGGGTATTGGCTCTATTTATAATTTTTCAAGGTGCCCTTAAATTTAGTTAAAATCTTAATGATCGCAATTAGTATAACCCATTAGCTGGGAAAACATAAAGTAAAAATAGAGACCTTCGATCGATTCGCTTCGATTTGACTCCCAACAAACATTACATTTCAACCGGAACAAATTGTTCAAACTCAACAGGAAAGGAAAGCCCGGCAAGTTTTAACTGCTGCAACCTGTTCAGATAAGCAGCACCTTTCATGATATTCAAGGCAATAGTGGCAACCCTGCGATTTTCGGTTTTTTCAAGAAATGAGCCGCGCACCCAGTCGTTAAAGGCCCCCATGGAGGGGCCGCACCAGATCTGATAATCCATTTCCCGGCCTTTTTCCCCGGCGTTGGCCCAATGAGAGGCCAACCCCATATACCAGCGAAAGATCAGAGCCATTTTCTTTTTGGGATTCGCTTCCGCTTTTTTAATTTGTTCAGGATCACGTTCATTGAAATAATCGACCGTTCCAGCCCAGATATCATCAATCGACTTACGAAATACCTGTTTTTCGAGCTTCGCTTTTTCGTCAGCCGGAATATCATCTATACAGGTGCAAACCCGGTAATAATCAGCCAGTTTTTGAGCCCTCATGGCAAACAAAGTACCTCTTTTTAAAACTTGCAGGCGACCTCCCATCTCAAACATGTCAAAGGCTGGAGCCATGATAACATCTGCCATCTGAGCCTGGGACAGTACATTTCGGACTTGATCCGATGTCCCGGCTTCGATACATGATTGATTGATAGAGCCGGTTACAATATAAGCAGCCCCCATCATATAAGCTGCCAGTGCCGCTTCCGGAGTTCCAATTCCCCCTGCAGCACCGATTCTGATAGATTTCGAATAATTGTTCTTTTCCTGGATTTCGTTTCTGAGGGAAATAAGTGAAGGAAGCAGGGAAACCAGCGGCCGGTTATCCGTATGCCCACCTGAATCAGCCTCGACGGTGATGTCATCAGCCATTGGAACTCTTTTTGCCATGTTGGCCTGATCCTGGGTTATGGCACCTTGTTCCACAAGTTTTGCCAGAAGCTTTTCCGGAGCAGGTTCCATAAATTTTGCTGCAACCTCCCGCCGGGAAATCTTGGCAATAATCTTATTCTTGATCCGTATCCTTCCGTCCTCTGCTTCCGAAAGACCGGCAGCCCGATAATGCACTACATATGGAGTCAACTCCATGTAGGC
>JAKSDL010000659.1 GCA_022360105.1 Pseudomonadota bacterium
AACAAGGCTAACATGGATAAATCAACTGGGAGACTGATTTTTGTTGGTGCGATTTGGGTTTATTCCCTGATCTATTACCTGCAATGCCTGGGATTGGAAGACATGTCCGATAAAGTGGCAATCATTGTGGTGTTCTGGATTATGACCGTTTTTACAGCTGTTGAAATCATCAGGCAGTTCAGGGAATTTTTAAACAGAGATAAATCCGCAGCCAAATTGGGGATAATGGTTCTCGTTAAAGACAAGAAATTTCAGCTTATCGCCGCCTTAGTTATCTATTTGGTGCTGCTCAACGGGTTGGGATATTACACGTCGAGTTTTCTGGCATTTTGTGCTTTCAGCTACATACTGGGCAACCGCGGTTTTGTCAAAACGGTCATACCCGGCGTTATTGTTTTGATTGCAATTCATCTGATCTTTGTCACAACACTAAAACTGACATTGCCCCAGGGAATACTAATTTAAAAGAGATAGTCATGGAAGCATTTGCAAACATTGCCCAGGGACTTCAAATGTTGATGGTCTGGGATTTACCATTTTGGATTATCGGCGGACTGGCCATTGGAATATTTTTAGGGTCCATTCCGGGTGTATCGGGAGTCTTAGCCATTACGCTGCTTTTGGGCCCCAGTTACTACATGCCTCCCTTGCAGGCCATCGTGTTTTTAACCGCCATTTATACGGGGTCCGTCTATGGTGGCGGGATTTCAGCTATTCTGTTGAATATTCCCGGCACCGCACCTGCCATTGTAACCGGGTTTGATGGTTATCCCATGACTCAGCAGGGGAAGCATAATCATGCATTGGGTATCAGCATCTTCAGCTCTGCTATTGGCTGCTTTATCGCTTACGGAATTGTCCTGGCCCTTTTTTTCCCCATTGGCAAAATTATTCTGAATTTTGGGCCATCCGAAATGCTGCTGGTCGTCGTGTTTGCCATGGTATCCATTGGCATGGTTCAGGGAGAAATAGTTAAAACTGCCATTTTCGGGTTGTTTGGCATACTAATCGGAACGCTGGGGTCTTCCCCTTATGGATATTCCCGCGGAATCTGGGGAATTGACGCGCTCTATGAAGGTATCCCCCTGATTCCGGCTTTGCTGGGTCTGCTGGCGGTCAGTGAGCTGTTCATCATGCTGGAAAAGAAGTTCATCATCAAGGATGGAGAGAGACCTGTCCAAAAAATCAGCGAAATCATCAAGGGCATGCGGATTGCGATGAAACATCCCAAAACAGTGATCCGTTCATCCCTGCTGGGGATAGGGATCGGGTTGATGCCTGCTGCCGGCTCTACCATTGCGGCAATGGTCAGTTACGGAACAGAGAAACGGAGCAACCCGAATGCTGAAAACTTTGGCAATGGAGAACCCGCAGGAATTGTCGCTGCTGAAACCGCTAACAACGGTTCAGAGGGAGGTGCTGTCGCTACCATGATGCTGCTGGGCATTCCCGGGTCCGGAACCACGGCACTGTTGCTTGCCGCCTTCATGATTCATGGCTTATCCCCCGGACCGTGGCTGGTCAGGGAAAATCTTGACTTTGCCTATGCGGTGATTGTCAGTCAATTCTTTCAGGCTGCGGGATTGCTGGTTATTGCCACCCTGTTTGTGAATTATTTCGCGCGCTTGATTTACTTGCCGACAAAGGTGCTTGTACCCGCCGTGTTCATTTTTGCGGTGGTGGGCGCTTATTCACCCAGGGGATTACTCATCGATGTGGTCATTATGCTGCTTTTCGCTGGTTTGGGTTACCTGATGAAACGGTTGAACTACCCGGTTATGGGATTCATCCTGGGATTTATCCTGGGAGCCATTGTGGAACGTGAGATGCTGAAAACCTTTCTGCTGTTTGAGGATGATCTGTTGGCATTGTTCACACGACCGGCTTTTAATGCTCTGCTGGTCTTGATTATAGGCTCATTGTTCTGGCCGCTGCTCAAAAAACGTGTGTTTAAAAACCGATCTTTATCCATCAATAACTGATATGCAGATGAAACCACAGACCGTTGCCGAGAAAATCATCTCTCGCCATGCAGGTCATCCGGTTGCTGCGGGTGATCTTGTCATTGTTGATGTGGATGGAGTTATGGCCAGCGACACCACAGGGCCACTGGCCATTGTGGCCTTTGAAAAGATGGGAGGACTTAAGCCATGGGACCCGAACAAGATCTTTCTGGTCATTGACCATGCCTCCCCTGCGCCTAACCAGCGTATTGCCAATCTCCATTCGCTCATGCGTGATTTTGCCGCCAAACACGGGATTCATCTGTACGACACAGGCGAAGGCATTTGCCATCAGTTAATGGTGGAAAATGGTCATGTCAAACCGGGTGATCTCTTTATCGGGGCCGATTCTCACACCTGCACCTATGGCAGCCTTGGCGCCTTCTCAACAGGTGTGGGATCAACCGATCTGGCAGCGATTATGTTAACCGGTCAAACCTGGTTAAAAGTTCCCGGCACCATCCGGGTCGACATAACGGGGACCCTCGCTGAAAATGTCTCAGCCAAAGACTTGATCCTTGCTATTGTCGGACGTATCGGCATGGCAGGTGCGACCTACCAGGCAATCGAGTTTCATGGTGAGGCAATAACGGGACTGGACCTGGAAGCCAGGATGACCATCGCCAATATGGCGATAGAAATGGGCGCCAAAGTCGGGTTAATCAATCCACAGGGATTGGTTCGGCCCGAAGAAACAGATTTGAGTCTTCTTCTTCCCGATGAAGGAGCACACTACACCCAAACCATTCAGGTTGACGCTGATAAGCTGGTTCCACAAA
>JAKSDL010000231.1 GCA_022360105.1 Pseudomonadota bacterium
GAAAGTCGTAGTGGGCAGGCGGATGAATAAATATAACGTCGTAGCTGGGCATATTTTTGTTTAATTATCTAATCACCCTGTAAGGGTGTTGTATTATAGTCGGTGGCTTTAGCCACCGGAAGCTGCTTTCAGGGAATTTCGTTTTAACAATCATTTGTATTGTTTTAAATACCTGATTCTTAGGATGTTGATAAGATGGTTTTTCAACTCAAAAGAAATTGTGGGAATATATATCAAACAGAATTAAACAAAAATAAACTATTTTGGATAATATTAAGGTTATTTTTTAATACATCAAACAAAATGTTCCCGATGGGCAGGCTGCGCCGGCCCATCCTACCAAAGACTGAAGCATCAATCGTCAAAGACTAATTATAAATAAGATTTTTATAATCAAAGAAAACGGTTGTTTTCCATTGTAGGATGGGCAACTATGTTGCCCATCGGGCGATATTTGATTAATTGGAAATCGATTTAATAATTGAAAATCATGAATAACATCCAAAAGAAGTTCTTGTAAGCGCACTCAATGAGATGTTCCCGATGGGCAGGCTATTGCCGGCCCATTTTGCAAAAAACAGGCATAAAATAAAAAAGGGGGATTGCCACGTGGACAAATCCCCCTTTTTTAGAGAGTTAGCGCACTTGCAAATTAAAGGGGAATATCCCCCAGGCTCAGGTCCTTATCGGTTAGAATGTTGTCGATTGTTTTCTTTTTACCATCCTTTTTCATTTCCAAAGAGTAGGTACAATCGTCTTTCAAACCGTGGAACCAGAAATCTCCGAAGTTGTCGGTGGTTGCCTTGAAGGTCTCGTTAGATTTGGTGTCTTTTAAGGTACACTCTGCTCCAATAACAACCTCTTTTTCTACAGGGTCATACAAAGTTCCGCCAATGAATTTCTTAGGCAGATTTTTATAGTAGACCCTGGATTTTGTGCCGGCTTCGGGGTTAATCAGCTCGGCGTCTTTGATGAAATCTGCAAAGTCCGCTTCTTCACCGAATCGAATAGCACCAGTAGGACACTGATCCACGCAACGTGGGACTTCCCAGTTTTCGTCATTGTCCAGGAGGTGACTGCATCCCGTGCATTTCTGCGCAATATTTAAATGTTCATTAAAATAAATGGCATCATGCGGGCAGTTATCTTCGCAGAGCTTGCATCCTGTGCAGGTATCCGGTTCAATTATCACCAGACCGTCATCCCTTTTATAGATTGCCTTTGATTCGCAGCCCGAAATACACGGTGCATCATCACAATGATTACAAAGATTAGGGGTATAGGTAACTTTAACCTTTGGCACCTGACCGCGTACTTCTTCATTTAATCTCATCCAGAACTGACCCGTATCCGGCTGAGGTTTGGCATAGGGTGTCCAATCGTTAGCAACATGTTCGTCTTTACAGGCAACCTGGCAGCAATAGCAGCCGTTGCAGATCGATAAATCAATTGCGAATACTTTCATTATTTACCTCCTTTCTCTACCCATGCCTCAAACCGTAAACCGGCTGCGGGATCGTAGTCTCGTTCAAAAGCTTCGGGATAATCTCGTTTCCATTGATCCATTTCAGTCCCGGAAACCTTGGAAACTTCGACCAGGTAACCGCTGGTTGCTTGTCCCACGCATTTTTCCGAAGTGATTCCCTCACCTGAGATACAGTTGATAGCTCCACCTCGATCAATGACACCGGGAACAATTGGATCATGCCGTGCACCATGGTCCACATAGGCTACACCAGGCATGACTCGTTCCCAAACCCGGGCGCCACAAAGGACAATACCACGCTCATTGTGGACTTTGACAATGTCTCCCATTTCGATTCCTCTGGCTTCGGCATCTGATGGGTGAATCCAGCATGGCTCATACAGGTATCCGTCCCAGCCTTTTACTTTACATGTTACGACTTCGCGACTCCAGGTCACATCATCGGCCTGGGAATGAACTCTCCAGCGGCCATGATTTGACATCAACAGCAATGGATAAGCGTTAGCTCTCTGGCTGGAAACCCGCTCATCGTGCATGGCACTTTTTTCAATCCATTTGGGAATGGGCGGTCTTTCTCGATCTTCCGGAAAAGCCTTAGCTATGGATTCCGAGTAGAATTCCAATTTTCCTGTGGGAGTAGGAAGAGGGTTCTTTTCAGGATCATCATGGAACGGTCTCAAACCAACCACATCATCTTCCCAGTCCTTGGCGGTTGGGAGAACAACATATTGATTTTCTTCAAACTTATCCCAAGAGATAAATTTTTCCAGTTTCATGTTGCTGAAGACCTCCTGCTGCAGATCTCTTACTGTTTTACCCTCAGAGAATTCAGCTTCTTTACCCAGCTTTTTGGCTACTTCCAGGACTGCTTCATAATCACTTTTGGATTCACCAACCGGCTCAATCGCCTTGTTCATCAAGATGACTGAATGGTGTTGGGTTCCCTGTCGCGTATTGGTGACGATATCATCTACTTCCAGATTGGTGTTGGTTGGAAGAATGATATCTGCATAAATACAATCATTTTCAAGCCAAGGGTGCTGGGCCACAATACATTCAATTTTTGGATCGCGTTCGGCAATAATGGTTTCGTGACCGCAGTTCCAGCAAGTGATTCGACACGGTGTGTCGGTCCACATCATATGAATCTCGGTGCCGCCATCTTCCTTGGCAATAGGGTAGTTGTATTCAATAAACTGATCCTCGACGGGCTCTTCAATACCTCCATTCCCCCAGAATTTGAGAGGTGGATCGAGAATAGCCGTGTGGATCATGGTTTTTGGAATCAACTGTTTTCCCCAGGCCCGGATGGTTGTCATGGTCGGCTTGGTCAACCGTTCGCTGAGCTGTGGGTTAAAGAATCGGGTACTTTCCAGTCCTTCCGGTCTTGGCATTCCACCGTAGGTGATCTGAACCTGATGCACACCGGGTCCTCCCAATCCCTGCATTCCGAGCAGGATACATTCCAGTCTGGCTGGTTCATGGGAGTAAGGACCTCTAAACATCGAACCACCAAAATAGTGGGCAATAGATGTGGTCTGTCGGGCAAATTCCCGGGCCAGTGCCTTAATGGTCCACTCAGGAACACCACATTTCTTGGATGCCCATGCAGGATCTTTGACGATGCCGTCTTCCTCACCCATCACATAAGCTTCAACCTTATCCATGCCGATGGTATGGGTTTTAACATATTCCTTATTGTATGTTCCTTCTTTTAACCACATGTAAATGATGGCTAACTGCATGGCAGAGTCGGTATTGGGAAGGATCGGAATCCATTTGTCAGCATGAACTGCTGCGCCATAGTTGAGATCCGGGCAGATATACACCTGCTTGATTCCCAGGTCGGTCCAGTAATAGCAAAGCCGACTGGCGAACTGTCCTACAAATCCCCAGGGTGTGGTTTCAGGATCACATCCCCAAAAAAGAACCATGTCACAGTTTTCTGTCATATCCTTCATGCAATTTCCCGAAGGATCCATCATTCCTACGATGCCTTGTCCCCACACATGTTTGGAACCCCAGTAAAAACCTTCCCAACTGTCAGGATTTCGGACTTGCTGGGTAAAACCGCCCAGCATATCAAGCAAACGAGCCTGATGTCCGTGTGGTGTATTGATGGTTTTACATTCACCGTGGCCATCTCCCTGGGCCAGAATGGCTAGAGGTCCGTATTCCTTATGAATCCGTTTGATTTCGCTGGAGATAAGATCTGTTGCTTCTTCCCAGGAGATCCTGACGTACTTGCTTTTACCCCTGTTTTGCGGGTTTCTTTCGCCATTGGGATCCCAATCAACACGTTTCAAAGGGTATTTGATTCGGTTGGGTGAGTAAGTCCTCTTCTTATAAGATAAGGACCAAGGGGAAGGCATGCCCTTGAAATTGGATTCCAGTTTTTTGCCATCCCTTTCAAACTTCCACGGATTGAAGCTTTCTCGATCATATTTCCAGTCAAAATGCATGGGTCGGACTCGAACGATCTTACCGTCTTTCACGTCCACGCATGAAGGGTCGCAACCTCCCAGCAGACCACCAAGAGCCAAAGGCCTTACAACGGTTTTATCTACTGAAGTATCCACCCCTTTTTTTTCATTTTTCCCGTTCGCCATAATATTAAACCCTCCTATTGATGTCTGGCATTTGGTTAGAATGAATTAATAAAATCATGTGGTTGTATTGTGAAAAAATGATTTGCCACAAATTGGTGCTTTAGCTTTGCACCTGTCTTCTTGCTCTAGTCATGCCGTTCAGCGTTTCATGATTCGGCATCCATAAACATCCTGCCAGTGAAGCCTGTTTAGATTCCGGGTTATGAGATGCGAAGTTTGCAGCATCGATCGGAATGACAAGTGGCCGGATTTTGTAGGATGGGCAACATGTTACCCATCTGTCTTTTGGTTACTCACGATTTCGAAAAGGATTCGCTATAGTCTCTTCGTCGTTGGTCGCGGCTTCGTTGATAAAACCGAATTCATCCTGTTTGAAGACATCTTCTGTGAGCTCTTCCGGTTTGCAAGGATAAACTTTGCAGAGCAAACAGGTCAGATCCGGTGAACCATACATGGGGTCAAGGTGATCATTGCTTGTCAGTACATTGGGATTTGAAATATAAACCCCGTGATATCCTTCAGCTGGTTCTTCCGGGTAAAACCAGTTTCCGGTTGTCATTAGCATTCCTTTTAGGATACCCGGAAATACCCGTGCTCTTTGCCTGATTCTTCCTCTTGGGGACTCAATCCAGATCCAATCACCATCTTTTACGTTATATTTTTCAGCTGTTTCCGGATGTAACTGGCAGATCGGATATTCCATGAAACTTCTCAGCCAGGGGATATTCCTGTATTGAGCCAGGAAGTAAAATGGTTGGCGGAATCCGCTGCTCATGACCAACGGGTATTCCTTGTACAATTCAGGTGTACTGTAAGGACTTTCTCCCGGCTCTCGGAAGACCGGTAGTCCGTCATAACCAAGGCTTTCCAGATGCTTTGATTTGAATTCAAATTTTCCCGTTGGAGTCGGGAAACCCCCGCCTTCTCTCCAGTAGTCGGTTTTGTATTTATAGTAGACCTGATCGTCTCCCCAGCAGCCACTGACCAGTTTTTCGCTAAATTCTTTCCAGGTCATTTTTCCATCGGAACCTTTTTTGACCTGGTGATCTAGCAGTTCTTCCTCAGAGTCAAACCAGTGTTCGGGAGCCACTCTTTTTCCTATTTCGTTGAATATCCAGGCATCGGATTGTGCTTCTCCCGGTGGATCAAGAACTTTGTTATGTGCTTCAATCATAAACCTGGGGTGCATATCATAAACATCATTCAGCTCCAGCCAATGCGCTGCTGGTAAGACTATGTCGGCAGCCTCTGCCATGGGTCCCATAAAAAGATCCACATGAACCATAAAAGGCACCTTTTCAATCGCCTTGACAACTTCTTTGGTGTTGGCCATGTGCACGATCTGCTGTCCACCTACGCTGAACCAGACTTGAATGGGCGCTTTGCCTGAAATGATTGCCTTGACCATCGTATCGGGATTGCAGGTTCGTGCTGCACCCATCTTGAATTTATCGATACCGATGATCTTGCTTTTCATCTCTTCAGTGAGAGGTAACTCAAGGAAGAAATCTTCAATCAGTCCTGTGTCAGGTAAAACCCAGCTGACCATGCTGCCCGGAGCCTCGATATTGCCTGTCATCCCCATTAAATTGGTGATGGCTCTTAGTGTATGACCACAGTTTGCTTGTCTTTCCAGGGAACTGCCTACCTGAATACATCCCGGTGTATCGATGGCAAACATTCGGGCGGCTTCAATGATCTTCTCTTTGGGCACCCAGGTAATCTCTTCGGTTTTTTCAGGAGTAAAAGGAGCGACTCTTTCCCGAAGTTCCTCAAATCCGTAGGTCCAGTTTTCGACAAACTCCTTATCCCATAATTCTTCCTTGAAGATCACATTCATCATACCCATTGCCAGGGCACAATCGGAGCCGGGTCTTGGTTGCAGCCAGAGGGTTGCTCTCGTTGCGTAGGCACTGGCTCTCGGATCAATGATGATCAGGTTTTTACAATAATCCAGCGACTGAATAAACCAGTTACACATCTCAGAATCGGCACTACTGATTTCCAGCTGCTTGGCCCACATGATCTGTGTTTTTGGAAATACGCCACCCCAACCGTGATAGTCGCAATACAATCTTCCATATCCGGTCACCAGACCGTATAGTCCCAATCGGGGGCTGTGACAGACATACCCCGGTGAGATCACATTGGCCGATCCGATTGATCTGGCAAAACGGTGAGTATAGCGGTTGTATCCTCTTCCGGTACCTTGTGAGGTTGCAATAGATTCGGGTCCGTATTTGGCTTGGGCTTCTTTTATCTTCTTTTCAATGGTATCGAGGGCTTCATCCCAACTGATTCGTTCCCAATTCCCTTTACCTTTTGGTCCGACCTGCTTAACGGGATGCTTTAAACGATATGGGTTATCGATATGCTGGATGCTGGATAATCCTTTAGCACACATGGTTCCGCGAGTCAGGGAATCTTCCCGCCCTTCGATATGGACAATGGCATTGTCTTCAACAGTTACTTTTACACCACAACCTCCATGACAGCTCTTGCAGGTTGTATACATTACTTTCCGTTCACTCATTTTCAATTTCCTCCTAAGTGGTTCTACCTATTTTTCAGATCCGTTTGACAATAAAGGCTGGTAAATACCAACTTTAAGGATGCAGTATTTCAAAGCAAAGGCTCCGATGGTATGGGCGATGATTGCACCTATCAATGCTGCATGACCGATGTCACCAATAAAGTATCCGGCCAATGAAACCACCAACGGAATAAGAATGCCAAGTATGATGACACCAAGCCAGAAAGGAATTGCAACTTTGCCGGCTAAAAGTTGCTTTGAAGAAAATCCTGCTGTTTCTGAGC
Organism: Pseudomonadota bacterium; assembly: GCA_022360105.1. The sequence continues at coordinate 6,913 of JAKSDL010000231.1, forward strand.
GGTAGGTGGAGTTTAACAGGTAAGTTGCAATTAGAAGTATGTTAACCAATAACAGAATTCTGGTGACAGACTCCAGCATAATGATGTCCACACCAGCTGTGAACAAACCTATACCGATAAGAAGAGCGAGCCCGTCAGCTATTCCGGCATTGATGATAACGATGGGCAATAAACCGGTATTCCAAAAGGGAACACTTTTACAAAAACTCATCATGAAACCGGTATAAATTGCTGTAAGAATTGCTCCAAAGCCACCCAATATTCGAAATGCGATGTCAAGGTTGTGTAAGGTCGCTGTGCTGATTCCTGTGCTTTGACCGGTCGACATTAATATATAGCCGATTAGTAGCTGTATGAAACCAAAACCGGCAAAGAGAATAGTAAAAAAGAATCCCCTGGCTATCCAGGAAGTTCTCCACGCTTTGGTAAAAGGAGGTAATGCTCTCCAGAATCGAGTTGGTTTACCAAGATAGATTAAGTGGATCGGTAGCTTGATAGCCATGACAATGAGCCAGCCGGCTAATGCTCCCCACCAGTTGTTAACAAAAATAGAGACCAGGTACAAACCGGTTCCCAAACTGCCAAAAACCTCTGTCAGCCAGATCAACAGACCTTCACGCTGAATCCAGTCGGTCTGCTGCATTGGCTTGACCATCCACTCATGGCTGACCATCCATTGACGACGTGTGTGCTGCATATTTTCTCTCCCTATTTAGTTACCTGATCTAGTTTACCAATGGCGTCCGCTTGAACGGTACTCTTTGTAGATACGTTATAACCGGTTCTAGCATGTTCCGGGGCAACGTTGTCCTTTCCCCCGATCTTGCCATCCACATAATAAACCGAAGGATCCGTGCCAAATTCCGAATGCAGCTGGATGCCTTTTCGATCCCGGATTAGTCTTGAAATTTCGCTGTTTGGGTCATCCAAGTCCCCAAATGTCAAAGCTCTGGCCTGGCAGGTATTTACACAGGCTGGTGTTGCATCCCTATCTACCCCCGGTTTAAGACCTTTGGGTATCCCTGCATCAATTTTCTCAACGCAAAAGTTACATTTTTGGGTAGTACCGGTCTGGTGCGGATAATTTTTTTCACGAGCTTTCTCGAATCGTGTTTTTTCATGATTCGGAAAGTAATTCATCATTTTATCTTTCGCCAAATAAGTTCGGTTCTGATAAGGGCAGGCGATGACACAATAGCGGCATCCCATGCAAAGATTGTTGTCGATATCTACAATTCCATCCGGTCTTCGGTGTGTGGCCTCGGTCGGGCAGGCGTCAACACATGGTGCGTCTTGACAATGATTACAGCGCACAGCCCAGGTGGAAACATCCACGGTGTAGTTTTCTTCAACCTCATAGGCAATCAGCTTTACCCAGGCAATTCCAAATGGCAGATAGTGTTCAACTCTGCATGCAGCCACGCAACCGTGACATCTCATGCATTTTGATAAATCGATTACCATTCCCCATCTCATTGTTTTCTCCTATTACGTTCTTGCTATTACTATCCTGTTTTTTTCACCTTACTTCTGCAGCAAGTATTCCACTTTTGGGTATTTTAGATTTTAGATTTAAGATTTTATATTTACAGGTTGTGACGGCTGCGCCGTCCATTAATAAATAAAAAAAACAGTAGCTATTCACCTCAGAGACACAGAGCTTACAGGGAAAAGATTTAAAACAATGAAGTAACAAACACATGTAGGAATACTGCCACTATTGAAGTACAGCTGAACTGAGTATTCGTAAAAAAATAGAAGGGGTTAGAAAACTCCAAGGCGGAGACTTGGAGTTTAAGGTGTGAGGTTGGCAGCGTAGCTGCCACATTACAGAAAATCTTAGATCTAAAATCCTAAATGTTTAATACATTGAATTGGGCAGGAATAGTACGAGCTGGGGAAAAGCAATCAGGATGGC
>JAKSDL010000348.1 GCA_022360105.1 Pseudomonadota bacterium
GGGTTTTCTAGGGCTAATACATAGGGGCTGAATAAATATTATGGGCGCTCAACTCAAAAAGGATGTCGATCTCAGTCAGGTCTTGGCTTACCGCAATAAAGACGTAGTTGATTCTTTTTGTGAATCCTTTGATATATCAAGAGAAGATGCTGAAGACATTTTTCAGCAGATGTTGAAATTTTTTTGGCTATCAGAGACTCAAGATAAGGAAATTATGAGTGTGATCGATCACCCTATTTCTATTGTCGACGAAATGTGGCATACATTTGTATTGTTCACAAAGCAATATCGCAAATTTTGTTTTGATTATTTTGGTCGTTTTATACACCATAATCCGACAACGGTCGATGAAAAGCGTGAACCACTTGATGAGGAAAAAATAAAAGCAGCTAAAGCTAAAATTGAAAAAATAAAAAAAGAGTTAGAAGACCCAAAAGCTGATTTTGGCGCAATGGCTGAAAAACATTCGGACTGTCCAAGTGGTAAAAGAAATAAAGGTGCTCTTGGGGCTTTTCCTCGCCATGGTGCTATGGTAGAGCCCTTTGCCAAAGCCGCATTTGAACTTGAGCCTGGCCAGATCAGTGATGTGGTAGAAACACAGTTTGGTTATCACCTTGTAAAAGTAACTGAGAAAAAAGAAGAAAAAGTAACATCTTTTGATGAAGTTAAAGATGATATTGAAAATCAGTTGGTTCGAACCAAAAAAAGTAGTGTTCTTAGCGAGTATGTAAAGGATTTACGTGCTAAAGCTGTTATCAGTTACTTGAATAAAGATGATGATCCTAAAGAGATCAAAAAGAAGCAGTTAGAGCAAAGTAAAAAAGCAGAAGCCGAAAAAGAAGAAAAGTAAGTTATTTTACCATTAGAAACTAATTCATAAGTGAGGATTATATATTATGTTTACCGGTTCACTGGTAGCTTTAGTAACGCCATTTAGCAATGGTCAGATTGATTATGCCAGCCTTGGAAATCTGGTGGAGTTTCATATCGACAATGGTACAAACGGGCTTGTGCCATGTGGGACAACAGGTGAGTCGCCTACGATTTCTCATCAAGAAAACAAAGATGTAATAAAATTTGTTGTGGAAAAAACTGCTGGTCGGTTACCTGTTATCGCCGGAACCGGGTCAAACTGTACCGAAGAAGCGATTGAGATGACTAGATATGCCAAAGAGGCGGGAGCTAGTGGCACTTTGCAGGTAGCTCCATATTATAATAA
>JAKSDL010000932.1 GCA_022360105.1 Pseudomonadota bacterium
GATTATTCCAAAATCGAAGCAGGAAAGATGGACCTTGAGATTATTGAATTTAATCTCAAGGATACCGTTGAAAGGGCTGTAGACCTTTTGGCAATAAAGGCGGAAGAAAAACAGCTGGATTTGAATTGTCTGATTGATGTCAAGATTCCGTCTGTACTGAAAGGTGATCCGGGACGAATTCGCCAGGTGTTGTTAAACCTGTTGAACAATGCGTTGAAATTTACCAATGAAGGGGAAATATTTGTCAATGTGTTCCTTGATATGGAAACAGAAAGTCATATCACTATCAGTATCCGTGTTGAAGATTCCGGTATTGGTATTCCCAAAGCTCGAATGGACAGGTTATTCAAGACATTTACACAGGTGGATGTATCGACCACCAGGAAATTTGGTGGAACCGGCTTGGGTCTGGCAATTTCAAAACAGCTCAGCGAGATGATGGGCGGGAGAATTGGAGTCGAAAGTGTGGAAGGTAAAGGTTCGACTTTTTGGTTTAGTGCCAAGCTGGAAAAAACAGATAACGAGCCGGAGGGATCCTTTGCCGACGTCGGGGCCTTGAGGAGTAAAAAGATACTGATCGTTGAAAATAGTGTGACTTCTCAAAAAATCCTGGCTAATTACCTGAATCATGCAGGCTGCCAGGTCAGCTGCTCTTCCGGGTTTGTAGGAGAATATCAGCTGACACCACAGGGTTTACCGCCTGAAAAGGAAATTGACCTGGTTTTAGTCAGTATCTCCATTCTGAATGCTCAGGCCAAAAAACTTAATTTGATGCTTGATCAGATCGCTAAGATCATTAAAAAACCGATAATCGTAATTTGTGGCAAAAGCATGCGCAACGAAGCCAAAAAGCTAATTGATCAAGGGGTTACCGGTTTTTTGGTAAAACCGATAAAACAAAGCGATTTATATCAAAAGATATTGAATGCTACCGGTTTGTTGATAGACCACAACAGTACCAATGATAAAAACAACGATGTCATCTCCTTATTGACCTCAAAAGAGCGAGAAAAAGTCCGAATTCTTCTGGCTGAGGATAATTTGATCAACCAAAAGGTTGCCACCCGTGTTTTGAA
>JAKSDL010000667.1 GCA_022360105.1 Pseudomonadota bacterium
TCCAGCTCGTAGCGCACCTGCAGGTTCCCTACAACTGTACCTATGGAGGAAAGTGGTTGTCTCCATTGATGGGCAATCATGCTGATCATTTCTCCCATGGCAGACATTTTTGATTGCTGAACCAGCAATTGTTCTTTTTCCCGAGTCTTTTTAACTTCCTCTTCAACCCGCTTCTTTAAACCTTGATTTAACTCTTCCAACTCCCGAGTTCGCTGCTTAACCTTTTCTTCGAGAAGCTTGTTTTGATCCTGCATCGCTTGAAAAGTAATCCGAATTCGTTTCTTAATCTCCAAGGTCACGACGCCTGTTATCAATCCGGTTATGAGCAGTATCCCGCATTTTGGATAGATGCTCCCCTCCATGTAAAATGAAAGGCTGGCTGATGTTGAAGCTGTTTTCAGAAAATAAGTGGTAACCGCCCAATATTCAACAGCCGCTACAAATCCGGTAAAAGCAGATAACTTAAAGTCCAGTCTTAAGGCACTAAGCAGAATAAACACAAAATAGAGAAAACTACCGGGACCAAGTAAAACTTCAATCGGGTCCACTAAAAAAGAAGTAATAATAATCCCCACGGTAGGCAGGCTTGCTTCCTCAAATGCGTTGCCATAACGGATCTTCTTGGAGATGACTTTTCCACTCCTGGCAGCAGATTTAACCACAAAACGAATGAGCAGTTCGTAAAGGGTTATACCGAGATAAAACAGGAGGAACCGAAAAGGCAGGTTCTTGAACTTGGCTGCAGGGCCGATAAAATCAAATCCAACCAGGGGCAGAATGGAAATTGCTATTACCAGAAAGCCGAATAGAGCAATTAAAATATTGCTTCTAAGCAACTCACTCTTGAGCTGCTCTTTGTTCATATACTTTGCAAATTCGGAATCGTTTTCAGCGTCGTCTAAAAAGAACTTCTCGATGAGTTTTGAAAAATCCATCAAATTTCCTGTAGTGTTTGCTTTGGTGGGACTGTTTTGGATCCGTTTGTTGCAGGTTGGAGATACGGGATTCCATGTTTGGATTTATATTCGCAAATAGGTCCGCTCGGGCCTGCCGACAGTCCCATAAGACAGATCAGCTTTGACTATTCCACTGGATACCAGGTACTCCAGGTACCTCCTGGCAGTGGTCCGGCTTACACCTACCAATTCTCCAATCTTCTCCGCACTAACCCCTGTTTTGCTACCTTTATCCATTACATTGATTATTTTTTCCAGGGTAATGGAATCGATCCCTTTCGGCATGGACAGTTCATCCGTCGGTTCCGGTTTTACCGGATGAAGCAATCCATCCACATCCCTTTGGTCAAGGGTTTTCATATCCGTGATTTTAGAACGGAATTCATAGTACTTGTTCAAGGTACTTTGAAACCGTCCGAACTCAATGGGTTTAAGTATATAATCAAAAACCCCGCCGCGAATCGCCTCCTGCAATACATTCACTTCTTTGGCTGCGGTAATTAGTATCACATCAATACCGCGATACCGGGATCTTATTTTCCAGAGCAGGTCGATACCGTTTCCTTCCGGAAAGTAGATATCAAGTAAAACCAGATCCGGCTTTAAAATTCTTAACATCTCCTCGGCATCTGCGATGCTGTGAGCGATTCCGATAACCGTGTACTCTTTTACTTTTTCGGTAAACAAGCTTTGGATTTCAGCGACTTTTTTATCATCTTCAACAATCAAAACTCGAATAGGATCCATGTCAGCTCCTTTCCTGCTTGGGGATAATCACTGTAAATGCGGCTCCACCCAGATCCGATTTTGAGATGCTGACGCTTCCGCCCAGCTTTTTCAAGGCTCGATCAACCAAAAAAAGTCCGGTTCCGTATCCATCACCCCCTTTAGTGGAATACCCCATTTCGAAAATCTTGTCATATTTTGTCTCTTCAACCCCCCGACCTTTGTCATCAAATTCAAAAACAAGATCGTTGCCCAGGTCAGTCATGGACAGATTAACAACCCTTTCTGCTTGATCCTGGTTGATAACAGCCTCAAACGCATTGTCCAGCATATTGCCGACAACAGTGACAATGCGCTCCCTGCTTACATGATCGGGGATATCAGACATGCTGCTGTTGGGATCGATGGTAAAATCCACATTGAGTTCCTTGGCCTGGCTGTATTTCCCCAGTATCAGTCCCGCTAAGATCGGATCCGGCACCACTTCCATCAGGAAATTTATCAAATACTGGTATCCCGACGTTTCACTACTGATAAGATCGATCGCCTCCTGGTTATGGCCAATCTGAATCAAGCCGGATATTGTATACAGTTTATTGGAATATTCATGGGTTTGCGTGCGCAGCATTTCCGAATAGGTTTTTAACTGTGAGAGCTTCTTGGTCAACCTGTCCAACTCATTTTTACGTCTAAAACTGGCCACAACACCATTTATAGAACCATTGCTGATGATGGGGATACGATTAACCACCAACACCTCATCTCCGATAACAAGTTCCCTGTCAAAGTGACTTTCACCGGTTTTCAAAATTGTGGTCATTTTATTTTGAGGCAGAACTTCCTGAATGGGTTCACCGATAACTGTTTTGTGAGAATCGATGCCTATGGTTTCAAATGCAGTTTTGTTGATCGTGGTGATGCGGGTTTGTGCATCAATGGCAATAATTCCTTCCCGAACAGATTCCAGGGTTGCTGTTCGTTCCTGCAACAGCCAGGCGATCTCGTTTGGTTCCAATCCCAGAATGGCTTTTTTAAATCGATTGGCAATAAACATGGCAGCAAAAACGGCCACAAACACCAATAAGGGGATAAACAGCAGGATCCTGTATTGGTAGCTCTGGATGATGGAATCCAGGTCTTCTAGCAGGTAGCCAACCGAAACAATACCGATAATTGTTCCATCCTTGTCAAATATCGGACTTTTCCCGCGAATTGAAGGTCCCAAAGTGCCCACAGCTTTTGAAATATAATACTCACCTTTGTCCAGGGCTCGCCTGCTATCTCCGCCGACCATATGCTTTCCCAAACGTTCACGAATCGGATGCGCATAACGTTTTGCTTCGTGATCGCCAATGACGATGAATTCAGCCCCTGTTTTTACCCGAATACGCTCGATCATTTCCTGAATCTTTTGCTCCGGATCTTTTTTGATCAGCAGTTCCTTCAATTCGGGAATCAGTGAAACCGCTTGAGAAACATTTAGCGCCCGAATACCGATCTGCTCCTCTGTGATGCCCGAAATCGTATTCACCGAAAGCACACCAATAACTGAAACTTGGAAAATGACCAACAGCAGAATAAACAGAATCAATTTTGTCTTCAACTTTTGTGGGCGAAGAAACTGTGCTATTTCACGCATAATGCAAACCGTTTTTTCTTAAAAATGACGTATTGATTCACCACGAAAACACGAAGTTTTTCGTTTAAAGGCTTTTAAGCACAGAAATCAGGGAAGGTTGTGAAAACAGCCTTGAAATCTCATACATTGTTGATTGATATTTCTTGCACATAATATCCTCAGGAATCTGAAGAAAAACCTTTGCTGCTGACAGATTCTATCTGTTTTTTTCTTTGCTTCGTGGTGACTGGTTACAAATGATAAGGTTAATGAAATTTGTTTGTGTCAGGTTGAATGATAAACTAAAAATCAAGCGAAGGGTATCCCGGGGATTGGACCTGGCGTAACTCCGGAAATAGTGGTCACCCAGGTATACGAAAGTTTGCCGGGAGAGAGGATCAGGGACATACTTTTAAGTAAAGTTTGTGCATATAAAAAAAGAGTTCATTTTGTTCATATTGATCACTGGCTGATCTTGAGTTTTTTTGTGTATCGTAAAAGCCAGTTTGCTATGTTATTCGAGAGAAAGATTTGAACCACCGAGACACAGAGAAAAAATGAAAAATACGACTACTTTCGCAGCAACTGAACTGGAAGAACTGGTTTCCAGTATTTTCCAGGCCTATGACATTCCAATTGAAGATTCCGTGACCATTGCCAAAGGACTTGTGGCATCTGATTTGCGAGGTGTTTATTCCCATGGTGTTGTCCGTGTTGCCATGTATTGCGAAAGATTACGGCATGACCTGGTGAATCGGAAACCGAATATCAAGGTTTCATTAACCAGTCCGGCATCCAAGCTGGTGGATGGAGATAACGGCATGGGATTTGTGGTTGGCAAACGAGCCATGGAGGAGGCAATCAGTCAAGCCGGAGAAATGGGTGTATCACTGGTTGGAGTAAAAAACAGCGGACACTTCGGGATGTCGGCTTTTTATTTACAGCAAGCCCTGGATGCCGGGTTTATGAGTTTTGTATACACCAATTCGTCGCCTGCCATGCCTGTTTGGGGCGGACGGGAAAAATTTTTGGGAGCCAGTCCTTTTGCAGCGGCAGCACCTGGAGGTGAACTGGGATCTTATCTGCTGGATATGGCCTGCACGGTTACCGCACGGGGAAAGTTAAAATACGCAGCCCAGCGGGGTGAGTCCATCGCTACCGGACTGGCCCTGGATTCAGAGGGTCGTCCAACAACTGACGGCGAGAAGGCGTTCCATGGTGTTTTGCTTCCCTTTGGTGGTGTTAAAGGCGCTGCACTGGCCATGTTGATGGAGATACTTTGCGGCGTGTTCACGGGAGCCAACTTCGCAGGCGATGTCAAGAACCCTCACACCGACCTGTCTGGTCCTCAAGATGTCGGCCACTTTTTTATGGCCATCAAACCTGATTTATTTATGCCTTTGGAAACGTATCAGGCAAGAATGGACACGCTCATTTCAAGAGCCAAAGCCTGCAAAAAAGCGGAAGGGTTTGAAAACATCTTCATTCCGGGGGAGATAGAAGCCAACATGGAACAAGAGAGACTTCAAAACGGCATTCCCCTCACCCAGGATGTTATCGATTCCCTCAAAAAAGAAGCGAAATCTGCAGGTGTGCAATCTGGTTCCTCATTAATTTAATTGGTAGATCCTTTCTACAGCCTCGTTGCGGAGCTCTTTTGAAGCTATCTGGAACCTGGTAACCATTCGGGAGATCGATTCGCTGTCTTCCGTTACTCGTGAAAGCAGACTTTCGTTTAATCTTTTTTCTGCCTGGTTGAGTTGCTCACAATACTCCCGGTAATGATCGGGTTTTTGGTAAACCTGGCGAATGAGGTCCTCATAGGTCTCACCGTTTGCTTTGAGAAGTCGGAAGTAATGTTGTGATTGACATTTAAACAGTTCAACCTGCTGCTCCCTGGCTTTTTCCGGCAATTCGGTGGTTTGTGCCAGTTTATCAAAATCCGGGTTTTCCTCTTCTTCAAGTGATTCAACGGCATGCAACGCACGCTTGATTGCAATCAGGTAATTCTCAGCAAATCGTTTTTTGGAACTGGTGAATCGTTGCAATTGATAAAAATAGAAAACAAAAATAATCGGGATCAAAATCATCCAGAGACTCAATTCAGGCTTATCAATGATGCGACTGGCCAGCGAGTTGGTAAACCTGGTTTCCTCCTCCAGAATGAGGGCCTTTTTTTCTGTAACTGATCTCATTTCAAACCATGTTTCTTTGGTTTTTTAACGCGGATGTGATCCCGGGCCCGGAGATATTAGAAAAAAGCCCGGGATCATAAGCACCTGGTGACAGTGCTATTTGGAAAAATCCTAAAATGTTGTAACACCCTGGCGGGGAGTATAGGCCATCGTATTATCCATGTTGATGTTGGCTTCGGAAAACTCCTCGATTTCCGTGTAGTACAACGCCCCGGCGTCGATATCCCTTTCATCGATAAAGCTGATCAAAGGCTTTACGGCCGGATGGTTATCCATCATCGGTGCCAGGTAAAGCATGAATATCATGCATAGAGCCATTGAAATGATAAATCCTGCCACTCTTTTGAGCATGTTGACTCCTGTGTGAGAGGAAGGTTTTGCTCCATCCTTCTCATGTTAAGAACGGAGACGTCTGGCAAACCTTCACGTAATTCTTTAAATACTAAATAGTGCCTGAAAAAAAACCAATTTAACCGATACCAATAAAAGCATTAAAAGCAGCTTGGTACTTCGAAGTTTAGTACTTTCAGCAGCCAGCGATCACCTCTCAGCCGGTTTTTTGCTTGTCATTATACTGTTTTAAGCTGAACGCTGAAAGCTAACGGCTGACAGCACGTTAATCTTCAAGCTGAACCCCGGCATCCGGCATAAGACTGGCTAAGGGTTTAACGATTTTTTTCGTTCAGACACTAAATACTCGCTGTAATTTCAGGGAATACCAGGTAAAACATGATATAAGCCATCAACAGGGTCAGGCAAAGGTTAAATGACTGACCACATACATACAGAATTAACGGCTTTCCACCCTTAAAATAATCCTTTAACTCCCTGAAGTTGGAAGCAAGACCGATACTGGCAAAAGCAAGGCAGAAAAACCAGCCACGACCGATTTTTGACAGTCCGCGAATGGCACCATGATCGATCACCATATAGGCAACATCTGCACCAAGTGTTGAATAAAGAGTCGAGAAGAAAATAGAAGCTACGATGAAACCAATCACAAACTTTGGGAATCGGTTCCAGATTTCACCCGCACCGACCTTGGCACCAGTTTCCGACTTTTCAACTTTTGCCACCCAATAGAGAGCAACGCAGAAAGCTACAATACCGATCAGAACGTTTTGGATCATTTTAATGGTCGCTGCTACATAAAGAGCCCTTTCACTTAAAAAAGCACCGGCAGCAGCCACGGCACCCGTAGCATCAATTGTTCCGCCCATCCAGGCTCCACCCAAAACGTGAGGCATATTAACTGACTTGATGATAGCCGGCATGACAATCATCATGACGGAAGTAAATACCAGGGACAGGCCCACGGCCAGGGTCAATTCTTCTTTTTTAGCCCGACAGGCAGAAGCAGTAGCGATGGCAGCCGAGACACCGCAGACCGACATATCGGCAGAAACAGTCATATTCAAGGTTTTGGAAGGAACTTTGATGACTTTCTGGCCAAAAATATATGTGGTTACCAGAACAACCGGTGTGACAATCCAGGCGACAAAAATCCCGGGAATTCCGATTGCCAGGATCTTTCCAAAAAGAATTTCTGCTCCCAAAAGCACCAGACCGGTTTTAATATAGTATTCCGTTTGAACGGCTGGGAGTACCCATTTTGGTGTACCCAGGGTGTTACTGATAATCAGGCCGAACAGAATGGCCCAGGCCGCATAACCGATTCCATAGTGTTTCATGGTGGCATTGCCGGAAGCAAAGTAAGCAAGAACAGCCACTCCAAAAATGACGGTAAATCCTTTGGCAAAACTTAAAAATTTCTCACCCATGGCAGCCATACCAATTCCAAAAAACAGGATCAGGATAGCCATAAAAATCAGTAAGTTTGGGATCCTATTGTAGGGTTTGACGGATGTTTTCTTTTTTGCTTTTGAAGCCTTGCTTTGGGCGGAGCGCCAGTCGTCGATGGCTGCAACTGCATTATTGTTTAAGGACCGGTTGTTAAATCCTGCACTCGCTGCGGCTGCTTCAGCAGATCTGGCCAGAGTCAGCATTTCGATTTCAGCAGCTTTGGCTTTGTCGTAGTTAACCATCGCTTTTGCTTTTTTGGCCCGGGCTGCCTCCTCACTTAAGTAAAAAGACTCAATGGGGTTGGAGGACCAACCGGCAGGCTTGTTTGTGATCGACTTGATGGTTTTTCCAATTGAAGAACTGTTGGCTTTCAGTTCTTTTTTGGAATCAACAGCCTGGTACCAGGCTATGGTTTTGAAAGGTGCTTTTTCCGATTCTGCCACCAGGACGTTGTTCGCGGCCGTAATCTTTTGTTTTGCATCATCGCCTGCCTTGGGCAGAAAAATGATCAAGCCCACAATCAAAAGGAAGAACCCCAGCCAAATTGCCCAGTAATCCTCTTTTTTCCACAAATCGGAAATCTTTTGTTTTCCGCTGTCATAAACAATTGAACTATTTGCTACATCACTCATTTAATCTCTCCATCACTCTCCGCTAACGAACTTTATGTTTATTTTTAGATCTTTAGCTTCCAAGTTTGTTTTTGAATTTATCAAAAAGTAAAAATCAAATTCCTCAAGAATCTGCTAATCGTTGCTTGATGCCTTACCCCTTTTGTAGTGTGCTCTCCAAGCTTGATTATTAACGAAAGTCCTATATCAGCAAGTAGCATTCCCTTTACAAACAGCGTGATATCAAGCTGATATTATTGGATTTTTAATTCTATAATGAAAAAATTTTATTAAATGTGGAAACCGCAGGATGCAGGGGGAACTATACCGAGAAATTAGACTTTCTTAGGTAAAATATTGATATTTATAATAGATAGTGATTGAGGGGAAGGGTGCCTCCATTTAGAGGCAGTGGTATTTGTCGGAAGCATCTTTATTCTGTTTGATCTTGCCTGTAATCATCTGCATTGATGTTGTACCTGTTAATAATCTTTTGTAATGACTGACGTTTAATACCACTTACCCTGGCAGAAAAAGAAATATTGCCGCCGGTGTTTTCCAGCAAACGAGTGACATAAGAACGCGTAAAACTCTCAATGACTCTCTCTTTCAGCTCTTTGTAAGGTCCCTCAAAAGGGATGTCCGGCTGGATTGCTTCATCATTCTTAGGAATCTGGATAACATGTCGCATTTGAATCTTCTCGTCGGGAATCGTTGCAGACCACCCCCTGATTGTATTCTCAAGCTCGCGAACATTACCGGGCCAGTCTCTTAAAAGTAGATGATTGAGCACATCAGGTGACAGGCTCTTTGGTTCGATTTTCAATTCACAGGCAGCTTTGGCAAGA
>JAKSDL010000132.1 GCA_022360105.1 Pseudomonadota bacterium
TACAAACGACAAGTCACGTTCTTGAAACACATATAGACAAGAGGAATAAAAATATCGGAACGCTTAAAAAAAAGGCCAGATACGACGAAAAAACTCTAAATTAACGACGACCCCAACAATCCACAATCCCCAACCATTCAGATCTGAGGCTACCCAAACCCATCGGGCCACCTTGCCCAATTCATCGCTCCATGCTATCAATACCTCTGATGAATCAGACACAAAAACTGCTCAAAGAAAAAAAACAACCTCGGGCCTCTCTCAGGATTTATGTCCTAAAAAAAACAAAATCCCGGGGTCCAGTGGTTTATGTCCGAATTTAAAGCATACCCCCAAGCCAAAACCCCCTCTCAGCCGGTTTTATCAACTCGCTGAGAGATAATTAGCGTTAAGTTCCAAAAACAGAGGTTCCAGTATAGCAAATGAAAGATGTAATCGTTCGCAATGCAAAAACTGATGATGCTGCAGCTATCGCTGGTCTTTCAAATCAACTTGGCTATCAAAGTACAGCAGCTCAATCTGAAAAACGGTTGATTGAAGTGCTTGCCTCAAGGGATCATGCTGTATTCTTAGCTTGTACCCAAGAAAATGAAGTAGTTGGATGGATTCATGCTTTTTTAGCCTATCGCATTGAATCTGATTGTTTTGCAGAAATAGGGGGTTTTGTAGTTTCAAAATCTTTTCGTAACAAAGGACTTGGAAAAAGTTTGATTGCTGCAGCAGAGGAATGGACCATTCAAAAGGGCATTAACAAGCTTCGTGTTCGCAGTCAAACTCATAGAACAGACGCTTTGGCATTTTATGAACACCTTGGATATTCAAAGACAAAGTTTCAACAAGTGTTTGATAAACCCTTGAAATCAAAAACCTGACAAAGATTTGCAGTGAACCGCCAGTTGACCTTCGATAAGGTTACATATCCAAATGTCCGACAAATCCTTTGTAAATACCAAAACCTTGCGCGCAGTCACTGAAACCAGGCGTTAAGTCCCAAAAAGAATCCCAAATTTCAAACTGCTTCTTTTGTTTTGCTTGCGTATGCGCTAGCATCCGGAAAAAACTTCTCATTTTTAGATTAATGTTAAAAGCCGTAATTGATACAAACGTTATTGTTTCAGCGCTAAAAGTGGAGAACTGCTATTTGAGAAACTGCAGATTATGACACCTGACGAATTCATAAAGGAGAAAATATGGCAACGATCACAGTAAGGCTTCCGGATGACACCCATAAAAGAATTAAAGAACTGGCAGCATCAAGAAATACAAGTATCAATAAGCTCTATGAAGAATTCACCATAATGGCATTGACTGAATTTGACGCCGAAAACCGTTTTAAGGTTATGGCAAGCAAAGGTAACAAAAAACGAGGACTTGAGTTATTAAACAAACTTCAGCGTCACTATGGCGATAACTAATACTCCCGGCTTAGCAAATAACCGGAGCTTACGGCATATCGTCCTCGATACTGTCGAATTTATTGGTCTTGGCAAACATGTATTTAACGCAAAGTCCGGTGCAGCCGCAGCTCGGTTTGGTATTGGCCTGTACTGGAAGTGATGATGACCCAATGGAGTTACAGATGAATGAAGAAGATGCACTGGCATTTATAAAGGCTTTGGCTTATAGAGAAGTAGTGGAAGGCGCTGCGGTTGCCTCGTCTTCACGCAACATTATTGAGCTTTGCTACAACTCAGACCTCCAATGGCCCTGGCCCCGTGAATTCAAGTATCGACTGGAATACCTTGCAGTAGCTGAAGCATCCGAGGTCGCTTCGGTAATCAATCCCAAACACGAGATCGTCGTGAATCTGTTTCATCAGGATTTGGCATCCCAGGAGGCAATTCTGCACGAGTTGGGTCTTACTCGTGCCTGGGTCAACCCCATTATGGGCCGTGATCTTGCGCAGCCATGGCTGCGACCGGTTCCATTGAGTACAAGTGCTCGTGAAGTAACGTCCGGCAAAGATCGGAATCGCTTCAATTCCATCCCGGGGATATCGAATCAGTCTGACGTCATAGACGATCGCATCCACTACTTCTTTTTTGAAAACGACGTGCAAGTCATAGCGAAAGGACAACTTATCTACCTCGGGGAAGGAACAGCCTACATTTCTGATCTATTTACGGACCAGGCCTTCCGGCGACAGGGATGGTGCAGCGCGATGATGGCGGTATTAGAAGAGAAGGCCAGGTCATTAGGAGCAACTCGGGCGGTGCTTGCGCCTGGTTTGGAACAAATAGAACTCCAACTCTATGAGCGTTATGGTTACTCCCGCACGGCGGAGAGGACATTGCTCATACCCTCGGGGCAAAAAGATGGTGAAGCCATTTTCACTTCGGCATAGGTTGGTTTCCCTTGCCACCAATGCTAACACCGGCACAAATCAAATAAGAGGCGCTCAATGAAATCTGAAATAACTCCAAACCTGAAAAAAAGACCAGATCACCTGACACTCGAAAAACACATGAAAGCCAATGCCGCCGATCTCTACAAGGCTTGGACAGAAGATTTTGATCTATGGTTTGCTCAACCAGGCGAACTCATTATGGCCCCCGAAATCGACAAACCTTTCTTTTTTTATAATCGACACGACTGGGGACGGCACGCTCACTACGGAAGGTTTCTTGAGTTAGAACAGGACCGACTCATTGAAATGACCTGGTTAACCGGCAAGGGAGGTACTTTTGGTGCCGAAACCGTCATTAGAATCGAACTTATTCCTCAAGACCAGGGCACCATGTTCCGCATGACTCATTCGGGGTTCGATGACGAGAAAGCGGCGAAAGCTCACAAAGACAATTGGCCACTGGCCCTTGACGAACTCGATCAAAAGCTCACTACCTAGCTTTGTCGCGATTAAGTGAAAACATGATAGCGTTGGAAGGGTGGTTGATTTCAGCAGCTCGGAAAGTAAAGAATACCATCTAACCTGTCAATCAAGTAGGACGGTGCACTGGGAGCATGGTTTTAGAGGTCCGGGCAGTCTAAGAGGCAGGGGGTCATGGTGGTCCTGCCGGCTTCGTACGCAGCCTCTTGTTTCTGTCGTTATACTGCCTGGAGGTGAGATTCAGCATCCATAGATTTATGCAAGACACGGATAATATGAACACTACTTTTGGAGGTGGATTTGTAGAAGATTATGTGACTACCTTGTGGAAACTTTCTATAGCCTTTGCTGATGTAGTCACATTTAATACCAAGATTGGGATTTTCTGAAAGTTCGGCAAAGCAGTCATCAAGTTGTTTAAGATATAGATTCCGTTGCTTGATGCCCCACTTTTTTGCTGTGTATCGGCCAATTTCAATTAGATCTGATAGAGCTTTACCTGAGAGTTTATAAACAGGCATTAAAGATTCTCTTTATCAAGAGTTTCAATTAATTTTTCGTAAGAGTATTCAACAAAACCACTTTTTTCTCCTTCTTCAAGTAAACTACGGAGGTTTTTTAGTTTTGTTTCGTTATCTTCAAGCATCCTTAATCCAGCTCTTACCACCTCGCTAACAGAGCTATAGCGACCAGATTTGATTAACTGAGCAATAAACGAATCAAAATGATTGCCAAGCGTTATACTTGTATTTTTTGCCATGTCGAATCCTTTATTTAGAATTGTACCAATATTTGGTATCTTACAAAAAGATACTTTTTGAGTCAATTTCTCAATATCTGAATCGAAAACACCATAACACTGTAAAAAGCCTGGGGTCAGCTCTTTCATTTTGACATTTCGGCTTTAAAAAGTCCGATCATTTCACTTGTCGCCTGCGTCATACCTCCATCTATTCATAATTGCAAGCTTATCAAGAAAATCATCGATTTGATTGTCCACAACAATTGTAAAGTATAGAGGTGGATTATATGGTTAAGTCGGTCGAAAAAGGCCAGATGATTGCTATGGTTAGTTTAATTGTTTATTGACGATATACAAATGCGGTTATCGGTCATCAGCTATCCGCTGAGTTGAGTTGCAGATTTTGGCTTTCAGCGGTTAGCTTATGAAGAGTTGCTGCGCAACGACTACAAAACATCTTAGATTTTTGATTTTTGGACTACGATTGTAATTGGCTGTCGAATCCTGCATGGTAAAACCTCTTTGAATTTTACCCATAAACTACCCCAAACTACCTTGATTAATAACCAAAAATAGTCAATAATTACCCTGATTATTGTCCATTTCACTGCTATAACTTGCTAAAACAATTAACATTAGTCAAATAATGAAAAGAACACTTGAAAAATTGTTGTTAGATTGGCAAAAAGATCTGGATCACAAGCCAATTTTGTTAAGAGGGGCAAGACAAGTTGGAAAAAGCTATCTGGTTGATTCAGTGGGTCAGACTTTTGTTAGTTATGTGACGATTAACTTTGATCTGGATGAAAGCTTTTCCAGGATATTTGAGCAAGACAAAAACCCGGAGAGAATAATAAGAGACTTGTCCCTTGCAACTGGAAAACGAATAAATCCCGGGAAAACACTTCTGTTTTTGGATGAAATTCAAGAATGTCCTAATGCAATACGAGCATTGAGATACTTTTATGAAAAAATGCCAAAACTTCACGTCATCGGTGCGGGTTCACTTGTTGATTTCACGTTAGAAAAAATTGGCATTCCAGTGGGCAGAGTTGAAATGCTAAATCTGTATCCTATGTCTTTTGCCGAGTTTCTTCAGGCAAAAGAAAAGGACCTTTTAATCGAGGAATTGGCCAGACACGATCCAGGAAAAGGACTGCCTGAAATTGCACATAATCAATTACTAAGACTCTATTGGGAGTATATGGCTGTTGGAGGTATGCCTGAGGCAATAGCGAAATGGTTACAAACATCGGACATAAAAAAAGTGAAAAAAGTTCATCGATCGTTAATATCAACCTATCAACAGGATTTCGCGAAATACACCAACAGGTTTCAAGAGAAGTATGTAGATTTGGTTTATTCTTCCGTACCAAGACTAACCGGTAATAAATTTATCTTTGCATCAATCAACGCTGATCTTAAGGCTCGTGAATTAAGACCTGCACTTGAATTACTTCAAAAGGCTGCAGTAGTGCATGCTGTTACACACACTTCTTCAGGGGGAGTTCCTCTTGCTGGAGAAAGCAATCCTCTTTTTTTTAAAGTTATAATGTCTGACATCGGCCTGATGCAAACAATGTTGAATATTGATACAGGAAGATGGATTTTACAACAGGAGCAAGTAGCCACAAATTTTGGGGCAGTTGTTGAGGCTTTTGTTGGGCAGGAAATGTTGGCTTATGCACCAGCCGACCAAAAAAAGGAGCTTTTTTATTGGGCTCGACAAAAAAGAGGCTCAACTGCAGAAGTAGATTATGTAACCGAAATTAAAGACCAGGTTATTCCTATTGAGGTTAAAGCAGGCAAGTCATACGCTTTGAAAAGCATGGAACTCTTTCTCAATGAAAAACAACACTCACCTTACGGCATTCATTTTTCACCAAAAAACTTTGGTTTTAAAAGCAAAATCAGGCAATTCCCACTATACGCTGTTCGAAAAGCACTTGTTCAGGAATAGACATGGCATTGCCAAGAGATTTTAGATCTTAGCTTTATGGGTGGTGTTGCTTTGCAACGTTCAATCAGAAGCTTCAGGATTTGTCCTGTTTCCTCACTTCAAGGGTAATTTTGTAAAGGATGGTCAGGATTAACATTCCGATTCCGTAAACTCCCAACGTAATAAGGATTTCGCTGACTGAAGGTATATACTCTACAACCCGGTGAAAAGGGTTGGGGGTAAAACCTCCGACCATCAACCCTAATCCTTTTTCTATCCAGGTACCTACAAACACTGCCAGACAACCAATAACCAAGAGCGGTGTCCTCTTTCGCAAGCTGGGAATAACCATTATTATTGCTGCGATTCCCAAAAGCGCCATCGCACTCCACATCCAGGGAACCATAATTGAACTCCCGTTCAAGCCCTTGAACAAATAGAGGAAATGATCCATATGAGAGGGTATTCCACTGTAGAAAACGACGAATACTTCGCAAAGTAAAAAGAATATATTTGCCAAAAGGGCGTAAGCCACAATAACAGCGATTGTCTGCAGAGTTCCCTTGCCTGCATCAAACCCGGTTAATTTTTTCAGCATCAGGGCCAACAGAATCAACAGGGCAGGACCTGACGAGAAAGCCGAGGCCAGGAACCTGGGGGCCAGAATAGCAGTCAACCAGTATCCGCGACCTGCTAATCCGCAATAGAGAAAGGCGGTGGCTGTATGGATCGAGAACGCTGTTGGTATCGATAAATAGATAAGCCATTTTACCCACTGGGGTGGTTTTACACCCTTGCGTTCCGAACCTACCACGTTCCAGCCGATTACCAAATTCATCACCAGGTAACCCATGATAACCAGTCCGTCCCAGAAAATCATGGCTGAGGGTGTCGGGTGCAGAAACGCGTTGAGAAATCGTTCCGGTTTACCCAGGTGCACAAACAAAAATAGAAGACACATCATCAATGCGGGGACCGCCAGGAATTCCCCAAGAATGGTGATTTTTGCAAATTTTTTTAAATCATGAAGGTAATACGGCAAAACCAACATGATACCCCCTGCCGCAACACCAACCAGAAAGTTGGATTGAGACGTGTAGATTCCCCAGGATACATCACGACTCATTCCCGTTATTCCCAATCCATACACTAATTGTTTGTGATAAAAAAAGATCCCGATTCCTATGACACAGAATAAAAAACCGATCCATCCCCAGTATCTTCTGTCACCTTTTATCGCAATTTCCAACATGAATACCTCCTGAAACCCCATGATTTCAATATTTAATTATAATGATCGCTTTCACTTAATGAACGTGATTTTTTAATGAACATGTTCATTTATTTAGACTAAAAGGTCGTCAGGGAGTTGGCAAGCATTATCTGAAGGGTGAGTCTCAAGCAGGCTGCTGAACGCTGATACCGTCGAGTGTCTGCTTGTTCATTTGCAGCAGCATATTCAGCATGTTCTTGAGATTAGGTGAGGGGTTTCTGAATTCAGTGACAAGGACCAGGAAATAGTGGGACCAGAAGGAGGCAACGGCAATCTGGCTGTCTACAGTTGTCTTTATCTGTCCTTTTTTTTTCATGATTTCCAGTTTTTTTTCAAAATGCTGCAGGAACAGACCGATCTGAACGTCAAAGCGTTGGGTCCATTCGGATGATGACAGAACCAATTCGACAAGGAAGCTTTTTGTTAAATCAGGGTTTTTCATCCAGTAGGAGTAAAAATGTTTTGCACAGTGATTAAACTGGTCATGGATGGGTTTTCGGGAAGGAATCGAGTCGATTGCTTTCCACATTTCGGCTTCCAGATCATTGTAGATAAGGTCGGCCAGCAGGGAAAACTTGTCCTTGAAATGGCTAAAAATGGTTCCGACAGCAATGCCTGCATCCGAAGCTATTCCCCTGATAGTGGTTTTTGAGTATCCGTTTTTTTCAAAGTGGTTAAGGGCAATTTTCAAAATCAGGTCGCGAGTATCTGATTTTTGTTTTTGCCTTCGTGTTCCAACCGGGTTCTTTTGAGCTCCAGGCATTATCATATCTCCAGAATGACTTATGTTTCTTGAGGTTTCTAATATTCCATCATTGAACAGGTTCGGTCAATGAACAGTCTAAACCTGGCGCGAGCAGACCACTTACAATGAATCGGGACGGTCACCGCAATCTGATGACCATCGGTGTCTTTTCCGGCCTGTTCTTAAAAAATCTTGAACGAATCGATTAAATGCTTGTATAATATCCATTAGTGCTTGTAAGCGGTAGTGCTTTCTTAGGTAACCTTAACCGGCGTCTGTTGGAAAATCCAATATTCATGGTATCGTTGAATTCCTTCAAAGAAATAACGAACATTCCGGTAGCCGATTCTTAAGACTCAACAAATTAAGGGAGACGTTAATGACCATAAAGAAAAAAATGATACTAATGATAATCACATTGGTTGTCTTGATGTTAAGTTTTGGAATAGTTGAGAACTACGCTCTTCAGGCAGTATCAACAGTTTGGGCGGAATATCAGGAACAGTCTGTAAAAAGAAGACTTTATTTATTCGAGATTGAATCGCATTTCGGATACGGTGGATTCATTCATAATTTTAAGAACTATGTATTGAGGGGTCAGCCTAAATATATCGAACGGTTCAAAAAGAATGAAGAAGTGATGTTTGAGGCAATACGATCATTAGAAAACTTGAATCCTGACGAGAAAGAGCAAATTGCTATCAATAACATCAAGGATGTTGCCTCTCAATATGTTAATGCCATTAAGGTCGCCGAAAAAATGGTAAAAGAGGGTGCCACTTCGAACGAAATTGACAAAATCGTTAAAATCGACGACTCACCGGCATTTGAAGCCTTTGACGTTATCGAAAAAAATGCGGTAACGGTTGAGGAATCCTTGAAAGAATCAATGACACAAACCCTAAAGTACCTTGTGCTGTTTATAGCAATGGCATCATTAGGTATTATAGTTTTCTTTGTAGTCTACATATTGATGCTTTTCCGATTTATCAAACGTTTGGAAACAATGAAACAATTCGCCAGCGAGATCGGTTCCGGAAATTTGGCCGCTCAATCCCATATTACCGGTAATGACGAACTGTCAAAAATCGCCGCTGATTTTGACAATATGGCTGCCAATTTGAAAGAGATGTTTACCGATATTATGAAAAAAGCCGGCCAATTAAATTCCTCTTCCAATAAGCTGACTGATATCTCTTCTCAGCTCGCAGCCAGCGCAAACGAGGTTTCAAACCATTCCAATACTGTAGCCGCGGCTGCTGAAGAAATGAGCGCAAACATGAACTCCGTAGCTGCTGCCACAGAGCAGGCATCAACGAATCTAAACCTGGTGGCGACATCAGCAGGAGATATGAGCAGCACCATTGACGAAATTGCCCTAAACTCCGAAAAAGGTCGCACCATAACACAAAAAGCAGTGTCACAGGCAGCCAATGCATCGGATAAAGTAAGCCAATTGGGAAATGCAGCACTAGATATTGGCGCCGTTACAGAAACTATCAATGATATTTCCGAAAAAACCGATCTCCTGGCGTTGAACGCTACTATCGAAGCAGCGCGAGCCGGAGATGCCGGTAAGGGATTTGCCGTAGTTGCAAGCGAGGTCAAGGATTTGGCTCGACAATCAACGGTAGCCACGGGGGAGATCAAGAAAAGCATCACGGGCACTCAGGAATCGGCCAGCTTTACCGTGAAGGAGATAGAACAAATATCGACCATCATCAACCAGGTCAATGAAATCGTTGTTATGATCGCGACCGCAGTTGAAGAGCAATCAATTACAACAAAAGAGATCGCCCAAAATGTGCTCCAGGCATCAGAAGGTACCAAGGAAATCAATGAAAACATCTCCACCAGTTCAACCGTGGCCCGGGAAATCGCCTCGGATATTGGAAAAGTTAATACAGCAGTCGGTGAAATGGCAGATAACGGGGATCAGGTCAAAATTAACGCTGAGGATATTGCCAATCTCGCTCAAAAACTAAATGACATGATAGGTCGTTTCCGGGTTTAAACTAAAATCGGTTTGACATTACAGTTATGCTGCCGTCATCTCCCTAGACGATGAACCCGTTGCCCGGGCGATCTTTACTTATAAAACGTATCTGTTCAGCATACGTACCCCTTGTCTGTTTCCACCACAAAGGCACGAAGGGCACGAAGTTTTATTCAATCATGGCTCCATACAGGAAGTTGAGAAAGAGCATTCACCGATCGCTTGGGTTGTTATGAGGATCTCCAGGAATGTTCCCGATACCTCACTTTATTCACGTTTTTAATCTTTTGGGAGAGTTGCTTCTTTTTCTTTTTACGTTCCAGCCGTCCCTTTTCACTCAACCGGCTTTCGAGACAGGTTAGCTCGGTGCGCATATCCAGGTAATTCTGGTAACACTCAAAATCCAGGGCGCCGTCCACCAGGAGCTGTTGAACCGCACAACCCGGTTCACCTTGGTGTGAACAGTCCCTGAATCGGCAGTTTCCCTCTGCCTCTTCAATCTCGCCAAAGATACCTGCCAATCCCTCTTTGGTTCCCCAGGGTTGCAATTCCCGCATACCGGGTGTATCGATAACCATCGCACCCCCCTCAAGGAAGAAGAGCTCCTTGTGCGTGGTTGTGTGACGGCCTCTGAGATCGGTCTCTCTCTGAAGACCTGTGATTTGAGCCTCCTTCCCCAGGAGAGCGTTTAAAAGAGCCGACTTTCCCACACCTGACGGACCGACAAAGGCGATGGTAGAACCCGCAGCAAAACTCATTGCCAGATTCCGAATACCGTCTCCCTGCAGGGCACTTACAAGGAATACGGGGATTTTGCCGCTAATCGAACGTGTTTGATGCAGTGCCGCTTGCGGATGGGTGCATAAATCGACCTTGTTCAACACAATTATCGGCTGCACCCCGCCTTCTCTTGCCATGACCAGATAACGTTCGATACCCCGGAGGTTGAAGTTACGCCCTCCATCGAGACCGCAAACAATGCCAAGCATATCAATGTTTGAGGCAACCACCTGTTCTTCAGTGCCTTTACCCGCAACTTTTCGGGAAAAAGCAGTTCTTCGTGGCAGCATCTCTTCTATTAATGCTCTGCCGTCTTGCATCTTCAAGGCTACCCAGTCCCCAACCACAGGGTAATCCGACTTGCATGTAACCGTATAGTGAAAACGGCCGGAGACTTCCACCTGCCGCAAACCATCTTCACAATATACCTGGTAGATGCGTCTTGATTCTTTCACTACACGGCCTTGCTTCAGGCCCTTCAAGTTCTCAAAGTTCTTTTCAAAAGACTTATTCCAACCGAGCTTACTTAACTTCATTGCCCGTCTCCTGATATTGAACCCTTTCCCAGGGTATCGAATAGCATCTCTATCGGAAACGGCAGTCTGGTGATAGGCCGAACGGCCAGCGATAAAAGCAGTGTTTCGTTATCATCTCCGGCAATTCTATTTGTACGCATAAAACCGCAATTTTTGCAGCGATGAATTATCGACCAATCTTTCCTTGCCGGAGCCCAAATCCCTATAGGCTCCATCAGTCCCCGGCAGCCCGAACGACGATCGCCTACGCGCATATCGACATGCAGGCTGAAGAGGCAGTGCGAACAATGATTGCGATGCAATGTTCCGCTTTCTGGCGGCATCACCATGCAGCCACA
>JAKSDL010000250.1 GCA_022360105.1 Pseudomonadota bacterium
CTAAGACCAGGAAACAATCTATCGAGACAAACCCATTAATCGCTCGATAATATGGTGATAAAATGGGCTCCATTGTCAAGTCATTCTTTAAAAACCTGTATGAATATGCACTTTGAACAACACCCAATATATCTTCCTCCAGCCATCTCTTATGACATGACATGGATACGATGTGCTGTGAAAGTACATCCAGACAATTCAGCGGAATTTCTTCTTTTTCAATATCCCCCTTTAGCATCTGTTTTGAAGTAAACGTAGCATATAATAGATCACCCCTGGTTTTTGGAATAATCCTCCCCTTGCTTATTGATGAAAGGTTGTGCCCTGCACGGCCTAACCGCTGAAGTCCGCTGGAAATGGAAAAAGGTGAAGCCACTTGTATCATTAAATCCACACTGCCTATATCAATTCCAAGCTCAAGGGTAGATGTTGCGATAATACATTTTAATTCTCCTGTTTTAAATTGATCTTCTATGAATAGCCGTCTTTTTTTTGACATGCTGCCATGATGGGACTTGCAAAATTCCTCATCCATGATACTGTTTACACTGGATGCAACTCTTTCTGCCGTTGCACGGTCATTCACAAATACAATTGTACTATTATGATTTTTTATCAAATCAATAATACTGTTATATATCTCCGGCCATACCGATCCCTGTTCCAAAACCCGGTAGTCTTTTACAGGAAGATGAATTGTTAAATCCTTGCATCGTTCCATCTCAGGCTTTATTATACTAACCGGCCTGCCCTGCCATTTTTGGTTTTCCAATTGCCCCCCTGCAAGATAATATGCCGCTGATTCAATGGGATTCACAGTTGCTGAAAGTCCGATACGTACTGTTATTTGACAGGCAATATGCTCAAGCCTTTCAATGGACAGGGCTAAATGAACACCTCTTTTTGTCCCTAGCATGGTATGTATTTCATCAACAATTAAATATTTTACATTTTTCAAGAAATCGTGAGTCTTAACTGAAGTCAGCATCAGGTACAAAGATTCCGGAGTGGTAATTAAAATATGCGGCGGATTCTTAATCATTTTTTGCCTGTCATACTGTGGCGTATCTCCTGTTCTAACGGCTTTTTTTATATTTGGAAAAGGCAATCCCTTATTATGGCATAATTCCTTAATCCCCTCAAAAGGAATGTCCAAATTCTTATATATATCATTATTTAAAGCCTTAAGAGGTGAAACATACAGTATAAATACACCCTCCGGAAGATTTTGTTCGGTCCCCATAATATAGAGACGGTTGATGCTTTCCAAAAAAGCCGCCAATGTTTTACCGGTACCGGTAGGCGCGGATATCAAAACATTCCTGCCTTCATTGATTTTTGGCCAGCCTTCAACCTGTGGCGGGCTGGGTATACCAATGTTATTAATAAACCATTCCTTTATGACAGGATGAAATAAATCAAGTACTTGGGTATTATCTATTAATTCATCGAATCTTTTCATTCGCAGGTAATCTAATTTAGGTGATAGAAGCTTCATTGGATTTGCCAATTTCTTACTTTTCAGCAAACCGATGC
>JAKSDL010000020.1 GCA_022360105.1 Pseudomonadota bacterium
GCTCCATCAACTTGAACTCTACAGGAAACTTTTGGATAAAGATTCTGCGATCAGAGTTTTCCCTGACATCAGAAGTAATTTATATAACCAGACACCGAGGGCTTATGCACGGCTTGTCACCAAAAAATCTCTTCTCTTCTAATTAGTGCCTGAACGAAAACCAGTTTAACCTATACCAATAAAAGCTTTAAAAGCAACTTGGTACTTCGAAGTATGGTGCTTTCAGCAATCAGCGATCAGCTCTCAGCCGGTTTTTTCTTGCAATTGTAATGTCTTAAGCTGAAAGTTGACTGTTGACAGCACGTTACTTTTCAATGGGAACACTTTTCATTGGAATTTCAGTCTACTTTGGTCTATTCCCAGAGCATGTTATTCGCAGCATTGCTATTGGCATGATCTTCTATCTTGCGATAAAAGTCCTGATGTTGTTTGCTTCGGTTTGTTTTTAGCTGAGACAACACTGGAATTGGACAAATCCTCCGATTTGAGCATATCGGCTATGTTTTATTCGACTCTTTTTGAAAGGCTTCCAGGCGTTTGATTCGTTCGAATAGACTGTCAAGACTGTTAATCAGTGCTTGCACCTTACGCCAGACCTCCAGTGGACGGGAAGGCATACCGGCTACAATCTCATTATCGTTTGTTTTTGAGGTAACCAGAGTTCTTGCCAATAAGGTTACTTTGTTTCCCAAAACCAGATTATCACGCACCCCGGATTGCCCACCCATCATCAGATGGTCTCCGGTTTTGGTACTACCTGCAATCCCTGATTGGGCCGCAATCAGGGATGCCTCTCCTAATTCCACATTGTGTGCAATGTGAATCAGGTTATCCAGTTTTGATCCTCTTCCAATAACGGTCTCCGTAAACCGAGCTCTGTCGATTGTAGTGTTTGCTCCAATTTCCACATCATCCTCAATCACCACAACTCCAACCTGCGGTATTTTCAGGTTCCTGCCTTCTCTCTGAAAAAATCCAAATCCATCTGCTCCAATGACAACGCCGGGATGCAGTACCACCCTGTTTCCGATGTTTGATTCTTCCCTGATGGTGACATTGGGATAAATCAGGCAATCATTTCCGATTGTCGACCCATTCATTATTACTGTCCCTGCATGAATTACCGTATTGTCGCCAATGGACACGTTATCATATACAACAGCATTGCTATCTATCGTCACATTCTTACCCAACTTAACATTGTCAGCTATACTGGCCCGATTACTTATCTTCCGGGTACGTGTTGATCCTGGATGCAGCATTTCAGCCGCCATACAATGATGAAGCATGGGATCATCGGAAAACAAGAGATTGTGACTTTCGCTTTTAATATCCGGAGGTACAATAATCGCCGCTTGAGGTGAAATTTTAAATTCGGAAAGCTGTTTTTTTCTGGAGTCAAAGATGCCTGCCGGAGTGGGAAGATTTGCCAGTTCACTGGGGTTTGTAATGTACGATAACCCTCCCTGATCGATATTCTCGAGCCCACAAACGTGTGTCAGCAACGTTTCACCCTTTCCGGAATATTCTAATTCCAGCCGTTCGCTTAGTGTCTTTAGTGTTATTCCCATTTCAAACCGATACTTTGTAATTTAATTATGCTAGTATAAAGAACTAAAATGCTTATCATCGAGAATTGCTGGACATGGCGATAGTTAATTAAAACACCAGTTCTTTTGTTTTTTTAACGAATATCGAAGAATGGATTGCAATCTTCAATTACATCATCTTGTTATCGTCTAAGTGGTTTGATTAACCAATCATATTTTGATAGCATCTTTTTTAAATTCGATATACAAGAAAAGCAAATGGCAGGCTACTTGAATAGATTCATCGGTCAATTGACGCGCTCTTCTAAGAACAGCGATTACCATGTCCAAAAAAATGAAACTTCCGGATATAAATAATAAAAAAGCCAACCTGAGAGTCCAATATCTTTCGTTAATCGGGTATATGGCCCGAATAGACGGCAAGTTCGATGATAAAGAGAAAAACCTGCTCAAAAAAATGGCAGATCGTTTTCAATTGTCGGAAAAAAATAAAAAACTGATCTTTACCCAGAAGAAATTTAATGAAGGGCAAATTAACGAGACTTTCCAGGAGCTTAAGAAAAACAAGCTGCATTATAGCTTCATTCTGGATTTGATTTCCATGGCCATGGCCGATGGTATGATCCTGGAACCTGAGCGAATGATGCTATCGCAGGTGGCACGGTTAATAGGGCTAAAACACGAGGAATTTCATAATCTTATTAATTTTGTGCAAGCGACATCAAATTTAAATGATGATAATCATAACGATCCTATGTTCCAATATGTTATTGAAATGTTTTTTGAATGGGCCAGACAAAGAGATGTTACTCTTTACAAGCAGACGACATTCGCTATCAACGATAAAGTGGATTGGTTGCTGAAAAAGGACTTATAGCTCTCAATTACGTTTCTTTCTATATTATAGACATTAGGTACCAAATAAGGAATGACTTAAAAAACAACTCTAACTTGTTGTTTTATCTAATTTTTATCGTTCATGGCATTAATCACAAAAAGGAAAATTCTTGACGGTGTTTTTCTCTTGGAAATACCGGAAGCCGACCTGCGACTGCTTTGCGGATGCCCATCCGACGCTATAAAGCATCTTTCCGCCAAGGGTTTGCTTCCCATGACTGAGAAAGACGGGGTCAAATACGAGTCCGGTCCCAATGCCATTCTCCTTTCAGATGTTATGATTCAAAATGGGGACCTCTGCAACCTCTCCGAATTCCCTGTTCTTCACATGTTTTACAACCAGGGCATGATCCTCCCTGGCCATCCGAATAACTCCTCCACTCCAATTTTAATCGGAAAGAAATCCTTTGTTGATGCACAAATGGACTACATTTTTGTGGGAAACTATGGATTGGTGTCGGAGCAGGAATTCAGGGAAGTTGGCGAAACACCTGAATTTGCCGCAGAGTATTTAACGATGAAACTGAAGTTTGCCCAAGGAAGATTTATTCCTTCAGACGAACTGATGACCGGTCTATATCTTAATGATGAGACTTTGGAGATTAAAAACGGTGTCTTTATTAAACGAAACAAGCTGAATCATTTTACTATCAGCTATAAAGATCAATCCGTTAAGGTTGACCTCAATTTAAAACGTCATCATAAATACCAACCTTCCTATACGCTACCCAAAGTTCGATTACCCAACTATTACTTTGCCATCATCCATTCGGGCGAAGGCGATGGGTGGGATCACACAAGGCCTTGTTTAAGCAGCATCATTATGTATAACCGTAAGTTGTTCCTGATGGATGCAGGACCAAACATTTTGTGGACTCTTAAATCGTTCGGTATCAAACCTCAACAAATTGAAGGAGTGTTCTTTACCCACGTTCACGATGACCATTTCGCGGGGCTTCATTCGCTCATTCACCCTAAACGCAAGATCAAGATATTTGCGACCAGCACTGTCAAATCGACCATAGTCACCAAACTCAATGCGCTGTTTAAAGGCAGTGGCTTGGATTACAACGATTGCATGCTGTTTCACGACCTGGACCGAGAAGTCTGGAACGACTATGGAGGCTTGGAAATTCAGCCGATTCCTTCAGCTCATCCAATCGACACCACAATCTTCATTTTCAGAGTAAAAGCAGGCAATGGTTATAAATCCTATGGACATTACAGCGATATTGTAGCTCTGAATTGGCTGAAAAAAATGAAGGCAAAAGCAGACAGGCCAGGGATTACGGATGAATATTACGACAAAATCAAGGAATCCTTCGAAATCAAAGTCAATGTCAAAAAAATAGATGTAGGGGGACCGGTTGTTCACGGAGATGCGGAAGATTTTGTTGATGATGACTCCGACCGACTGGTTATGGGGCACACCCACGCTCCTTTTACATCCAGACAGCTGGAAATTGGAGATGAAGTGGCATTTGGAGAGATCGATGTCTTGATCGACTCTAAACCTTCCGGATAGAATTCTATTTCAAGTCTTTTATTTCTCTAATCATAATTCTGTACAATCCCAAATCCTGTTTTTACCATTCACAGTAGGACAGGCACTTAGGAATTCCCAAAAAGCACAAATCTTATGGAGCTTCAACAATCACTCATCATACCTGTATCAGGTCCCATAGACGGCAGCATTCGTATTCCCGGCTCAAAAAGTCTGACCAATCGAGCACTACTTATTGCATCATTAGCAAAGGGAGAAAGCAAATTAACCGGTCTGTTACACTCCGATGATACGCACTATATGATTCAAATCTGCAAATCATTGGGGATTCATTGCGAAGTAGATGATGACACTGTTTTTATCAATGGCTGTAATGGGTATCTGGCTCCTTGTAGTGAAGAACTATATGTTGGTAATGCAGGAACAGCTGCCCGGTTTTTGACTGCCATGTTGCCCCTGGGAAAAGACACTTATCTTCTCAATGGTAACGAACGTATGCAGCAGCGCCCGATTAGTGATCTGATTACCACTCTCAACAGTCTGGGTGTTGAAGTGAAGGATATTAACAACACAGGCTGTCCTCCCGTGCAAATAACCGGGGGTGGCCTGAATGGTGGTGATCTTTCAATTCCTGGCGATAAAAGCTCACAATACGTAAGCGCCATTATGATGGCAGCTCCATACGCTGCAAAAGACACCAAGATCCATATATCTGGCGAACTGGTTTCACGCACCTATGTGGAAATGACGCAGAGAATTATGACTGATTTTGGCGCTGATTGCACTTGGCAAGGTGAGCAGGATCTTCGCATTTCTCCTCAAAAATATGTAGGGCGCAACTATGAAATTGAAGGAGATGCATCCTCAGCTTCTTATTTTTTCGGCATGGCGGCTATCACCGGTGGAAAAATCAAAGTAAAAGGTTTGACAAAAAACAGTTCGCAGGGTGATATAGGCTTGCTGGGAATTTTAGAGAAAATGGGATGTCAGGTATCCTGGAATAAAGACCAAGTCTGCATTCAGGGAAACGACCTTTCAGCTGTGGATGTTGATATGAACACCATGAGTGATGTTGCTCCGACTTTGGCTGTTATCAGTCTTTTTGCCAAAGGTACAAGTTACATCCGCAATGTTGGTAATATGAGAATCAAGGAATGCGATAGAATCAGCGCTGTGGTTGCTGAATTAAGAAAGCTGGGAGCCTCGGTTGAAGAATGGGAAGATGGACTCAGCATTCAAGGCAATTGTAAGCTACAAGGTGCTGAATTGGAAACCTATGATGATCATCGCATGGCAATGTCGTTTTCTCTGGCCGGACTAAAGGTTCCCGAGGTGACAATTTTAGATCCTGGTTGCGTCTCAAAAACTTTTCCACGGTTTTACGATATGTTTTTGCCGCTAATCCAAGGCTGAAGCTTTGTTTTGAGCATTTTTTCCTCACTCTCCCCCCAAGGACCGACCAGTACGAATGTTGTGAGATGCTGATCCAACAACTGTTTGAGCGTTGAATTAACGGAATCAATAGTAGCCTCGGTCAAAACTGGCAGTATATCTCTATATTCAGCCCCTGACGGAGTCAGTCTCGGCATCAGCGAATCGTACAAAATTCCCTGGGCAGTATCATTGTTGCATTCCAAAGCCGCTTTATACCTTGCTTTCGCTACTCTTAACTCCTGTTCCGTGACTCCTTTCTCAACCAAGTCATTTATAAGTTCAACCAAGGCATCCATCAACTCAGACAATCGGTTAACGCCAACCACAGACTGGACAGACATGATTATTCCTGTATTGAAATAGGTTGAATCCAACGAAATATCGTATACCAGTCCCTTTTCCTCACGAATCATCCGCTGTAATCGACTGCTATTCCCACCGTCCAGTATCCTCTGAAGAAGTTCATACTGAATCCGCAAATTCCGTGTCAACTCATAAACAGGAAAAGACCATTGAATACTGAATTGATTGTCTTTATCGAATACCAGGGATAACTGATCCCCGATTTTTGGTTTGGCATGAATTTGCGGATAATTTTTAATTCTTTTAGATTTACCCACTGAAAACTGACTATTAATGGAGTCTATAATCTGACCCAAATCGATGTCTCCTGCTATTCCAATAATCATATTGGAAGGAATATAAAACCTGTCATGCCAGTTTATCAGATCTTGCTTTGAGACTTTCTTGACGGTTTCAACGGTCCCAATAATCGGCATTCCCATTGCGTGATTCGGCCAAAGGAGGTTCGATGTCAAACTGTCCAGATCGATCAAGTTATTCTCATCATTATAATCCCCCAGAATTTCTTCCAGAATAATGGATCGTTCCGTTTCCAGCTGTTCAAACAGCGGAAACTGGATAAATTGGCAGAATCTTTCAATCCCCTGCTTTAGGTAATCCAGGTGAATATCCAGCCAGAACTCTGTTTGGTCAAACGATGTAGCAGCATTAAACTCACCGCCAAGCTCTTCCATTTTCACACTCATGGTGGCTGCATCACCCAGCGTTTCGTTTCCGCGAAAAAGCATATGCTCAAGGAAATGGGAGATGCCGCTGTTTTCCCTGGATTCATAAACTGATCCCACGAAAACAAAGCACCTTAAGCTAACAGTCTTAACACCTGGAAATGACACCAGGCTTAAGCCAAGTCCATTTTCAAGAGTGATGAACCGGGATTGGTAGCGGGTATCCCTGTTTGAGGAGCCTTTTTTAAACATGGAAGCCATTTTAGCGGTGATAGAGTTTGATATTCTTGACTTAAACATAAAGATCACCGCGTTGAAGATATACCTTGATCAATCTAAAAACCTCTTACATACTCTTCCAGCTTGACCAGATCCTTGCTGAAGTTTCTGATTCCTTCTGCCAGTTTTTCAGTCGCCATGGCATCTTCATTTAACATCCAGCGAAAAACCTTTTCATCCATTTCGATCCGGTCCATGTCTGCAGGAAAATCCATATCGGGGCTCAGTTTTCTTGACAGATCTTCCTGGCTTTCCATCAGTTCATCAAGGAAATTGGGACCTATCGTCAATCTGTCGCAACCTGCCAGAGCTTCGATTTCGCCGACATTTCTGAAGCTGGCTCCCATAACGATGGTATTATAGCCAAATTTTTTGTAGTACTGATAAATTCTTTTAACTGATAAAACACCCGGGTCACTCTCAGCTGTATAGTCAGCACCTTCATTTTTCTTGAACCAGTCCAGTATTCTACCAACAAAAGGTGAAATCAAAAATGCTCCTGCTTCGGCACAGGCAACGGCCTGACCAAAGCCGAACAGCAGGGTCAGATTGCAGTTAATTCCCTCTTTTTCCAGAACTTCGGCGGCTTTAATTCCTTCCCATGTAGCAGCAATCTTGATTAGAACTCTGTTTCTGGGAATTCCTTCCTTTTCGTATAGGTCAATCAGTTTTCTGGATCTGTTAATCGTTTCCTCTGTATTAAATGAAAGTCGCGCATCTACCTCTGTGGAGACTCTGCCTGGAACGGAGTTTAAGATTTCCTTGCCAAAATTTACTGCCAATTTATCCAAAATGTTTTCCAGTTCCTGCGCCAATCCACCTCCCTGGTTCTTTCCAAATGTCACGGCTTCAGATACAAGATCCCGATATTGTTCCATTTGGGCAGCCTTGAAAAGCAGGGAAGGATTAGTCGTAGCATCTTCGGGTTTGTATTGCCTGATCGAATTGATGTCCCCGGTATCGGCTACTACGATCGTCATATTTTTTAGTTGGGAAAGCTTATCAGCCATGAAATCTCCTCTTGTTGTCTAAAGTGTGAAGATAATGTGTTTGCAGGATATTGTTGCTTAAGTATTGTCTAATTTTAAGCCAGCAAGACTCATACAAATCGTTCTTCTATTGGAAACGGTTGTAAGGTCGGATCAAATATGCGAGGTTTTTATTTTCCTAGAATTAAGATTATTCCTTGAAATCAATTTCTGGCAAGGCTATCTGTGTCCTATTTCATATTCGAAGATGTAATCAATATAAATCAGCAGTTTACCTTGGCGGGAGAAGAGGCTCGACACCTGCTGAGTTCCCGTAGAATTCAATTGGGTGAATTGATTGAGATTCAGGATAAAGACTTTCGCCGATTTCACGCTTCTGTTGAATCGGTTTCAAAAAGAGATCTGGAACTACTACCATTCAAAGAATTGGAAACAGTTCCCGAATCCCCATTGAAAATAAACCTTTTCCAGGCCTTGATTAAGGAAAAAAACCTTGAACTGATACTTCA
>JAKSDL010000082.1 GCA_022360105.1 Pseudomonadota bacterium
AACGGTATTGTTCCTGATTTGTTTATCCTCCCCTCGGAACAATCCTAGCGGCAAGCTTTGAAAACTTAGAGCTCCGTCAAGCAGCGCCACGTCCAAAAATTGTCCTGTCTTGTTTCTTTCTTTATAAAATAAAGCCGCTAAAATCGATATCAACGCAATATAAGCTCCCCCACCAATATCTGCCATTTGAAATCCAGGTATTTGGGGTGTGCCATCTATTGAACGGTTTTGATTTAGCAATCCGGTATAAGCCAGACAATTGCCATCATGTCCTGTTTTTTGAGAATAAGGACCACTCGCTCCAAACATGGAAACGTGACAAAAAACCAGCCCGGGGTATTTTTTTTTCAGGCTTCCGTAGTCAAGACCTATTTTATCCAGGGTTCCCGGGCTATAGCTTTCAACCAGAATATCCGTTGATTCCAGAAATTTGTGGATGATCTCCTGTCCTTCTTTCCTTTTGATGTTGACCGTTACGGATTTTTTGTTACGGTTGCACATATAAAAAATTGCGCTATCGGGCTTGCCATTGGTTTCACTTGTAGGCAACGGATTTCCCATCTGTCTGCCAAGATCGCCAAGCCTGGGGTTTTCAATTTTGATGACCGAGGCACCCAAATCTCCCAGATACATGGCAGCCAAGGGTCCCGGAAAAATCATTGATAAATCCAGAACCTTTACTCCAGTTAACGGACCTCTATTGCGATTCATAACACTTGCTCCTTAATCATCCTGCCAGCTATAACTTTTTATCGAGGCGAGGGAGAGGCCATCTCCACTGTTGTTGTGGGATAATAAAACATAGAAGAGATTTATCTCTCCTTTTTTTCTTAAGGCTGTATCAATAAGGTGATGATCGTATTTTTCAATAACATGTTGGTTAACCCTGATGTTGCCAAGGTCAAATGAGCTTTCGGACTCAAGAACACTATGGCAGTTCATGGGCCTCCTGCTCCTGCTATACATAAACGATTCCTGGAATGAGCATATTAGCGAGAAGACACCGTTGATTAAATAAAAAATGCTGATGTTGATATCAAGATTTTTTCGTTGGTGAAGGATATTGTCGACCATGGTTGCCCTGATATCCGGAACCATATTTTTTGCACCATCCCCTATAAATGCCAGAATGTTGTTTTCGGATGTTACAGCCAGACTGTTTACTGCCAGAAGTGCATCCCCCATTAACGCCCTGCCGTACCACCCTGAGAAACCCGGACCGGTTCGCGCGATATTACGAAAGGCGGAAACCCCGTTTCTTCCGACATCATAGATGCCTGTGTAGCTATATTCATCTTTTGTGATCAATTGTTCAACGGTTGAACTGAGTTGGGTGAAAAAATAATTTGGAAACATCGGTTGAACGGGAATCGACTTGCTAAAGGTGTCTTTCTCAATGGTTGTTTTGTTGATGGTATCTCTCCTAAATTCCAGGACTTCATTGGAAATGTCCAACCTGCTTTTCAGAAGGACTAAAAAATCCAACAGGTTCATTTGACAATGGTAGTCAGCAAAAGGTGCAATATGCGAAGGATTGTTGTTTACCTGTACAATGCGAAATTTGTTTTTTAAAGATGCTTCGGAAAAAGGAGAACTGATTTGGCTGATTTTTGATTTTAGGAAAAAAAGTATCTGCTCGTTTTTGTTTCTAACTTTTCCCTTGTCAGTCAGGTAGCGATAGATCTTTTTAGAATAACCGTACAGCGAAAACGTTCCAAAATAGTTTCTTGTCAATACGCCGTTTTTGTATGCGGGAATAGACCCCGGTCTGGTTAGCCCGTCAACCAAGACAATGCCAGCCTTTTCACTTATTTCTTTAACAAGTTGATATTCTTCATCTGATAAAAAACCACATCGCCAGGTTACCCTGCATTTTTCATTGTTGATAATATTCACAATATCATCCAGATCTTTGTCATCATACTGAATGGTTTCGGTAACTGGTGAGATTTGGATCGGTGTTTCCAACTGCTCTGTTGCCATCAACACTTTTGTTGAAAGTAACAGCACCACCGGACCTTTATTTTGATTGAAATAAGTAAATGCCTTGGTTAAATCCTCATGCATGTTTTCAGAATCTGTAAATGAGACAACCGGCAAGTCTCTTGCTTCCATAACGCTGACAATATCGTCCTCTTCATAATTGCATCCTTGAAAAGGAAACCAGACACCAGGATTTGATTCTGCAACAATGACAAACCCCCGGGCTTTACTCTGCTTTAGATTTTGCAGGGTTCCCTTGAGTTCGTCTCCCATTCCGCTGGTAACAACAATCGCATAGGAACGCCGGTACAATTGCCAATTGGCAATAGCGCCACATGCCAGGCTATGCTCGCTGGGTCCGGAAAGACAATAGCCATTGGCAACACTTGCTTTCAGCTTTTCAAAGGTATCTATAATTGTAGAAACAACCGATCCGGTAAAAAAATAAAAGTCCCAGTTTTTTGTCGCTGAATTGAGAAAGTTAAAAATTTCAGCAGCGACAGTGACAGGTCTTCTCTTCCCAAG
>JAKSDL010000276.1 GCA_022360105.1 Pseudomonadota bacterium
ACCCTGATGCACGACATTAAAAATGCCGGTGGCCTGCTGGTCAACCAGTACGATTACAACTGGCCGCCGTTCGGCAACGGCAAGGGGCTGGGAAAAGGATCGTACCAGGAAGGAATAGCCAAAATCAAGCAATACCTGCCCCACGACCTGGATAAAGCCTGGGAAGTGATCGAGGATAACTGCGTCAGCGTAGACAATGCCGGCGGATATGCGGCCCTGATCGAAGTTGAAGAGCTGAGCGGCAAAAAAAGAAAATTCCTGCTCGATACCGGCTGGTCTTACGCCTGGACCGAAGAGAGCTTTAAAAGGGAAGGGATCGACAAAATGCTGGAAAACAGGGAAATCGAAGCCCTGTTCATCTCCCATGAGCATTTCGACCACTATTGGGGGCTTCCGGTCACGCTCAAGTACGATAACAGAATTCCCATCTATTGCCCGGAAGGGTTTTACGAAGAAGGTCGACAATACATCAAGGATTGCGGCCACCAGGGCGAGGTCACCTATATCAAACCGGGCTTGCACAAGGTGATTCCCGGATTTGCCTCCTATGTGTTTGCCATTCCGATTATCTGTCGCGTGTTCGGCGAGCAATCGCTGTATTTCAACGTCAAGGACAAAGGATTGGTGAGTGTCACCGGTTGCTGTCACCAGGGCATTATCCGGTTCGCAGAAACCGCGTACAAGGAGATCCAATACGAAAATGACAACCTCTACGGCATTTACGGTGGGTTGCATATTTCGCCCTTTGACGACTGGGACCCGAAATATGATGACCTTGTGATCTCGCTCGGTAAATACGGGTTTGAGAAAGTAGGCTGCAACCATTGCACAGGCGTGTTGTGTGCCAAGAAGTTCATCGCAGCCGGTTATCCCGTGATCAGGGGAACAGCCCGCTATCGTTCGGCGGATACGGCCTACCTCGGCAACGGTGATACCATCGAATTCGGTAACACCTGATAACCTTGGGAATGGGGATAGGTCATCTATCCCTGTTCCGAATTTTTAACCCCACAACCAAACAGGTTTCGCCATGAAGCTTTCGCTCCTGCATCCCAGGTTTGACGACAAAGCCCCACAGGAAGGGATTCAAGAAATACTGCGCAGCATTCTGATTCGCACCAACCTGGTGCCGGGAATCAGGAATACGATCGGCTGGAGAGGGCTGAAAGATGCCTCAGCCGACTTTGAAGGATGGACCTTAAAAGTGGCGAACCTGCCGGGAGTCTTCGGGATTGCGTTTGCTCAATATTCGGAAGCTGACGGTTGGTTTAGCGGCCTGTTTGATCTGGCTTATTTTCCGGCCAGCGACGAAGACCTGGTGGAACAACTATCGGTTCAGGCCGGAGTACAAACCCAAAGGCAGGATTACCAGGAAAAAATTCGCAGTTTTCTGCTGTATCCCCAGTTTCGCGAGGCGTTTCATATCGGCACGGTCAGTCTTTCCTTAAGCACATCACAGGACGCCCTGCTGCTTGGGTTGGAAAGCCTTTCACAGCAGGTGGTTGTCTCCAAAAACGGCATTTCGATTTCCAAAGACAACAACCGGGTCGAAATTGTACCGCCTGGTGGGATTGATCAGGATTTTCCGGCCTTTGACACCGCATACCGGTTTTTCAAAGTGCTCGTTGCGTCCCTCGCGTTTAACCTGGGAGAAGCCCCGGATAGCTTTGGCGTCACCTCATCGCCCGGCAACAGCTTTGTGTATGATGATGACGAGGGAAGTTTTCAACAACTCGTTTCCGAAACGATCGAACTGAAACGGATCACTGCCGGTTTTGGAGCCAAAAACCTGGCGCTCCCGGAAACGGTGGTGAGTGATAAAACCGATCCGCAAACGAATCAAACCGATTGGCAAACAGGCTTGCCCATTCCTCCCGAATTTATCGATGAATTGTGGTGGCAGGCCGATCGGATCGGAACCTTCAGCCCGGAAAGCAAAGAAATCTCCGGGATCGATAATCGTCCTCAACTGATCCTGGTGACCGGTTTTCTGGGATCGGGAAAAACGTCATTCCTGCAGCATTTTATCGAATATCAAAGCCAGGCCAGCCGGTTTACGGCGGTGATCCAAAACGAAATCGGAGAAATCGGTCTGGATGCAAAACTATTGAATCAGGATTTCGCGGTGACCGAAATGGATGAAGGGTGCGTTTGCTGTACGCTGGTTGGAAACCTCAAGTCTGCGGTTCATGATCTTCTCAAATCCTATCACCCTGATTTCATTCTCCTTGAAACCACCGGGCTTGCCAATCCGTTTAATCTGCTGGAAGAGCTGGACGAACTCACCGACCTGGTCCGCTTCGATTCGGTCGCCACCCTGGTGGACGGCCTGAACTTCAAAGAACTGCTGGATCAGTATGACATCGCCACCAGTCAAATCAAGGCGGCTGACCTGCTGATACTGAATAAAACGGATCAGCTTGCGGACCCCCGGCAAAGGGAGATCACCGCTCGGTTAAAACAGATCAACCCCGACGCCCCCATTGTTCCAAGTGCTTATGGTGATGTGAATCCTGCTTTGCTGTTTGATCCGGTTCTGCCCACGAGAGAATCGCAGACCGTGAAAACGGAGCCGGCACAGATCGCATCCCACGCCCATGCACCGGGCCATCATCACTCCCA
>JAKSDL010000491.1 GCA_022360105.1 Pseudomonadota bacterium
ATTTAAATCATGCTTGGCAATAGTTGCATCCTTGATCAGGTTGAAATAGCTTTCCTGCTTTGTTTCATCAAGTTCAAATTCACAATCTTCCATTGCAGACCGACATTTGATAATTCCGGCTTTCCTCTTCGGTTTCTGCTGCTTTAGTTTGGAAATACGGTGTTTTATGTATTCCTTATGATGTTTTTCATATGCTTGGCTTTCCAGGTCTGAAACCTTAATGGCGTTTACTTTGGTATTGAATTCATCAATCCAGGCGCAGCCTATAACATTGTTGGAGGCATCGTGCATTTTGTTGTAGACCGACCATCCGGATCTATATGCATTATAATATCCCTCAGCCATATCAGGTGGAATCGTCGCTGAAGATATCATCACCTTCCGACCTAACATACCTGCTAAATGAATAAGTCTTCCGATTGCGATTAAATCGGCTCCTGTGAAATCGTCTATTTCATCAATGACAAGGTCTGAAGACATCAGTCGCAGTGAAGGGAGAATGAATCGACCTCCTCGTGTTGTTTCGGTTGCTCCCATCATGTGATCTATCGTGCAGGCCAGTACCGGAGCATGGAGGAACTTTCTATCCTTTTCAGAACTCAGAACTGTGGATAGTTTCTCTTCTGGAATGTCACAATCAAAATCAATGTCTTCATCCATCAGCGCTTCAAGGGAAGACTCGGAACCGGATGATGCAAGGCTTTCTGATTGCTCATCTTTTTTCGCCTGCTTATGCAAGTCAATCACAGCTTTTGAACCGATCAACACTGCCAATTCCGTATCATCAAGTCCGATTCTTTCACGATACTCGTCTCCTGTTTGCAATGTCAGGGTTCTTAACCCCAGTGCCAGTACGTAGCGCAAACTTTGTCCGTCTTCAGATAAAGCCCTCATAACCTTAGCATTAGCGACCGTTTTTCCACATCCTGTACTAGCCATATTGACCGCAAAAAAGCCGCATTTTTCAACATTTTCTTTGCTTTTCCAGCGGTTGATTTGCTCAACCGCTTTGTCTTGCCAGCGGTAAAGAGTGGAACTTGATCTTCTTAGAAATCGTATATCGTCAGTACGAGGAAGTTGTTTTTCAAAAACCGGTAAATTATGAGCTATATTGATTGCAGTTTTAGCAACGTGAAAAAGATGTTCATCCAACTTTTGTCTGTAACCGGAATGATCACTATTAGCATACAAACTAACAGGCTCTTTCCATTTTTTATCTGCCTCCTTTTGAGAAGAGTAATAGTGATCGCCTAACATCAGGCAAAGCCTTG
Organism: Pseudomonadota bacterium; assembly: GCA_022360105.1. The sequence continues at coordinate 1,272 of JAKSDL010000491.1, forward strand.
TGTGGTGAAGTATGGATCGATAGCTCCCATCGTCATATGCCTCCTGAATCAGATTTAAGTTGTTTAGTAAACGTGATGCATGTTTCTGGACTTCTTTTCTCCATTTTCCACCTGATTCCAGCATTAATCCCTTTGGAAACGAAAAGCAGCTATCCAGTCTTTTCTTGTATTCATCCTCATCATAACGGTTTTCGTATCCCCAACTTTTTGTAATTCGCTTTAACATAATTTCGATGTTGTCGGCATGATTATCTCTCCATTTATCGAGGTTATCGGCAACTGGAAGCCGATGATGGGCGAGTATCAGCCAACAAATTATTTTTGCTGCTGAAGGCAGATTATAGAGTGGCTTTTTCTCCTGGTTTTTTGCAATTTCAATGATTTTCGTTTCTTGAACCTCACCTTTGATTAAGTCAGTTAACCATTGTTCATCTGAATACCCGCCATTGTGCCGGATCAGGGCACGTAACAATAAACAAGTTATCCACTCGTGTCGTAAAGGATCTCCTTTGTATCTGTTCCCGCTTTTTGGATTTAACTTCTCTTGAAACAATGCGGAAGATTTACCCCAGTCATGGAATAGTCCAACAAACGCTGTCAGGGATTTGATTACAGGCAAATACTTCCAGTCATTCTCGAACTGATTATTCAAAATGTCTTTTTCAGTATAGTTCACCGGTACAAACCCTTGATCATTAAATTTATTCCTGTTTCCTACCACCCATAAAAATTGGCTGCGAGATCGACTTCTGATCCAGTGACAGCTGACTGCGGTGTTTTTGGTAGCCGTTTTACGCAGTAGCTTTTTGACGGCTTTGAGCCCCTCTTCGGTGATGATGGTTTGCCAGGTGTTGTCGCCAATCCTATTGGCAAACGCGTCCAGCACCCTTCTGGTTTTTTTAAGGGCTTTCTTTTCACATTGAGAGACGAAGGTTACCATCATGGTTTTTTACTCTTCTGTTTTCAGTCGATCTGAATATCTGTATACACTTCAATATTTTGTAATTCTTATCTGGAGAATGCTATATAACTTCCTTGCTTATATTGATGAACTAATATAGACTTATTTTTCATTATTTGCCAAGTAATTTTATAGTTGAAATAAAATCATAGGTACAAAAATATGTACAGAGTAATAATTTTGTTTACATTGATCATGATATTGCAGATGCTTTATGCAAAACCTGCTTTATGAACAAGGGCTCTTTTGTCAGCATCAAGTAATTCTTTATTTACTGCCGTATAGGTAGCTTAGAAAAAGTATTTTTAAAGTTGCTCAAATTATGTACTGCCGAATAGGCAGCTTAAACTTTCATACTCTATCACAATCAAACCTCCCAATCCTTCTTCAGAGCCACAGCCTTTACCTGATCGAACATGAAGTCCAGGGCTTTGTGGTCAGTGAATGCTTGCAGGCATTGTTGGCGGAATTCCTGGTCGGTAGCGTTCTCTTTAGCGCAGATGAAGGACCAGGGGAGCACAATGGCATCTTTGACCAGATCAGCTACGTCAAATACCAACGCGCCGCGACGGGTTTTACCGTGCATCACGGCAAAACCATGTGGAATGCCCAAAACCCACAAAGTGCAAGCGGCCAATCCATAGGCCAGGTAATTCCCGTGATTTAAAAAGCTGTTGGCAAGATCGGAGGACTCCCTGTTCCTGGTAAATTCCTTATTGAGGGTGATATCTGCGGCTAGTTTATAAAGCCTTTTTGTCAGTTCAGCCTCCAACTGGAGTAGTTTACCAACACTGGAAGCTTGTTCAATGTTGGATTTTGCGATTTCGAGGGCTTGCTGGACAAGCTCATCATCAGACATAAATCCTTCCTGTTTGAGATCCCTGCTTTTAGTCCACGTAGAAATGATGAAATCGATACGAGCTTTTTGAAAAACTTTTGCTACGGCAAGTCTTTTATCAGCATCAAACCAGAAGGATAGCCAACCCTGAACATACTCAGTTGGTCGATATTCACTTTGGGGGTTGAGCCATTCTACTTCGGCTGCTGCCAACAAAGGTGTACCTCCCCCACCGCAAAAACCGATCAACACACCTGCAGAGGCCAGCATTCTGACTGCAGCCTGGGTTATAGACGTTCCTGTACCGAGCATTATCACAGTGGTATTGGCAATGGGGATGTTCCAATATTGATACTCCTTCCTATCTTCAGTGAGATACAATACACGACCGTCTTTTTGCATCACCCGACAATGTTCAAGATAATAGAGGTTGGCCCGTTTCGAATGCAAGATCGCTTTTAAGTCAGTCAGCTGTTCCATGTTTAGTTAATTGGTTGAGTTTTCTTTCTAAAAACAGATTGTTCTACAAAACTAAAAAGAACCGATTCAAATTAATGAACGTTTTCAACATTCTCGATTGGGCTTGATCACCTAACCTATGGTGACGCTCGCATGCTCGCTGACCATAGGCTAATATAATGAACGCCTATAGCGTTCTTTTTCTTAAGCAAAGGTGGCGTTACTATTACGTTATTGTATTAAACATCATCCTTTCATAACTCTGTTAGGGCAAAAAACAATCCATCCCGAATAGGGTTGAGCATTGTTTATAATCGGATATATCCTTACCTATACTTGTCACTTAAGTTTTTCGCTATCTGCTTAAACTCCTTTCTGAGCATCTCCGGTTCCAAAACCTCCACGCCATCCCCAAAACCCAGCAACCACCATTTCAGGGCTGAACCAAACATTACTTTGGCTTCAAGCAAAACCCTGCCGTCTTTTTGTTCGCTTAGTTTTTGATCGGATGAGAGTTTTGACTCGTATAAGTGGCCGGCAATACTGCTATCGAATAGTGCCTTGAGAATTATGGGCTTGTTTTCAATAAGATATTGAAAAGCACCCTGTTCGATGTACGATTTCAATTCAAAACCCTTAGGAAGATCGGCAGGTTGTTCTGATATAACTGCTGATTTTATACGGTGTAATGCAAAATGTTGGATGGTGGCATTGTCCTTTTTTGTCGCCACAAGATAGACAACTTCCTGGTTGAAAACCAATCCCAGGGGATTTAACACATACTGACTGGCACTTTTGGTATTTCGCTTTAAATAATCTATTTGAAGGATTGTTTCTTCGATGGTGCATTTAAAGACTGTTTCAAACACTTCCTGATTTATCTTTGGGGGTATCAATTGTACCCCCCTTGGAATGACGGATATTTTCTTGTTCCATTTGCCCCAGGTCGATTTTCCTTTTCTTTTAAGCAAGTGCTCCGCCCGTTGGAAATGGTGAGTCATAAAATTGAGCATGGACTGCGGTATCAGCCTTTTAAGAAACGATTCCACCAAGTTAAAGGTCAGTGCCGTCATAACATCCATTTTCGGCATATCCCACAAGGACGCATCCCTGCTCCAACACCAGTATTTGGCATTTGAATGCGGTGTCTTGAAATCCACAATAGGAAAAACCGAGCTGGTCTTATTCAAATCTCTTTGAATAGTTCTTAAATCCATCTTAAACCCTTCGTCCTCAAGTCGCTCCCTTAGGACATCCGCTGTAACAGAACCAGGCTCTCTCGGAATCATTCGCAGCATTACAATATTTCGAAGAATGGTTTCTTTTGGCATATTTTTGTATCTCGGAAATTAACGTATCATTCCATCCTGACAAACAATGTCGTCATCATTTCTTAAAAAAACCGACATAATGTACCTATCGATGATGCCAGACGATGTCAAAGAAAAATGGTGAAAAGTGCATCAGCGTTTTTGATGAATAAAGAAATCTAATTCCTTAAGCTTCTGTTTTTATGCCATTTATGTTGATTTTTAATCCTGTAAAAGACGACTACGGATTTATTGATCCATCGTTTTTGTTCATTTTCAATAGTAAAAACATATGGAAAAAACATATGGTTGATCGGTCTAGAAAATTTTCGGTTGGCGGTTTTTTTATTTTAGATTTACGATTTTAGATTTCAGATTTACAGGTTGTGTTGCCATGCAACTGTATAAAACATTTTAAATTGTAGATTTGAGCCCACCTTTGGGTGAGGATTTAGTGTTTTGAATTAAACTAAGACCTCAGATAAAGAATTTGTGACGGCTAAAACAATCAACATACAGACTTATAACTTCGATTGTGTTTTGCTTACTTTGGAGACATAATTGCAGAACTCCTGAAGCGACAAATTTGATTAATATGGGCAGTAAAAAAGAATATGACCGGAGTTGATTACCTGTTATTAAGTTTGGTGTGGATTGGCTGGTGTGCTCTGCACAGTTTTATGATTGCCCGCTTTATACTGGAAGCCTGCGAAAACAGGTTGCATGGCCTGTATAAGTATCACCGGCTTTTCTATAATATTGTCTCGGTCATAACATTTGCAGCAGCCGGATTGTACACCCGCAGCCTGCCCGAGACTGTTATCTTCGGATTTTCCGGTGCTTGGGATCTGGTTAGAGTTATCGTTTTCATTGGAGCTGTACTGCTTTTTGTTGGAGGAGTCTTGAGTTACGATATGCTTCAGTTTTCCGGTCTACGCCAGATCTTCTCAAACACCACTCACAGGGTCCTAACCAGCACCGGTGAGTTCAAAACAGACGGTCTGTTGCGCATAACCCGACATCCCTGGTACCTGGCAGGAATATGTCTGATCTGGAGCAGTTCTGCGACTATTTCGGATATAGATCTGATCGCAAAAGTTATCTTCACCTTGTATTTTTTCATCGGCGCCATTCTCGAAGAACGCAAGCTGATCTGGCAATTCGGTGATCAATATAAACATTATCAAAAAGAAGTCTCCATGCTGTTCCCCTTCAAATGGGTCTTTAAATCTATGCGTGGAAAAATGTGAAAGCATTGCTTTCTGTTTTTTGTTGGATTTAATTCATGAATAAGTCGTCCCTCAACAACAAGGAAACCATTGTCATCACGAAAGAAGATGCCAATTTTCGTATGGATAAACACGGTCGCTGGATAAATGACGGTGGTCCAGTCGAAAAAGCTTCCATTATCCGCTATTTGAATTCTGCCATTGAAAAGGACGAGAATGGCTTTTATGTAACCCATATGCTGGGCGACAGAAGGGAAAAGGTTTATTTCGAATATGAGGATACTGCGCTATTTGTCATCGATCTGAAGCTAAATGGAAATGACATTTCCCTGCTGCTCAATACAAAAAGGCGATTAAAACTGGAACCCGCAGGTTTATTCCTGAAGGATGACAGTCTTTATCTTGAGCAAAGCGGTCACGTGATTAAATTTAATGAACGGGCGATGGTGAAAATGGCCCCTTTTCTGGCAGAAAGTGAGGAAGGGTTGGTAGTCGCCATCAACGGCCAGAAACAGGTTATTCGGGAAGAATGATTTTAGTTTGGATTTTTGTGTCGTCCCGATGGGACTCATTGGCAGGGCGGATGATCACCAGCGGTTAAAACCGCTGGCTACTATCTGTCGCTCCCACGGAGCTGATTATTACAACAACCCGATGGGAAGGTCGCGCCGGCCCATCCTACAATACTGGCTTTACCGACCCATTCTACATTTAATTGCAAATTGTGAACTTCAAATTCCTAACTTTCCAAATGTAACGGATACCCCGGATTTATCTCCCGGTTTAACTTTTAATGCTTTCCAACACATCGACCATGAACTGTTCCACATCCCAAGCCTTAACATCGTGCGTTACTCCCAGTCTGACAATCACAACCTTTCTGGAAGGTATTACGGCGACAATCTGGCTGTTAAACCCGCCAAAATAGTAAAGATCGGTTGGCAATTTAGGATAGAGGCGATTTTCGGGATTGCCGTCTTCTCCCCTGTTCAGCCAAATATGCGCTCCATATTCCCCTTTAGGAGATTTTGGGGTAGGTGTAGTGGAGTACTTAACCCAGCCGTCATCAAAGATTTTGTCGTCACCCCAGACACCGTCATTTAGATATAGCAAACCAATTCTGGCCCAATCCCGAGCTGTGGCAAACATATAACTGGAGCCGACAAATGATCCGGATGCGTCCGGTTCGATGATAGCTGAATGCATGGATAATCTGTCAAACAATTGTTGTCTGGCAAAGTTATTAAAAGAAACCAGTGTTCCCCCTGTTTTATTCCGGATAATACGAGCGACGATATTTGCCGTACCGCTGGAATAATTCCAAATGGTATCTGGCGGCCCTGCCAGAGGCTTCGAAGCTGCAAAGTCAGCCATGCTTTTGGAGTCATACAGCATATGCACTACATCAGTAAACGGTTCATAGGCCTCCTTGAAATCCAGTCCGTCCGACATTCTCAACAATTGATCAATGGTGATTTCCCCGCGCGAATCACCGTCGTTTTGCCAGGCTTCAACCGGAGCTTTTTCATTCAGATCCATTTTGCCTGCTTTAATCAGAATCCCGGCCAGTGCACTGGTAACGCTTTTTGACATGGACCAGCCCAGCATTGGTGTAGAGGGTGTAAACTGCTTTTCATATTTCTCGGCCACAATTCTGTTTTTAAATACAATAACTACAGCCTGGGTGTTCCTGAGGTTTTGCTCAGACGGTTCTTTGAAAGCCTCTTCCACAACCCGGTTTAGCCGCATTTGATCTACTTCTGGCGGCAGATTTGATAAATCCACCATTTCGCCGAAAGGCCACGCTTTCTGCAAATCCGGTTCGGTTTGCTCCAAGGCTCCTTCCGCTTGCTGAACAAGCTCTTCTCGTGTGGTATCGATAGCCAGGGTGCAGCCGAATCCTTTTCTGTAGACGGCTGTTTTTGGACGCCAAAAACCAAATCCTGCTGAACTGACCGTTCCGGCTTCTCGATCCACACTGATTTCGAACAAGGTAAACAAAGGGTTGGTGGGCTTTACATCGTTTTCAAATACCCAATCCGGGTCACGACCTGCCAGAAATGTTTGCGAGCAGACGTACTTGGATGAATACCCCGAACCGATGGGCATGGCCCCATCCAGATAATATATTCCGGCACCTAGAATAACCAAAAAAATAACAACTATCACTATGACTGCTTTTTTCATGTTTCCTCCCTGAAATTGCTTAATAATCCTTCCAAAAAACTGCTGCATCAACCCTAAGGATTTTCATAAAAAAAGGCAAATGGAAATACAGGTTGTGGAGAATACCGGTTCCGGATACAAAGTCATTGTTTTTTAATACTTCCTGGCATATGATCAAAAGATCCGGCTCAACAGGCTTCAAACAACTATATCAAGCAAGGGAATGCTATGATCTACAATGATTTTAAATTTGCCAGTGAAGACGGTCAGGACATATTTGTAGCAAACTGGTCGCCTGACAAGAAAACCAGGGCCAAAGCTGTTCTGCAGATTGCCCACGGTATGGCTGAACACATAGGGCGGTACAATCGGTTTGCGTCATTTCTTACCAAACAGGGATATATTGTTTATGGGAACGATCATCGCGGCGCAGGAAAAACAGCAGGAGTGATGGAAAACGTGGGCTTTTTTGCAGACAACGGAGGTTTCCAACGCGTTGTTCAGGATTTGAGGCAACTGACTGGGATCATCAGGGAAAATCACGCTGATCTTCCGGTATTCCTGTTTGGACATAGTATGGGGTCGTTGCTGGTAAGAGAATACATTTCCGGTCCATGCGATTTAATTAAAGGTGCCATCCTTTCCGGAACTCCCCGGAATCCCGGCCTAATGGGTAAGGTGGGTGAGTTTCTGGCAAAAATGCAATCATCCTTCCAGGGTAAACGAACCAAGAGTCGGATGTTGGACAAAATGACCTTTGGAAGTTTTAATTCCAGGTTCAAGCCCAATCGCACTGATTTCGACTGGCTTACCAGGGATAACGCCGAAGTGGATAAATATATCGAAGATCCTTATTGCGGAAATATCTATAGTGCAGGCTTTTTCTTTGATCTTTTCCATGGCTCAATTGAATTGTTCAAACCGGAAAAACAAAGGAGCACCCCAAACTCTTTGCCTATTTTATTGTTTTCAGGAGAATTTGATCCTGTGGGTGGGGCAGGAAAGGTTGAAAAGGTGGCTCAGACCTACCTGGAAAGCGGTTCAAGTGACGTAAGTGTAAAAATCTATCCGGAAGGTCGGCACGAAATGCTGAATGAAACCAACAAAGAGGAAGTGTTTCAAGATGTAATAACCTGGCTTGATGACCATCTTGATGATGGTCATCCCGATGTAATGCTTCAAAATCAACTTGAATTGGAATCCAAGCCCGATCGTTCAGCTTTGTCGTAATTCTTTCAGCAGGGTCTTAGACTTGGCAACAAGAGAGTCCCTTGGTGACTACCCTTAACTCAATGACATTGATGTAGCGCCGCCCTGCCATTTGTCTTCTTAATCTTAGAAACATTTCGACAAAAAAACACCTCGACCTCAAACCGTGTAAAACAGATCCAAATACCCATGTAACAGCTCATTGATCATCCGGTTGCCTTCAGTAGAACCCGATATACCGTATATTGCGCTGGTGTCGGAATGGGTCCCCGTTTTTGATTTTGCGTATTCCACTCCTTCGGTAAGATCCTTGATCAATCGTTCGGCGACACCGGGTATGACTGTCTGCGGGCGGGTAACGCAGAAATGCAAAGCCGGGGGATGTTGAAAAACATTGAAACGCCATCCTTTCTCTTTCAGGAAATCATTGACATGATAAACATCTACCTCTTCCGAGCGGAAGCTGATGATAAAAGTCGGATCTCCAATGATCGTCAATTCGGGAATGGTTTCGATGCCTGCCTTAATCTCATCAGCAACCTTCATCAGATCTCCGGCAATGGACAGATACCCTTCCACACCCAGGTTCACCATGGCTGCCCACATGGAAGCTGTTAAGCCACCGGACCGACTACCTGACGCAGATGGCGATAAATAGGTACCTCCGACCCAATCGGGATCGGTGAAATACTGGTACTTACGAAAATCCTTGTTGCGGTATAGCACAACGGAAGTCCCCTTTAATCCATACCCAAATTTGTGTGTGTCAGCCGACATGGAGGTTAAGCCAGGCAATCTGAAGTCAAACGGCGGTATCCGGTAACCAAGCTTTTCCACCCAGGGCAGGATAAATCCACCCAAACAACCATCGATGTGCATCCAGAGCTTGTGCTTTAATGCAATCTCAGACAGTTCTTCCATGGGATCAATTAAACCGTATGGATAGTTACCCGCACTTCCCACAATGGCAACCGTATTGGATGTGATGGCCGCTTCCACGGCTTTGGGATCGACTCTGAAATCAGGAAGCTCGCAAGGCAAATGAATCATTTTCATTCCAAAATATTCGTCAGCCTTTCTAAAAGCCGAATGCGCCGTACCGGGTAAAATGACTTCGGGATTATCTATTCCTTTTTCGGTTTTTGCCTTGTCCCTGTATACCTTCATTGCCATCAAAATGCTTTCCGATCCCCCGGAAGTAAGAGTTCCGCAAACCTGGTCATCCGTTTTGTCGCTATTAACTGCTTCGGCGTTCAGCATACCGGCTGTCATGGAAACGATTTCAGCCTCAAACTTGGACATGCTGGGACAAAGGTCCGCCTGAATGACATTGATATGCGAATACAATGCGAAAACCTTATTCATAAAAGCCCGGTGTTCTTCACCCGCATGATAAAAGGTACCCGATGCCTGACCAGACTGCCACTTAGTGTTTTCCTCAGTCGCCATGGTTTCGATTTCTTTGTATATATCTTCATAGTGGCGTCCTTTCTCCGGAATACGATGATAACTTTGAAATCGCCCTTCATAAGGTTTGAATGGATTGGCGGGTTGTTGGTTATTTGGTTTGTCAGACATGAAGACTCCTCTAATTAACAATTGATTATAAAATGGGACATGTTTGTATAAACAACCGTTGTGGTTCAAGTTTAGGATGGACCGGCGAAGCCTGCCCATCTGCATTTTTAATGGTGAAAAACAGATTAGCTATGGGGCTGATTGATGGGCAACGAGTTGCCATCCTACCAATGGTTCCAAATGCATTGCCGATTCGCAGTTATCAATTGACTATTAATAATCCTTCGTAATGAACTCAAGTTTCGCACCTACTTTTGCAGGAGATGATTTGTATGGAACATCAGCTATTCAGTTAAAATCATTTGGCTATTAGCGACCAGCTGCTGGCTTTGATACGACTCGCTTCGCTCCATTATTTTGGGTATTCATGTAAACGTACCGAAGGTGCTCAGTTTAAAGCTAAAAGCTAACTGCCAGTAGCTAATAGCTTTTATGTAAAAGTCATCTTCCTCAGTGAACTGCAGAGCC
>JAKSDL010000461.1 GCA_022360105.1 Pseudomonadota bacterium
GGCAAATCCTTCGTGAACACCAAAACCTTGCAGGGCGGCCACTGAAACCCGGCGTTATACTCAATACAGGAGAAAAAATGTTAAGACCATTCAGAAAATTTAAACCATTCAAAACAATATTGTCATTAAATGTTGATTTTTCGTCAGATACAAAGAGCAATCTTGGTGATCTTGAGCCAGGAAAATCATTCTATTATGAAAAAAGAGATAGAAAGACTACATATGAAGAAGTTAAGGACTATTTAATTGAAACCGTTGAAATTGATTTAAAGAGAAGCTTAACAAAAATTTCGGACAATGAGATTGTCAGCATCAATGTGATGAATGAGTATACTGGCAGTATAGAACTTACGATAGCTATTGTGTTTGGCACTATTAGCACTATCAGTGGAATCAAGGGCTTTTATGACAGCATAACTATGATCAAAAACCAAACAAGAAAGTTTATTTCCCGTAAGCTTAAAAATAAGTATGGAATTGAATTTGATGTAAATACTGGAGTTGAATACCCAACTATCGAAAGGTTTTATCCAGAGGAATTCTTTTGGCGTTTAGGAAAAAGGGGATTTTTTCCTTTTTCAATGAATGAAAACCCAAATCATTCTACTAAAAGAGACGGTTTTTTCTATTATTTGTTGGTTTCTAATATTGTTTTATTGGTGATACTTTTCTTCATGGTTTATAAAACAGTATTCAAACAATTTGGCTGGTAAATCAGTAGGATAGTATAACAAATTTATCAACCGGACCGCATATCGCCGCTGCTGGCCTTAAGTTGTGTGGTCATGGTGAATTCATCTTGAAACTGAAATCCGATGCAACAGCCGGTTATAATGGTGTTAGCAAATTACCATGGCTTCTGATAATTGGACATACAATTTTAAATACGATCCCATCAGACCTCTTCTAAAATCAGGCAATAAAGCCATAGCCTACTTCGTAAAACGGGACCTTCTAGAAGAACCTGTTGAAAGTGTTTCCTCAATTTGGGCATCAAATGAAGCAAATAAAATCATTAAAAAACAGAACTCAAAAGGATATTGGCAATCAAACTCCGCAAACAAAAAGAAGCATCCAGCGCAAAACTATGACCTTTTAGAAACTTATCGATATACCAATATTTTAATTAACATGTACGGCCTAACTCGAGAACATCCCAGCATTGAAAGAGCTGCTGAGTTTCTGTTTTCATGCCAGACAGAAGAAGGAGATATTCGAGGTATCATTGGCGAGCAATATGCGCCTTACTATAATGGAATCATTGTTTCAAATCTAAATTGTTCTGGATATGCTAACGATCCTCGGCTGGAACGTATTATTCAATGGTTGCTGATTATGCGACAAAATGATGGGGGGTGGGTTATAGGAAGCCCAGGTTGCATGGGAGTTTATTCTCAAGAAGAACGAAATGCCCTAACCACCCAGTTTGTCGGGACAAGAAAGGATTTCGATCGTGACCAACCATTTGGCCATGCTGGAACGGGTATGGTTATTCGAGCGTTCGCCACACATCCAATTCATTGCAAATCTGCCGCGTCTAAAAGAGCTGCTGAACTACTAACCAACTCATTATTTGAAAAAAACAACCATAACTCTTATCAACATCCTGATAACTGGATACGATTCAAGTATCCTTTTTGGTGGACCGATCTGATATCCGCCCTTGACTCGGTATCTCGCATTGGATTTTCTGCTGACCATATAAAGATCTCGAAAGCACTCAAATGGTTTACTGAAAATCAACTCGAAACAGGATTGTGGAAACACTCTTATTCAAAAATACATAAATATATCGAAAATGATAAAACACGTGAACTTCAATTGTGGATAAGTCTTGCTATATTGCGGATTTTTCAAAATCTTTGCTAACAAGTTGCTACAGCTGTGTTAGCAACAAAAAACGGAGTATAAAATGTCAAAAAGAGAAATTCCTATAGCAGCTATAGAAAGGAACCGGACATGGATTGATGCTGTTACCGGATCACTAAGTAAATGTGGAAATCCTGAAATAGCTAGAAAAACTATGAGAGAGGCCGGTAAAAACTGCGCCGCACAACTATTAGAAAAAACAGTAAGTCATTTTGGCAAAACTCCAGAGTCAGTACAAGAATTAGTCGAGGCAATAAATAAACGAAGAAAAGATGTTTTAAATACGACAAATTTTTGGACAATTCAAGATAACCAAGCACATTTCAAATTAGATAAATGTGGCTGTGATCTGGTAGAAGCAAATTTAGCAGAGCCAAACAAGACCTTTTGTCATTGTTCGGCAGGAATGTTTGAAAATCTTTTCAAGCCTTTTTGCAAAGGTGCTGTAAATACAGAAATAGTCAAAGCAATTGGGATGGGAGATGATTGTTGTGAGTTCATTGTACATTACGATGAATAGTGAAATTGAGTTGCTGACAAATTTATAAACCGGACTGCATATCGGCCTCGATAGCGCTTTGCCCAAAACTCCGCTGCAAAGAGCATCGTTAATCCACCATCAGCTTAGCAGCCGGTTATAATGGTGTTATGCTTATAATGAGTGATCAAATTAGTTCAATACTTGAAATGTGTAATCTATCATCAAAATTTGTTAATGATTCAATTGAACTCAATGATTTTTTCGGAGATGCGGAATAGTTGTCGGATCGAGCTAAATTCCGATAAACAGGGGAGTCCCCTTCAAAAAGTAGACAAAATGACCTTTAAATCAGGTGACAGTATACCTATTTACAATAATAAGTAAATCAGGTGACAGTATACCTATTTACAATAATAAGTATACTGTCACCTGATTTAACCAACGGTCAAGTCTGTGAAATTAGTTTTTCTACAGGCTCGTTAGCCTTAAAAAATGTAAACAGCTTTCAAATTTGCAGTGGAAACATTCACTAAACCAAAAGAATTGGTAGAAAATTTAGAATTTCAATCTCAAAAGGATCGAGTGTTAAAAACACTCTCTCCGGATATGATTGAAAAACCGTTACTCAATTTAGTCAATGGATTTAACTCATTGCCACATTGTTTTACTTTGCAGTGTTGCTATGGGCATTTTATTTATGAAGACCAAAGTAATCCAAATAACATTGGGCCTTTACCAGTTACCACTGAAATTACTGGAGTTGAATATAGAATTGCATACATAGCTTTTTGTATTGAGTGCAGTTATTTAGGCAAAAAACTCATAGACAGTCTCAGATCAGTACCTTCTATAGATCCAAGTAATATACAATTTGGATGCGCAAACTGGTTTTGGAATCGGCAAGTTAACTCTTATGCACTACAGGTCGAGCCTCAAAGATTCCAAGACAAAGATAAAGTTACACTTTACTACAGTGAAGCACTGATAATAGAAAAAGTAAGAAACAGATTTTTCAAGCAACTTGAACTGCTCCTAGCAGAAACACCGATAATACCAGGCTAACGAAAGTTTCAAACCGACGTTTATCTGCGCTGCGCTCCGATAAAAGCGGGTTAAACAGGCATTGAGCGTCAGACTCCCCTACTGAGACTTAAAGACGAAGGAGCCAATATGTCGAATAATGCAAAAAACACACGTGCCACAGTTATTCCATGTCTACGCTATCGCGATGCACCAGCCGCAATCGAATGGCTCTGCGAGAATTTCGGCTTCGAAAAACAGCTCGTGGTGCCGAACGACGATGGTACCATCGCCCACGCGCAGTTAAGCTACGGAAATGGAATGATCATGTTAGGGTCCGTACTCGAAATCGAAACAGAGTTTGGACGCCTGATTAAGCAGCCGGATGAAATCGGTGGCGCGGAAACTCAAAGCGCGTATGTCGTCGTTTCCGATGCCGATGTGGTTTATGCACGTGCGAAGGACGCGGGCGCTGAGATCGTCATCGAGATTAAGGATGAAGACTA
>JAKSDL010000695.1 GCA_022360105.1 Pseudomonadota bacterium
GAAAGAACCAAAGCCAAAATAAAAGTATCTGTTTGTAAACCAAGCAAAGCGAAGTTTTATGCTAAAATGTACGTAATGTGATACATTAATTTAATGTCGTATTCTGGAAGATTCCGATTGAGTCGGGTAAAGTCGATCTAAGAACACAAAATTGATGAACAAATAAGGTACAATAACATGGCAAATTTCATTCATCGCTGGGCGGAACTAGTGATCAACAAAAGATTCAGGGTGATCATCATTTCCATACTTCTGATGGGAGTGGCGATTATTCCCATGAAAAATCTTTACTATGACAATTCCAACGAACTCTTTTTTTTGGAAGATGATCCAAACCTCAAGCTTTACAACGAGTTTTTAGATAGATTTGTAGACAGCGAGTCTATCAGTGTCGGGATTGAAGCCAGGCAAGGGGAGGATTCGGTTTTTACGCCCGACACACTGAGAATGATAAAAACCATCACGGAATTCCTGGAAGACCATGAACACGTAAACAAAGTGTCATCTTTAGCAAACTACCAATACATCCATTCAAAAGACGATACCTTGGAAACGACAGATCTGGTGGAAAACTGGGATGCCCTGGATGATCGTCCGGAGCTTATGCGAAAGATGAAGCAGATCATGGAGGGAGAAACCCTGGTTCACGGTTCCCTGGTTTCGGAGGATATGAAGCATACGGTGGTATTTGCCCGAACTGTTTACATCAAAGGTGGTGCCGAGCATAAGGTTGAAGTTACCCATGCCGTTATGAACCTGATTGCAGAGAATAACTGGGAACAGCAAGGATACAAAATCCATCTGTTTGGAATTCCGGTGTTGTCCGAGAGATTTGAAACCCTGGCAAAAAAGGATCAATCCTGGGTGTTGCTTGCTATGCTGGGCATTGTGGTGTTTGTATTAGCCTTTTCTTTCAGGTCTTTCGGTGGCACGCTGGTACCGTTCGTGGTGATTATCACTACCGTTTTGTATGTAACCGGTCTTCAGGGATTGTTAACCTGGCCCTATAACACCGTGCTTACGGCATTGCCGTTCATTATTATCATTGTGGGTATTGGTGACTCGGTCCACCTGATTGTTGAGTATTATCATTTTAGATACCAGGGACAGGAGCCGCAGGATTCTGCAAAAAGCGCAATCAAAGTCCTCTGGATGCCCTGCTTTTTTACTTCCATAACGACGGCAGCCGGGTTTATGGCCTTGTCAGTTACTCGACTGGTTCCGATTCGTCAATTTGGACTGTTGGGTGCTACCGCTTCCTTTCTGGCTTTTTTGGTTTCATTAACCATCCTTCCGGCGTTGCTCAGCTATGTTCGTTTGAAACCGGAAAGGGTGAAAAATACCATGGAACAGGGACTTATCGCCAGATTCACCGGTGGACTGGCTTCATTTACGTTTAAATACAAGTTTCTGCTTAGCGCCCTCTGTCTTATTTTGGTTTTGGGTAGCGTCTTTTTAGCCCGTAAGATCGAAATTGATACGAATTATGCCAGTTATTTTAAAGAAAACAGCACGTTGCGACAGGATATTAATTACTTTGACAGGGTCTACAAAGGTGCCATGATGCTGGATTTCATGGTGGACTCCGGTGAGCCGGGAGGAATTAAGAACCCGGTAATTCTTAATGATATCGCCAGACTTCAAGCATATTTGGATACATTAGAAAGTGCCGGAAAGGCCGTGTCATATGCGGATTTTGTTAAAAAAATGAATCAGGCCATGCATAATGATGATCCGGCTTATTTTCGCATCCCTGACAGCAGGGAAGCCGTTGCGCAGTATCTTTTGTTGTATGAAAACAGCGGTCCTGAAAAC
Source organism: Pseudomonadota bacterium (assembly GCA_022360105.1). The sequence goes on from JAKSDL010000695.1 coordinate 1,816, forward strand.
GACCTTTCTGATTTGAAAACTTCGGATGAACGTTATGCCAGAATATATGCTCCTTTAAGCAATATGTCTTCCATGAATATGCACAGGTTGATGTCACAAATTCGCCAGGATTTAAAAACAAGTTTTCCGGATTTAAATGTCCAGCTTACGGGGAACATGGTGCTTTATGTAGCGCATGATTTTTATATTCAGGAAGGCGTGGTGAAATCTTTTGGTTTGGCCCTGCTGATTATCGGATTGTGCTTCTTCGTGATATTCCGTTCTTTTAAATACGGTGTGTTAGCTCTTATTCCAAGTATCTTTCCTGTTATTTTCACAGGTGCGATAATGTATTTACTGGGAATTTCTCTTAACCTGGGCACGATGATTATAGGCGCCATGACGATCGGGATTGCAGTGGACGATTCCATTCACGTCATGAACCGCTATCTCTCAGCCTTTAGAGATGGTAAGCCATTGAGGGAAAGAATACACCTTGCTTTAACCGAATCAGGCAGGGCGGTGATTTTCAGCTCCATTGTTCTTGTCCTGGGATTCAGTGTGATGTTGCTGGGGTCTTTCACACCCTTTATCTACACGGGTTTAATCTCAGCGGCAGTTATGGTCATGGCTTTGCTGGGTGATTTGTTTTTTCTACCCGCAATCCTGTTTGTCTTGGATGGGAGAAACGACAGATAATCTCACGGGTGGATTGGTCGTTGCTTTCGAATTTGCAGGTTTAGCTTCTCATAATCCACCCAACGGACTGATACCATACCCACTTAAAGGCATTGATTGCCTCTTCCGCAGGGTGGATCAGGCATAGCGGATCCACCAATAACACTATTTTTCAAGATTCTGATTTTATTTGATGCTGACTTCCTGTATTTTAAAAGAACAGTAAGCTTCGCGCACACTGTGTTATACAGAATTTAGCGCAATACTTCTGCACCTTATTCGGGAGGTTTGTATGGAATTAGGAGGATTTTCGATCAGTCTGGCTGTGAAGGATTTACAAGCATCAAAGGTATTTTATCAAAAGCTTGGATTTGAGGTGTTTCACGGGGAAGAGGAGCAAAACTGGTTGATCATGAAAAACGGAGATGCCACAGTCGGTTTGTTTCAAGGTATGTTTGAAAAGAACATACTAACCTTTAACCCGGGATGGGATACCTCGGCCAACAACCTGGATTCCTTTGCAGACGTTCGCGAGTTGCAAAAGGAGTTTAAGGCAAAAGGGTTAACGCTTGAATCGGAAGTAGATGAATCCACTTCAGGTCCCGGCAGTATCACTTTGATCGATCCCGATGGAAATCCCATTTTGATCGATCAGCACGTTTAGGTTTTTGGTGAATTACCATCGTTAAAACAACCAGAGTGGGAGGAAGTCCGTGCCACTTCAAAACAGGGTGGATCCATGGGGCCACATTCATGCAGTGAAAGCCAGGGGAGCTTTTTTAGGTAATCGGGGTATTCTGCACAATGACTCTAAACAAATCATTAGATCCTACCAACACCAAGCCTGGGTGACCTGTCTGTTGGCATTCAAAAACAGAAAACGAAATTTGATGTCACCAGGAACTTACACGGAATTATTTTTTCTGGATGAGGCCACTGCCTTTGCTGCCGGACACAGACCCTGCGGGGAATGTAGGAGAGAGCGTTATCAGGAATTTAAGGATTTGTGGGTAAAAGCAAACCTGGATCAACCGGCAAAACAAGTGAGAGTGTCCGAAATCAATACCTTCATGCACAAAGAACGTGTCCATCGCGGTCGGAAAGTTACCTGCACATACACCTTTGATAAATTGCCAATTGGTTGTATGTTCGCTAGAGGAGAGGCTGTGTATTTAAAATCACAGCGAGGGGTCTTTCAGTGGTCTTTCAACGGGTATAACCCGTTGCGACAATTTGATGTCACAGACAAAGTAAGCGTGTTGACACCTCAATCGGTAATCAAAGTCTTCGAGCTGGGATTTACTCCACAAATTCATGAAAGCGCCTGTTTTTAATAAAATATCGTTATTATTTTTATCCAGTTTATTAACAAACGAATCTAATAAAATCTATGTCCACA
>JAKSDL010000136.1 GCA_022360105.1 Pseudomonadota bacterium
AGCAGTTGCATCAGGGTTTTTAGATTTCTGCAAGTACGGCTGAATCGGCTTCAAACTTGATTGGTAAAAAGTATAATTTAAGACGGTGGCAAACAAACGAAGGGATGAAGTTTCGGAATCCATATTCTAAACTCTGCCTGATTTAATTTTCTTGAGAGATCCTTCACTGTCGTTCAGGATGGTATTATTCAAGTTCTTTGCAGACAAGTAGCCGGGAATGTGTTTGAAACCATGCGCGACTATGTAAATACGCCACTATTTGGTACGGGGAGATGTTTTTTACCAACGATATGAGATTATGCGTTTGACAGCTTCTACAGCAACTCTACAAACACTTTCAACGAACTGTTATGAAAGGAATTAGAAAATTTATATTGTTCATTGAGTCGATCAATGAATTTGTCGGACGGGCGGTTTCCTGGGTTACATTTGGGCTCGTGATACTGGTGTTTACCGATGTAGTGATGAGATATGTTTTTAAAACCAGTTTTGTGTTCGTACAAGAGATGGAGTGGCACATGTTTTCAGTGATATTCCTGGTTGGTGCCGGATATACCTTACTTCATGACGAACATGTCCGTGTGGATATTTTTTATCAGCGCATGTCAAAAAAATCCCGAGCCTGGGTTAATCTCATTGGTACGGGTTTTTTCCTGTTTCCCGGCTGCTATATGATTATCGCCACAGCCATTCCTTTTGTAATGGCTTCTTTCTCAGTTCTGGAGGGCTCACCAGATCCCGGGGGAGTACCTTTTCGATTTATTTTAAAGTCCATGATCCCTATCGGGTTTGTTTTTGTTATGCTGCAAGGTATTTCGCTATTTTTGAAAAGTCTGTTTACGGTTCTGGAAATGGATCTGGAATTGGAAAATGACGTATTATCAAGCAATCAACCGAAAACAGAGGAGGGGTAAAATGGCTGAAGTTTTTATGGAGTATTTGCCCGCATGGATGTTTCTGGCTTTGACCATATTGTTGATGGCCGGTTATCCCGTGACATTTACATTGATGGGGACTGCCCTGGTATTTGGATTGATCGGATTTGGATGGGAGTTTTTCAGTCTTTTCCCCTTACGGGTCTGGGGGGTGATGACCAATGTCACCCTAATGGCTGTGCCCCTCTTTGTTTTTATGGGGGTCATGCTGGAACGGTCGGGCCTGGCGGAGGAACTATTGGAAACCATGGGTTTGTTATTTGGTAGAGTCC
>JAKSDL010000489.1 GCA_022360105.1 Pseudomonadota bacterium
AAAAAAAAAGATATTCATAAACTGCAACTGGGTTGATACAGGCACTTCCCTGGAAGTAATCAATCCATTCGATGGCAACTTAATTGTTGAAATCTGCCAAACATCACCCCAACAGGTTGAAGAGGCAATCGACTCAGCTTACAAAGCCAAGGCGATAATGGCCAAACTAACAGCGAAACAGCGCGGTGATATCCTCGACCGCACGTCAGCCATCATTGTCCGGGATGCTGAGGAGATTGCCGGTATCATTTCCCGGGAAGCCGGAAAAGGTATCGCCCTGGCCAGGGGAGAAGTGGAACGAAGTGGAGAAACCTTTAAATTTGCCGCTGATGAAGCCAGAAGACTTTCGGGAGAATTAATTCCTTTTGATGCCGCCGCCAGCGGTGCGAACCGGTTTGGTTATTACAAACGATATCCGTTAGGCGTGATCGGTGCCATTGCGCCATTCAACTTCCCCTTAAATCTGGTAGCACATAAGGTAAGCCCGGCTATTGCGGCTGGTTGTCCCTTGGTTCTAAAACCGGCGTCCAACACACCGTTAACCTCTGTCAAGCTGGTGGAAATTCTGCTGGAGGCCGGTTTACCGCCTGAGGGTATTAACCTGGTGGTGGGATCGGGCAGCACGGTTGGCAACGCCATGGTTCAGTCCGATAAAATCAACATGATCACCTTTACCGGTTCACCGGCGGTTGGTCTGGAGATCAAGAAAAAAGCCGGTATGAAAATGGTCACCTTGGAGCTGGGCAGCAACTCTGCTGCCATTTTCCATAAAGACGCGGATCTGCAAACGGCTACTCCTCGCTGTATTATGGGTTCCTTTGCTTTTTCCGGGCAGGTTTGCATCAGCCTTCAGCGTATTTACATTCACGAGGATCGATACGACGAATTTCGTCAGGTTTTCCTCAATTCTGCAAACAGCACCACAGTCGGCGATCCTGCAGACCCGAGTACGATGGTCGGTCCCATGATCGAGGAAAAGGAGGCAACCAGGGTCGAAAACTGGGTCAATGAAGCGATCCAGCAAGGGGCTTCCGTGATAGCAGGTGGTAAACGGGAAGGAAGTCTCTTCTATCCTACGGTTATCGAAAACACCAATGCTGCGATGAAGGTCGTCAGCGAAGAATTATTCGCACCGGTAGTGTGTTTGATGAAATACAGCAACATGCAGGAAGCGATTGAAATGGTAAATGATAGTAAATTCGGGCTGCAGGCAGGCGTGTTCACCAGCGATATCAACGCCGCTTTCAAAGCGATTGACGGTCTGGAAGTCGGCGGTGTCATGGTTAACGATGTTCCGACTTTCAGGGTCGACCAAATGCCTTACGGAGGTGTTAAACTTTCAGGCATGGGACGTGAAGGCGCCAAATTCGCCATAGAAGAGATGACTGAACTAAGAACAGTGATGATCAACCTCAATTAAACTTCTCTCTCCAGAGTAGGGGCTATAGTCTGGCCCTTGCTCTGCTGTTGCAGCACCCTCCATCGCTATTGGATCCTATTCACTTCTTTTACCCTTGCCCTTGCGTTTTAATTCAGGGGACATGAGACATATTTTTTGTTAAATCTCATGTCCCCCGATTTAAGCTTACGATTTTAGAAATAGGTCTCAAGTCACCTGAGTTTTCCTTTCAAACCTTCCAAATGCTTTCACTTTGTCGCTTTTTAATTTGCAAAGTGTCAAAATGAAAGACTTTGGCCTAAGTTTTTTTTGTTCGGATACTCATCACAAAATTAGAAATCCAAAGCGTGACTTACTTATCGTTATTTGGCTATGGTAAAAGCTTTTTATCCTTTCAGGGAAAAACCTCATTGCAGCTTTTCTATTTTTCTTATAAATCAGGTGACAGTATACCTATTTGTATACTGTCATCTGATTTCAGGGTTTCTACACTTGAAGATATGGGGACTTATAAAATTAGGAATTGAGGGTGGACCGGGTGTCGGTATTCGGTCCAGGGTCATCGCAATCTTACGAAAATACAAAGATGCAAGCTTGGCCGCTTCACTCGACTATTAAACCAATCCGTTCCGGATTAATTGTCGTTTTACCTTGGTGTTTCAAAGCTGAGTAATAAATGACTAAAACTTTTCCGAGAATTTGGGATCCTTTAATACTGCTGTAATATCTGCTATCAAGGCTATTATCGCGATTATCACCAAGAAAAAAATACTTGCCTTTAGGAACTTTCTCAAGTGGAAGATTATCCCTAACCGTATCGTTTATTTCTTTGTCTGAATGGTATGCCGTCGGGTCTTCAATTTGACTACCGTTAATATATACTACCTTGTTTTTTATCTCTATTTGATCTCCGGGAATTCCTATAATTCTATTGATATACCTTTTTTTTATTTCTGGAATTGAATACGCAACGACATCTCCTCTTGTGATAGCGTTATGTTTATAGTATTCGGGTTCGATAATCACATATTCACCAACTTGAAGAGTTGGAATCATCGTCTTACTTGAAATCTGGTACGTTCGACCTTTGAAAATCGATGGATTAATTTTTTTTGCTTTTTTCCAAAATGGAGATGATTCTTTAAATTTACCAATTAAGAATAAGCACAAACCTACTCGGTAATTAACTTCTGCATTGTCTTCGTCAATAGATAATACTTTCTGGTAGTAGTCATTCGCTGATGAATAATTTCCACTAAAAAAGTATTCATCGGCTATTTGTTTGTGCTCTGTGCCATGTATGACATCATTAGTCAGTATCAACGAGATTACGATTATGAGTGATCCAAGTGTTTTTTTCATTTTTTTGTTTAATCATTAACTTGCTAATCGCCTTACCCATCGAGCCTGAGTTATCCGTTTTTTGGAAACTCAATCTTTGATTGGTGAATATGCTTTTATTTTGGGATTTCCTTGTGCGAATTTTGAAGGTGTTAAACCAGGGGTATTGATAGCATGGGGGCGAGGAATTGGGCAAGGTGGGGCTTTTTACATTTGGGGACTTGGGAATTTTGGAATATGGGAATTGAGGGTGGATCGGGGGTCGGAATTCGGTTTGGGGGTCATCGTCATCTTACGAAAATCCAAAGATGCAAGGCTGACCCCTTCGCTTTGCAAGAAATTATAATAGGATCTTAAGTCCCTTGGTTTTAGCTTCTAATTCAAGCTTCTTTTTTTCTGGAGTTAGCCCGCGAATGATTGTTTTTAGCAGAATTTTTGGCCCACACCACGATATTTCCGGTACAAGCTCCAGTTTATCTTTTTCGAATTCAATATATGGAAATCAGGTGACGGTACACATATTAAATAATAAGGTTGCTGTCACCCGATTTAGGCTTTAAATATTTGAGTAAGACAGATTAATAATTTTCCTTTATGATTCAAACACTTCAATGAATCACCATTTGCTTTCAACTGTCTTCGAATCAAAACTCCATAGCCCAATATGAGTTACGCCACCCAGGCAAGAGATCCCTATAGCAACCAAACTAAACAGGAAGAGATTGCCAACACTGTCACCCACGGCATTGGAACCGGACTTGCCATTACAGGTCTTGTGCTATTGGTTGTATTTGCAGGAATTGAAGGAAGTGCGATGAAGGTGGTATCATTCGCTGTTTATGGAGCCAGTCTTGTTTTATTGTATTTAATGTCCACTATCTACCACGCGGTGCAAAAAAATACTTTAAAGAAAGGTCTGCAATTGATGGATCACGCGTCAATCTATCTTCTGATAGCAGGATCCTACACCCCGATTATGCTGGTCAGTGTAAAGGGAGTTTGGGGGTGGAGTTTGTTTGGTGTGCTGTGGGGTCTGGCAATCGTTGGTATTGTTCTGAAAATCCGGTTTGTGGGTGAATATGAGATTATGTCCACTGTTATTTACCTGATAATGGGCTGGTTGATTGTTCTGTTTTCCTACCCCATCCTCACCTATCTCTCTCCCATGGCAATTGCCTGGCTATTTATCGGAGGCGGAGCTTATTCAATTGGGACCGTATTCTTCTTTATGGAAAAACTCCCTTTTCATCATGCCATCTGGCATCTCTTTGTTTTGGGGGGGAGTATCAGTCATTTCTTTCTGTTTCTGTTCCACGTCCTTCCGGGATAATAGTAAAACCAGATCGAAATCAGATGACAGTATATCTATTTAAAAAATAAGTATGCTGTCACCTGATTTACAAACATGCAAGTCTGACCCCTTGCCTTGGTAAACCGAAAAGATGCGCAGAAATCATTGCATGTCTTGGATGAGTTCATAATGATGGTTGTTTTCCAAAACTTGTTTCAAGGTCAATTCCCCTTGAATCGGATCGTCAAGATGGATCCCTTTTTCCAGAAACGCCTTTATCATTGCCTTATTTCCCTCTTGAGCCGCTCTGTGTAAAATGGGTGACCACTCCTTTTTAGCTTCGTTTTGCAAATCGTCAATGCTTTCCAGTACGATAAGAGCCCTGTGTAAATAACTTTTATCTTTAAAGAAATAACTGTCCCACGCCACTTGTGCGCCTTTTTGTTGGGCAAACTGCAATGAATCAATTATTTCAGAGCGAGAAAACAGCTTCTGTTTGTCATTTCTGTGTTCCTTTTCAGAGCGCGCATTAGAGACAATCTCATTCAGTAAACTGTGTTTACTGGACGTCACCTCCGCACCATTTGCCAAGAGCAGGTTCACAACATCCACACGTCCGTCGGAAGCTGCTTTAAGCAAGGGAGTTGTGCCATAGTGGACTTTATTGATATCAAATCCTTTATTGATTAAGTAGGAAATATTTTCTAATTTTCCTTCTCCCACAGCATGATAAATAAAATGATCGTCGGGTTGTGAGGGATCATTTTGCAGGAGCACCCTTATTGCATCGAGATTTCCATATATAATCGCAGTGGAGGTCAAGCGGTCGGGCACAGGGGTTCCTGTATCCAGTAAATACTGAACCAGTTCCTGGTCAGCTTTGTGAGTTACCGCAACCCTTAAGATCTCCGGGTCGGCCAGTTTTTCAAGCTCCTTCTCGCTCAGCGTTGGATAACGGTTAACAATTAAATCGACAGCCTGATACATCCCTGATTCAACCGAGCTAACCAGGGTTTTTTCTGACGTTTTAGCGCCTTTTTTCAATAAGTACTCTGCCAGTTCAAGGTGTCGGTGTATGAGCGCGATGTTCAGCGATTCTTCAGAAGCCCGGGAAAAATCAGCGCCATACTCTAACAACAAATCATATGCTTTTATATTGCCGCTGACGGCGACGTCCACTAGAAAATTTGGGTCGGACTCATGGATTAGCAATCGTTCCACTATTCCCCATAATCTCAGGTGGATCGCCTGCCGAAGCGGGTGCCAAGGGATTGCTTCCTTGTTTGGGCTTTTAAAGTTGATACACTCTTTGGTTAAAGGGATGGTGTTAAGCAAGTCCTCCAATACCGGGCGACTCTTGAGATTCGATTGGTTTTCCCATTCGTCATAAGCCAGATAGAAATCACCCAGGAGTCTCTGAATGGAAGTTTTTCCTTCTTTTGGAGAACAGCTGATGGGGAAGTTTTTGTTAATCAGAAGTTTCGTAATCTCATAATTACGGTCGTCAATCGCCATATCCAGGTATGTTCTTTCCGGCAAACCGATTGATCCATTTGATAAGAGTTCGTCTATCAGTTGACGATCTTTTTTTCGAAGCGCATTTCCAAACCTATCCACCCCGATATGATTTCTTACCTGGGCGGATAAGTCTGGAATCAATCTTTTATCGATGTGGAGCTGTCTTTTCTTCCTGGTATAAGCCTCTTTTGAAATACGGTAGGTTTTCTCAAATACTGTTTTCTTCGGTTTGTGTTTTATGACCAGCTCCATCATCACATCGATTTGAATAGGTTTATTGTACCCTGAAGGCAGTACAAGGTATTCGGACAAGTGAAAATGGTTATCCTGTAAAACTCTCAGTAGATTGGGGATACGACCCGCGTTGATGTGCACCTCTATCCCATCGATCTCCACGAGAAAAACATACTTCAGAGCCAATTTACTTTTCTCGTTTAATACGATTTGGTTTTCATAAAATAGTTCCCGAATGTTGGATAATGTCTCGGAATCCCAGCTAACGGTAAGCTCAGATTTGAAGAGATCAAAATTATTCAGCAATTTCTCATCAGCAAGAGAACCATCAAAAGATGTTATCGGATTACTGACACCTTTCCTGTATAAGTTAGCGCTCCCATTGATATCTCGTCTGAGATACAGGGGAGATGTCACAAAAAACGCTCCTGGAATTGTATACCGACCCTGGTCAGACACATTCGCTTTTCCCGTTGTATGACCACAAATTTTGTAACCTGCACCAGCATAAAACAACCCTGTTTCCGCCTTGCAACTCCATGAGTAATCCCAGTAAAAAAGGCTAATGTCTTCACCAGTATGATTGGTAATTGCGCCCTTAAACGATGGCATACGAATGGAACAGAAATAAACAATAATAATTGTAACGACGCTAATTAGTAGGACTAAGATCATCTTCATAAAACAAAACGCATTAAAAGAGCATTACGCAAATTTATTAAATCAGGAAAATTCAGTTGCTTTTACTTTATCGCTTTTTAATTTGCAAAGTGTCAAAATGAAAGACTTTGGCCTAAGTTTTTTTTTGTTCGGATACTCATCACAAAATCAGAAATCCAAAGCGTGACTTACTTATCGTAATTTGGCTATGGTAAAAGCTTCTTATCCTTTCAGGGAAAACCTCATTGCAGCTTCTCTATTTTTCTTATGGGCAATCTCATATTTAGTTCTGTCAAACAACTGAGAAAAACTGATCTTCTTCGTTTCAACAACTGTCTTTTTTATAAAGATTTTTTTGAGTTTGTTGAAAAAACACACCAAAATCTTGTTACCCCCTACTATTTCACGCGGTTTAAAGAAAAAAGACTAATGGCCTTTTCACCGGGATTTATACAAAAAAAGAAAATTCCAGTCACTTTTGATTTGGATGAGTATCTTGGAGATGATGCCAAGCTGAAAAAACTTGTTCCGGTAGAAAAAGTTCTACTTATGCATACCCCATTTCGACTAAGATCGGAGATTCTTGGAGATGAGAAGGAACATAAGTCGGAATTATTGAGACATATAGATCAAGTAGCTTTTCAAAATGAGTGTGATGCCGTGGTTTTCCCCTTTGTTTTAGAGCACAATAAAACGCTTCACGAAGCTTTGGCAGGAGCAGGTTATATCAGGAGTTTTTATGAGGCAGATTTTTATCTAAAAACAGATTTTGATACTTATGACGATTTTCTGTCCTCATTGGATGGCAAAGTCAGGAAACAGTATCTGAACGACAAAAACCGACTCAAAAAGCATAATGTCAGCATAGATCGAGTATCAGATGTTTCAGCATTTAAAGAAGTTTTTTATGAGATGCATAAATCATTAATGAAGAAATATCATCACAAATCTCTTGAGTTTAAGCGGGATTCTTTTGAGGAGTTTAGCAACACAATTGAAAACTCAATCTGTTTTATTGCTCATAAAGACGGAAAAATACTTGGTTACAGCCTGTCTATACATGACACCGATACTTTATACTGTTTGCGTTGTTGCCAATCGCACGAGATGGAAAATGCACGAGTCTATTTTAACCTCCTGTTCGAAACGTCCGTCAAAAAAGCTATAGAGCTGGGCTGTAAGTCGATAGGTTTTGGGAAAGAATCTCATCGAACTAAAATGCTTCGAGGCTGCTCATACGATAAAGGTTTTGTGTATGTGAGATTTCTCGATTCGGCTAAGCATGCATTGTTTTCAAGTAGAGTCAATTCACTGGATAGAATTAAGAAAGATATGTTTAAAAGAAAAATATTCCCTTCCACCTGATTTATGTCGAAGCAAAATGCTCCTTTCTAATTTGAGAGATCAATATCCCGATGAACATTAACAAACAACCGATTTTAGAGCGAAGAGACAGTATTTCTCCAAGTATTAACCAACCACCAAAAGCCGCAAATACGGTTTCCAAGCTAAGAATAATTGCAGCATGAGCAGGATGTGCGTTTCGCTGGGCAACAACTTGAAGCGTATAAGCTATCCCCACTGACCCCAAGCCTCCATACAAAATGGGAATGGTTGCATCCACCAGGGAAGATATCTCGATTGTCTCTACGGCAAATGCGGTCACAAAACTAAGTAGAGAACAAAAGGTAAATTGCATAAGTGATAAGTGAATCGGGTTGATGTGAAGAGTAAAATGACCGATCAGGATTACGTGAACAGCCCAAAAACAGGCGGCAATGATCACCAGCATATCCCCATAGTGAATGGTGAATGATTCACTAACGCTTAAAAAATACAACCCAATAGCTGCTGTGGAGGCACCAATCCAGGTACCAACTCTTGATTTCTTCCCTAGAATCTTCCAGATAATTGGAACGATCACTACGTATAATCCGGTAATGAAACCTGTTTTACCGGCTGTGGTGTATACCAGACCTATTTGTTGTAAAGAAGATCCGGCAAACAAGACAATCCCGGTGATAGCCCCTCGCCATACAAAACCTAGGCGATTGATCTGTTTTGTATTCTTTGGTGATACCGGGGTTCGATTTCGGAAGTAAAAAGCCAGCGGTACCAGGGAAAGACTTCCCAAAGCAAATCTCACAGCATTGAAGGTAAAAGGGCCGATATAATTCAATCCAACTCTTTGGGCTACAAAGGCAAAGCCCCAAATCAGGGCTGTTATCAACAAAAGAATATCGGAAGCGAAAAATTTTGATTTCATGGGCTATTGCACGCAGCGTTTTCGTAAAACAACTATAAAAATAGCCATGTAATCAAAAAGAAACTAATGACTGATAGCACAACGGTAAGGAAAGAAGGATCAGGATCATGAATAAGTGAAGTTTAAATACCGGAAGGGATAGTCTGTTTGTAAAGAGAGAGTTGATATATAAAATCAGAAAAGCGGTCAGGTTGTGCGTTGTGCTAAAAAAATGTGTGCTACATCCGGTAAACTTGGTCCTATCGGTGGCGATATGCCGTCAACTCAAGTTATTTGTTATTTCATGAACACGGTTAATAAGAAAGCTGTTCAAGTGAAATCCCCATTGCTTTTGCAAGCTTTTTTAATGTTGATGTTCTGGGATTGGAATTCGACTTTTCTAGTCTTGCTAATGCTGATTGTGCAATATCCGCTTTTGTTGCAAGTTCTTTCTGTGTTAATTCAAAATACTCACGCCATGCTTTAATTATAGTGGTATTTTCAATAGCAACTCGCTTCACAACTTCATGAGGAATCCAGACATCATGATCTGTTTCTTTGTTTTTGCTAATTAATTCCTGGTATTCATCCCACGGAATTACAGCAAAAGCGGGTTTCCCATTTTGTAAAATGATCTGAGTATCAGTATGTTCGGTCATCTCGTTTCTTTACCTCTTGAATTAAATATATCCTCAATTCACTCATTTCAAGATCAAAAAATACTCGATAACGGCCAACTCTTAATCTGTACTGGTAATTGTGGTCAGTAAGCTGTTTTACATTTCTCCATCCATCGGATGTTGGTAGTTTTTCTACTGCTGCAATAATCACCTTTCGAGTCTTCAACTGAAGCTTCATAAGTTGCTTCAAAGCCTTTCGATTCCATTTGATCTGTCCCATGATAAACAAATTAACAAATTATAACATAATGTCAAATGAAATATTACAAAAAATAACTTATGAATGATCTAGGTGACTGCCCTATGGTCTGCGGATTTCCAGTGTATTGGAGAAGTAACGTATAAAATTCGGGGTCAGATCTTTCATTTTGCTGATTCCCGTTATGCCCGGCAAAATTGCGAATCGATGATAGATGAAATTTTAAATAAAGATAGTGGCTATCGATACCAGGTCAACCTGCTGTTCCATAATTATCTTATTGCCTCTAAACGTTTTATTTCTGTTGAAAAAGACGAGAACAGTATAAAAATCAAAAAGGTGATTCGCTGGATGAATCACAATTTTGATAAAACCATTGAAATTGATGCCCTGGTAGCGATGTCGGAAATGAGCAGGACGTTATTTTTCAACAAATTTAAGAATGAAACCGGTGTCTCACCGATCCAATACTTCATCAATGTCAAGCTGGACTCATCAAGACTGATTTTGTCCACGACAACCCTGAAAATAACAGAAATTGCGGCCATGTTAGCTTTTTACGATGAATTCTACTTCTCAAAAATGTTCAAGAAACGATTTGGAAGCTCACCTACACAATACAGAAGAAAATATTCCGGGAGCTTGCTAAGTACTATTCCGAATGACTCGAAACTTGATGTTTGAGCCAGGGACCCGGGGACAGGCGGTGTTGAGGTTGTTGTCATATTGACATCACTACCCAAGCCCGACTCTCCATGATGTCAAAATTAAAAACCAGATCCCGGATCCTGTCCAATCAGTCACCCATCCATTTCCACTGGCCATCCTCTAAGACAATTTGTTTGAATCGTAATGGCGCTGTTCCCCAGGGGTTGCTATGAACCAATCCGGAGATTTCAGCTGAATTCCCCTTTTGTAAAAATGATGTCAGTTCAATTTTATACTCCATCACATCCTTGTATCTTGGGTAGATGTATTTCAAAAATGATTTTTTTGTAAATCCACGTGAACTGAAGCTATCAGAATAAAATTCGGGAATTATTTTCAAATTCTGTTGAACCAGTGCGTTGCTAAAGTCGTCAAGAAATTGAAGAACCGTTTTCGGGATTACCATGTCATGTGATTCTTGATTTCTCAGGTTACCATACCATTTCCACTGACCCGCCTCATAAATTAACCCCGGTACAACCAATGGTCCTGAACTTGAGTTGTAGTGAGTCGTCCCTTCGATACGGGCAATATTTCCTTTTCGTTCAAACCGTCTCAGTTTGACGCAAAAATGATTTGTCGACCCTCTGCGGAATAAAGCACTTAAGAAATGTTTAGTACCGTCATAATCTCTGCCATTTAGAAGAAAATTCCTTGAATAAAAACTCATTGCCGCTTCTAAGTCGTTCCGCATAAAAGCCTTCGAATAATTCTCAATAAAATCAGCAATTTCACCGGGGATGGTTTTGTCTTGGGTACAGACTTGCCCGGTGGGCAACTCAATGCTTTGTTCCGGGGCGGTACCTGCTTATTTTTTAACAGTGCAAGGATTAGGTTTTAGTGATTCTGCTATATGATCAAAAATTGCCGAATAGTGAAATGTCGGAGCCAGGGGAATAGCTGTTTTTGAAGTGACAACCATCACCATATCAAGATCCGGAATAACCACAATAAACTGACCACCCCGTCCCCAAGCGCGATAACTTTTGCACCCATTGACATCTCTGATCCACCATTGAAATCCATATCCGTAGTCTGAATCTGCCTTTACGTGTTCTTTTGTCGACAGCTGTACCCATTCTTTCGATACGATTGTTTGTCGATCCCACACACCATTGTTTAAATAGAGCTGGCCAATTTTAATAAGATCTATTGCCGAAAGGTACAGACCGCCACCTCCTTGATTATATCCTTCGGGCGTTGAAATCCATTTAACTTCCTTTATCCCCAACGGTTGAAACAGATATTTTTTTGCAAAATCTAAAGTACTCATTCCGGAAGCCCGAGTTAGAATTCCGGAAAGAACATGAGAGACTCCTGAATTATATGTAAATACTTCACCCGGATCACTCCTTAGCTCTCGATTCCAGGTATGTTTAATAAAATCACTTGAGAAATACCATTCCCAAAACATTTCACTTCGATCATCCCACACAAATCCTGCTGTCATTGTAAGTAAATGCCTCAAGGTAATCTCGTTTTTTCTTGAGTCATCTCCTTTAAGTTCAGGGAAAAAGTCGGCGACTTTCACATCAAGAGATTTGATGAGTTTTTTGTCAATTGCAATTCCGATGAGAATTGATGTCACGCTCTTGGTAACCGAATGCACTATAGCGGCATTATCTCTCACGGTCGGCAAGTAGTAATTTTCAATTACAAGCTTACCCCCTTTGGACACCAGAAGACTATGGATGTTGTTGAATTTTGTTTTGATGCTGTTATCGAGCTTATTCAACTCATTTTCACTGAAACCAACCGATAATGCTTTTTTCCAATTGACTGAAGAAAAATCCTGTTCCCGATTGATCTTCGGGTTTGCATTCACCCTGGTGACAATCAGCAATAAAAAGCTGGCGATTGTAATAAGAACAATTGAGTAACGACTTTTCGGATATGAATAATGTATTGTTGCCACGCCAATCTCCTTTAAGAGTATTTTTAAGCCGCAAGATTCCTTTATTTAAAAAAACCTAAAGCGTCTATCAAACCAAAGTCGCCTGCAGTGATGCTGTTTTAATTCTTGGAAAATTGCATAAAAATACAATCGGTTTGTCGTGAATGGGCTGAAATTTGTCGTCAATGTTACTGTTTCAATTCGATCAAATTTCTTTTGGCAGTTGGCGACCTATCTGTGGCGTGAAGTTAACCTTAACAATCCAATCCGTTTTACAGGTGGGGATCTTTTGAAGGAGTGTGATTCACTTAGGTTTGTTTTTACCTCTTTTTAGCGTCATGAAGAACTCTTCGAAAAAAGCTCTTTTACCTGTTTTAGTCTACTCTTACTGATGGGAAGTTGTTTTTGACCGACCAGAACAACCCAACTGTTCTTATTTCGAACAATCTCTTGGACATGTGATAAATTGACCACATGGGATCGATGGATTTGAATGAAGCAAGCGATCGATAGTTTATTCAGCGCTTCTTTCAGAGTCATTCTAACGAGAGTCTGATTTTCCCTGCCATTTTCCACCCAGTAAATTCGAGCATAGTGATCTTCCATGGAAAGATTGACAATCCTGTTCATATCGATTCTTGTTTCACCATTATTCAAAATCAGCTGATCGATTTTATTCTTTTTTTTCAGTTTCCAAAATTCATGAAACCTTATTTGATGAAGACGCATCAATTGGACGAGGAGAAGGAAAGCTGGAAACCAGAACACAAAACACCAAAAAAACATTCTTGTAAAGCCAGGTCTCGTGAACGGGTACTTATTGTAAAATAGTATTAAATCAGGATAATAGGTGTCGACCAGGGAATAGACAATAGTACGTTGAACCAAAAAGGCGATCAAAAACGACATGAATCCTGCTAACCATAGAAACGTAACATTCAACCCGGGGGAAGATTTAACACGCTCAAACAGGAATCTGAACAGTTCGGTAACCAGGATGAAACTCACTGAAAAGTTTATTGCAGTATGCCAGGTATACACCCCTAGAAAAGGTAACCAAACAGCAGCATCAGTCCGAATACCGTATGCTTTTAAGCTGATAAAAGTCGTTATGGCAGCTGTAAATGAATAGGTAAGATACATCAGCACCCTTTGTTCAATACTTGTTTCTATTGCCTTCAAAGGAAATAGAAAATAGTTTTTGAAAGTGCTGACAGTTTTGATACCAGCCATACCTGAATATAGCCGATCCAAATAATGATGCATCATCTTCTAATTGTAAAAAAGGTTGATGTTCTCTTCAAAAAGACATTCTCGATTATTACTCAAGTATTGGTAAGTGTTAGAAATGCTTATAAACTATTGTTAATAAAACACACAACGCTTTTTAGGACGCTTTTGTTGTAGCTGGATATAAGAAATACCGAAGTTGGAAATCTGTTTTTTCCTTTTGAAGTCTACATCAGTTAACTTTGCTGGGAATATTTTTGATTAAATTGCAATCAGTTTAAAAATCGAATATAATTATTGCTATATTTTGGTTTGCCTCAGAAAGCTCAAACTTCATTTTAAAAAAAACAACAAAACGTCTCTGATTAAAACTGTATGATATCAGTTAGTTGGTTTTTTTTGAAATCAATCAAAATAGTTCTGAGATGCTTTCAAAAGGGCCGTTTTTATTGTGAGTATACGGTTCTGAGCTTTTTTATAAGACTCAAAGTGGCATTGGAACGCCTGCAGATAAGAACAATAGCAATATTCAATAAAACGGCGGAGTAAAAAACTTTAATAAAGGTGATAAGATGAATCTAGGCAAAATAAAACTTCGAACCCTAGTCTTTGGGAACACCGGATTATTAATGATTTTGATGCTTGTTGTTTCGGGAATAGCTTTGCAAAGGATGAACACCATTGGTTTGGAATTGAAAGAGATCGCTGAAGAACATATCCCCTTAATTGAAAAAATCACCAAAATTACCGAAGGTCAGTTGTTTCAAGCCATTGAATTTGAACGGTCCTTGCGGTTCGGGGATAAGATAGCTGCAGATACAGCCGCACTAAGGCGATATGAGCAAGCTAAAGAAGCTTTTGGGAAAAATGCGAAATCAGTGGACCAATGGATCATTGAAGCAGAAAACATCGCAGAGGAAGGCATTCAAAAGGCTCTTTCTGATCAAAACCGGAGAGAATTTACCAAGATTTATGAGCACTTGAAACTGATTGAAAATGAGCATTTGGATTTTGAAAAGCTTGTCCATCAAGTCTATCAATTGTTTGAAGAGGGGAAAATAGAAGAGGCCTTTGTCCTGGCTGAAAAAGTAGAAATTGAGGAAAAGGATCTGGATAAGGAACTCACTACTTTTTTGGATGAAGTGGAGAAGTTTACCGAAGCATCCCTGGTTTCGGCAGAACAGCATGAAGAAAACGCTTTTTTCCTTGTTTTAGTCTTGGTCGTCATCTCATTTTTTGTTGGATTGTTAATTACCTTTGCCATCGGACTTCATATTTCCAAATCTCTCAATACCTCTGTTGATTTTGCCAATTCCATTGCCAAAGGAGATTTTAGCAACAGTATCGAGCTGACGCGCAAGGATGAAATAGGAACTCTTTTCAAAGCAATGAATGACATGAAGGAGAAGATCGGAATGATTATAAGCGATATTGGCGATCTCACGGATTTAACCAAACAGGGCAATCTGGAAGCACGAGCTGATGCTTCCAAACATGAAGGAGAATTCTCCCGGATTGTATCCGGAATCAACGAAACCCTGGACGCTTTGATAACGCCTTTAAATGTAACCGCAACTCATATCAATAGAATCAGTAAAGGCGACATGCCGGATACAATTACCGAAGCCTGGCCAGGCGATTTTAATGAAATCAAAAACAGTTTGAACCTGTTGATCAATTCCATAAATCACATAACAGAGTTGTCAGAAAGCATTGCGAGTGGGAATTTGCAGGTCGAAGTCAACGAGCGCTCGGGAGGCGACAAATTGATGCAGGCGATCAGGAAAATGGTCAATAGTCTGGTAGATATCACTTCCGATATTGGTTCTTTAATTCAAGCCGCAAAGGAAGGTCAACTCAGCACCAGGGCAGACGCTTCCAAACACGAAGGTGAATTTTCGAATATTGTGGAAGGTGTCAATCAAACGCTGGAAGCGGTTGTGTTACCTCTAACGACCGCAGGAAATCTTGTGGAACGCATAAGCAAAGGAGATATACCGGGTATCATTACTGAAGCCTGGGAGGGAGACTATAACAATTTAAAAAACAGCCTGAATGAATTAATTGACTCTTCCAATCGACTGGTAAACCTGTCAGA
>JAKSDL010000592.1 GCA_022360105.1 Pseudomonadota bacterium
CGTCGGAGTATCTCGCGGTCAAGCGCGCGATCTTCACAAACATCGTGCCGGGCTGGGAGCGACTATTTGTTGATGGAGACATTGATTGGCGGCTCGTATCATGGGGTGGCGTGCTGATCGATCAGCGCGCGTATGATAAGACCGATGAAAGCTGTAGCTGCATTCCGGCAGCAGACAACCCGGAAGTGAGCAGCGCCGAAGAGGCAACCTGGCTGAAAGACGAAGACATTGTCTTCGGTATTGAGGTGAACGGCGAGTTCCGCGCCTATCCCCGCCGCATCATGGCAGTCCGCGAAATGGTAAACGACACATTGGGTGGTCGCGATCTTGGCATCCCTTACTGTACCTTGTGCGGTGCAGCGCAAGCTTATTTCACAGACCGCATGCCTGTTGGTGTCGAGCGCCCGGTGCTACGCACGTCGGGTTTATTGATCCGCTCCAACAAGGTGATGTATGACCTGAATACGTTTTCCATATTCGACACCTTCCTTGGATATGCGGTCACTGGGCCACTTGCTGACAAAGGCATCAAGCTGCAACAGGCGAGCGTCGTCACGACGGACTGGGGCACTTGGAAGCGGGAGAATCCAACGACAACCGTGTTACTCGAAAAATACGCACTCGGCAGAGACTTTGATTTCCGCAACAATCGTGACGCGAATGGCCCGATTTTCCCAATCGGTGATGTCGACCCACGCCTGCCGGTGCACGAAGATGTCGTCGGCGTGATTACTGCGTCCGGCAAGCCCATTGCCTTTCAACGCAGCAAAGCCGTTCTGGCACTCAAACAGGGAAAAGAAATTACCTTTGAGAATGTCCGCCTCGAACTTTCCGGCGGTGGCGTCATAGCCGTGGACAAGGACGGTTCTGATCTCGGCAGCCATCAAGCGTTCTGGTT
The DNA here is from genome assembly GCA_022360105.1 of Pseudomonadota bacterium. The sequence continues at coordinate 899 of JAKSDL010000592.1, forward strand.
TGCCTGGTCTCAGTTCCATCCAACCACTGAGCTGTGGAGCGGCGGATAGCTGGGTCAATATCATCGAGATCGAACCGATGGCTCAGCGGGTTTTCCTGCGTCTTAGATCAGATGTGGGCTTCATCGCGTCGACCTTGTTGACCGCTTTCCAAGTGAAATCGGTATCGTTGCGCCCGAAGTGGCCGTTGGCCGCCGTTTTCCGATAGATCGGGCGCAGCAGGTCGAGCATCTGAATGATGCCCTTCGGGCGTAGGTCGAAGTGGTTGGCGATCAGGATCGGCATGGGCATCAGTTCCGGGGTCTCGTTGGTCGCATAGCCATACATCAAGCCCTGGTCGCCTGCCCCCTGACCCAAGTCGACGCCTTCGCCTTCATTGACGTCTTGCGCAATGTCCGGCGATTGCTTGTCCAGCGCAATCAGGACCGCACAGTCGCTGCCATCGAAGCCCATCCGGCCGTCGTTGTAACCGATTCCAGGATCGTCTCATGGACGACGTCGGTGTAG
>JAKSDL010000733.1 GCA_022360105.1 Pseudomonadota bacterium
CCATCGAGGCGGTAAAGCTCCTCTTCGCGTATGGGATCTTCCGAGCCCGTATCATGCCGATAAAATGCCCTGGCCTATGTATCAGCAAAATGCAGGCAATACCGGGGTGGCGCCGGCAATTGATATACCACTTAACCCTGATGACATCACGATACAAAACATTTTTGCCGGTCCCAGTGCCACTCATGTTTGTATTGTAGCCAGTTCAGTACAGGTTCCGGAAGGAGGCGTGCTGTGTGCGGGCACCTATGGTGGTTGGGTTTATTCGTCTAACAACAGTCCCGGCACTTACGGTTACGGAACATCAGACCAAATTTCCACCATGGTTGAGGCCATACAAACCCAGACACCCATTGTCTTTCCTTCCCCGGTCGTGGGAATGGGATTAAGTTATCAACATAACATTTTCCTTACGGCAGACGGATCCGTCTGGACTTCCGGAAGTTCCTCCAGTGGAAAACTGGGATATGCAAACTTGGAAAATATTGGAGATGACGAACGTGTCAGTGATGTGACCCCTGTAGATTTGGGTGGTTCTGCTATCCAGGTAACGGCTGGTTTTGAGCACAGTTGTGCCCTGCTTAACGATGGGACGGTACGTTGTTGGGGAGATAATTACTGGGGTCAATTGGGATACGGAAATCATGAAGATATTGGTGATAATGAGCACCCTTCCAGTGCGGGACCTGTTCAATTAGGCGAAAATGGGGTTTCTGTTACAAAAATAGCAACAGGTGTAGATCATACTTGTGCCCTTTTGGAAAATGGCAATCTTTACTGTTGGGGGAGAAATCACCTGGGTCAATTGGGCTATGGCAACACGGAAGCAGTGGGCGACAATGAACTCCCGGCGGACGTTGGCCCTGTTCCTTTCGGGCAACCCGTTGTTGATATAGTCACCGGGCAACACCATACTTGCGCCCTTCTGCAAGGAGGAATATTCAGGTGTTGGGGAGAAGCGACGAATGGCAAATTAGGGTTAGGAGATGTCGATCCGGCTAATCCGGACCATATCGGTGACAATGAAGCTGTGACAAGCGTGGCTGCTGTCGCTATTGACGGTACCTCGATCACTCAGTTTAGCGCAGGAGCTAACAGTACCAGCGTCCTTTTTAACAATTTACAGGTTCTTAACTGGGGCGTTGATACCGCCCTTGGTATCGGTTTATACGGAAGCGGAAGCTCCGGAGATCCAACGAGTTTAGCGTATGTTGATTTGGAAAACGAGCCGGTTTCTAAACTGGTTGAGACCGCATACAATACCTGTGTCCTTTTGGAAAATGGAAACGCCCTTTGCTGGGGGCGATCTTCAGATCTGTTGGGACCGGAAAATATTGGAGATGGCTTTTACCCCTACAACCTGATTCAGTCAGATAACGAATAAAGCCTTGCCAACCGGGTATAATAATAGCAGTGGCGGATTAACATGCTCCCAAGGGTTGAACAGCGGAGTTGCTTCCCGGATGGATTCATTAAGTATCAGTTGTCAACTATTCATGAGTCGGGATGGAATGTAGGATGGGTAACAGAGTTACCCATCGGACGGTTTTAAGGTTCAGCGTTTTGCAAACGATCTATTGCAGGCCTTACCTATGGCGATGAATAGATCGAAGACATTTTCTTAAATAATCAATGATCAACCGGGAAATATCATTTGAAACCTAATGGCAACATTTCCGGAGAGCTGGCACATCCAGAAACGACAACTTGAAGCAGGTCATTTAACAGCGACCTGCCTTGTCAGGAATTATCTTGAGCGCATTGACAGTAGGAATTCACAAATAAATGCCCTTTCAGACGTTCTTGAACGTTCCGCTTTGGATATGGCAGAATTCATAGACAACAGGTCTGTTATCGCCCCTTTGGCCGGGCTATGCCTGGTGGTGAAAGACATGATTGATGTGGCGCAGGCGCATTGCAGCGGCGGACTTGAGTGTTTCAAAGGGAGGATTGCGGAGCAGGATTCTTCAATGGTGGCCGATCTTAAAAAGATGGGAGCAACCATCATTGGAATGGCAGTCTCGGATACCGGAGGGTTCGGCATCCGTACTCCAAATGTTATGCATCCGGAGGATCAGCGAAGAATTGTAGGTGGGTCAAGTGGGGGCAGTGCTGCTGCCGTTGCCGCAGGTTTTGTCCCTGTTTCCCTGGGGACAGATAGTGGCGGCAGTATTCGGATTCCTGCTGCCTGCTGTTTACTCACCGGTTTCAAACCAACCTGGGGACGCTTTAGCACCAAGGGAATCCTCCCATTTGCGCCGACCACTGATCATGTCGGATTGATCGCCAATACTGTTGAGGATATCAAACTTGTGCTCGCAGCTTTGGATCGTGATATAAGTAAGTTCAGCCACAACTCGCAGTCGGATAATGTTATCACGATTGGCGTTGACGAAACGTTTTACAGCGAAGCTGAGGAAACGGTTAAACGATCCATGAATGACGTGGAGGTCTTGTCCCGTTCACTAGGTTGGAAAACCAGGAAGATTAAACTTCCGCATCCGGACGAAATATCTGATATTCACGATACTATTGTTGCCAAGGAAGCGGCCGACCTTCATGCCCGTCATTTCACGCAAAACGGAGATCTGCAAAAGCCGGTGGTTTTGTCGACGATTGAATTCGGTTCAACTATTAGCCCGGCCCAGTACAAAAATGCCTGTCAGCTACGGACAAAGCTGCAACAACGCATAGACAGGATATTCCGGGAGGTGGATTATCTGATACTCCCCACCATGCCTTGTCTCCCCCCTCATAAAGAAGATGTCATGTTGAAACTTGGTGAAAAACTCTTTCCCATTGACGCATTTTTAAAACGATATACCAGTCTGTTCAATCTCAGTAGGCATCCGGTAGCCAGCTTGCCTGTTAAAACAATTTCTTCCGGTGTGGGAGTTAGTCTTCAGTTAGCGGGGCCTCACTATGCTGATAGGCAACTGCTGGACTTTGCCTCGAAACTGGAATCGGTGCTGAGATAACAGCTCAATATAATTACCCCTTGTCTGATTCCACTGCGAAGGACACGACGCTTTACTTGCTGAAGTGACTTCAAATCTAAAAAATCGGTAAAGATTAACCAGTTTTTTTTCTCCCCGGGTTTGTGGAAGTCAGTGTGATGAGATGCGAGGCTCGCAGCATCGAGGGTGAAGATGCTAAAGTCCTGAATCACGGAGGTCTTCAAATATCTCTTTTTGAGCATCGTCCAGCTTTTTCGGCATTTTTACCTTTAACCGAACCAGTAAATCACCCGCTGATCCTGTGTCCTTGGGGACTCCCTTTCCTTTTACTTTTATGAGAGTATTGTTTGCTGATTGCGGGGGGATTTCGATCTGAAGGTTTCTCTTGTCCAGGGTAACAATGTTGGTGAAGCCGCCCAAGATCAAGGTTGTCAATGCTACTTCTTTTTCCGTAACCAGGTTATTTTCCTGTCGAGTATAAAGATTATGGGGCAGAATCTTAACCCTACAATAAAGATCTCCGCGGACTCCATGGCTGATATCCACTTCTCCTTTCCCCTTAAGCCTCAACTTGTTCCCATTTTCGATGCCCGGGGGAACGATCACATATAAAGGGTACCTGGCTTTTCCCCAAACCTGGATGACTTTTTTCTTGACGCCGAATGCAGCCTCTTCCAGTGTCAGGGTGATTTCCATTTCCGAATCGCCGGCTTCATTGGTGGTGAAATTGTCGTCATTAAAACCCGATTTTTCGACAAAGTCGTTCATAAAATCAAAATTGAATCCCGGTTTTGACCTGGATTTACCCCTGCCCCCAAAGATCGACTCAATCAATCCGCCGCTGATTCCAAGTTCTTTGAGAATACCTACAACATCAAAGTTTTTAAAAATATCATCTGTGGAAAAACGTCTGGAAAAGCCTTCAGCTCCCATCCTGTCGTACTGCTTTCGTTTTTCATCATCGCTTAATACTGCATAAGCTTCGTTCACCTTTTTAAATCGTTCCTCAGTCTGCCGGTCTCCTTTATTCCTGTCCGGATGCAGCTCCATTGCCAGCTTTTTATATGCTTTCTTGATCTCTTCTTTGTCAGCGCGTTTATCAACGCCAAGAATGCTGTAGTAGTCTTCGGTCATTTACAGATGTTGGCAATTGGAAAAAAAGGTTTTTCGGCAATCTAGCATGTTTAAAACAAAAGATGGAGGACATTGTGGAAAAATGACTTTTCAGCGCAGCGCCAAAATGGCGCTTATGCCCCCTATTTTGAAGCCCTGCTTTAGTTTTTACTCCTTACCACTGGATAATCAGCATCGATCCAGCCTTCCATTCCTCCCAATAAGCTCATGACCGGTCTGTACCCGGAATTAGCCAGCTTTTGGGCGGCGGCTCGGCTGTAGGCTCCTATATAACAAACTGCAACAACCGGTTTGCCGGTAGGAATGTTGTCGACATTCTTCATGAATTCTGTGTATGGCAGATTAACAGCACCCTCGATATGACCGGCAATGGCATATGTTTTGGGATCTCGACAATCAACAACAGTGATGCCATCGTTAGATTTTAAGAGCTGTTTCAGTTCTTTTTTGGTGATAAGACGATATTTTTTCCTTTGCAGCAAAGCTGCCATGAGTTCAACTATTGCTTTGAAGGTACCTTTGAAGGGTGGTCTTGGATGTTTGTTTCTTGACATGTAAGCTCCTGTTGGTAAATTGTATTAACGCTGGAAAAACCGGCCTCATACCTGAATCTGTCACGATTGTATGAGGCGACTGTTTTTGATGATAACCTTTGCCACACAGTGGACCAAGAAACAGGATTTCAAAGACGTTCAAAGCGGAACAAAATGAAAACAATGTCTCATTAGGGTAGAAAATATGGGATTCGAACGAGGTGAGAGACAGGCGAAGCGTACAAAAAAAGCCTTGATTCAGGCATTTTCTCAGCTACTTCACGACAAGAACTATAATGATATAACAGTTAATGATATTACAAACCTGGCTGATGCAGGGCGAAGCACTTTTTATCGTTACTTTAAAAGCAAGGCAGATGTGCTGGTGGAAATGCATGAGGGGGTTTTTGGCAAGTTTATATTAAACCATTCTTCAGCGTCAGATTGGCTCTCTGATGAACCTTCATCGGAGCTGGTCGAGTTTTTCAGGAAGTTTCAGAAGTCGGGACCGGTTCAATTGTCGTTAACCTACACTCTTGGCAGTGATATCGATTACCTGACCCGCGAAATCATTAATCTGTTAAATGAAAAGATTGAAGAATCTTTGCATAGCTGTTTTTCTGAGAGCGACAGCAACATCCCCTTTGCCGTTCTTGCCCAGGCGATCTCAGGTACATACAGTCAGGTTCTTCTGTCATGGGTTTCGAAACATCAGGTTTTGAGTGTGGAAAAGATCGCCGAATACATTCATAGAATCACCCGTTCTGTGATTCAGGAAGCTATTGGTCAATCATGAAATGGGATTATTGCAAAGTTATTGAATGAAGAGGATTGTGATCATATGTTATCCTGATCCTGAATAACGAAACTTGCAGCATCGATCGAAATGACAATGACTTAAATCGTGCGCATGGTGACCGGAATTTACTCGGGCCTCGCCTTGGCTCAGCCCTTACGGTATCAAGTCCGGAGTGAATAATATGATTATTCACTCGAAGCACGGTCCGATAGAGATCTACCTGCCGTGCGTTCTGTCTTACTTAGCAGAAGACGTAAAATCCTTAAACTGCTCCCGCAGTTTTGTTTTGAGCAATTTACCCGTTGCGGTATGAGGCAGCTCATCAACAAACACCACATCATCCGGGATCTGCCATTTGGCCAATCGACCTTTTAGATGCTCAATTAACTGCTCTTTGGTGACAGAAGCTCCCTGTTCCTTCACGGCGATAACCAGAGGCCGCTCGTCCCATTTCGGGTGTGGAACCGCGATCACAGCAGCTTCTGCGATGCCTGGACATCCAACTGCCTCGTTTTCCATGTCTATGGAGGAGATCCATTCACCACCGGATTTGATCACATCTTTGGATCGATCAGTGATTTGCATATATCCATCGGGATCTATTGTTGCAACGTCACCTGTATCAAACCAGCCATCTTCTTCCAGAATGTTATCATCGCTTTTAAAATAACCGGAGGTGATCCACGGTCCTTTCACCAGCAGGCGCCCGAAGGTTTCGCCATCCCAGGGCAACTCGCTTCCTTTATCATCCACAATTTTCATATCAACACCAAAAACAGCCAATCCCTGCTTCAGATTGAGACTGTTTTTTTCCTCGTCGGAAAGGTTGGCATGTTTACGTTTGAGATTGCAAGCAGTGCCCAAAGGACTCATCTCTGTCATACCCCAGGCATGGATAACATTGACCTGATAGTCATTACGGAAAGATTCTATCATGGAACGTGGTACGGCTGATCCGCCAATAACGGTACGCTGCATGGAAGTAAACTGCTTTTTCGTTTCCTTCATATAGGACAACAACAGCATCCAGACGGTCGGAACGCCTGCTGAAAGCGTCACCCCTTCATTTTCCATAAGTTCATAGATAGCTTCTCCATCCATCCTTGCCCCGGGCATCACCATTTTGGCACCACACATGGCCGCAGCATAAGGTAATCCCCAGGCATTGGCATGAAACATCGGTACCACAGGAAGAATCACATCCATACTGGAAAAGCCGACACCGTCTGGTGAACGGATACAAAAACTGTGCAGTACCGTTGAGCGGTGACTGTATAGTACCCCCTTGGGATTACCGGTGGTTCCGGAGGTGTAGCACAGGGAGGAGGCAGCCCGTTCGTCCAATTCGGGCCAAACGTAGTCATCATTTGCTTTTGCCATGAGTGCTTCATAACAAATGGGATTGGGTATTTTGGTATTCGGCATGTGCGCCTTGTCTGTCAGGATAACGAATCCCTTGACGTCTGGAATATGCTCCAATACTGCTTCCACAAGGGGTACAAAAGTCAAATCCAGAAACAGATATTTATCTTCGGCATGGTTAATAATGTAAGAGATTTGCTCGGGGAACAGGCGCGGATTGATGGTATGGCAAACAGCTCCCATCCCTGAAACGCCAAAATACAGTTCCAAATGGCGATAGCCGTTCCAGGCCAGGGTTCCAATGCGGTCGCCCTGCTCAACACCCAGGTCTGTCAGTGCATTGGCAACCTGTCTGCATCGTGCAGCGCACTCTTTGTAGGTATATCGATGAATCGGTCCTTCGATGGTTCGTGAAACAATTTCTTCATCACCATGGTTTCTCGCTGCAAACTCAATCTGATCCGAAATCAACAGCGGACGTTCCTGCATTATTCCAAACATATGACCCTCCTTAGTTTAAACAATGTCCCGTTGCTCGATAATTACTACCTCAAACGAGGTTTCGAAATAACTATATAAGGGGTTTTAACTGCTCAAGTCAAGGATTGCAATCCGACTTAACTTTTTTTGTATCGATTCGG
>JAKSDL010000284.1 GCA_022360105.1 Pseudomonadota bacterium
ACAAAAGCATTTCAACATCCCTCTTTCAACCTAAACCCAACCCGCCAATTCTTGCCAATATCAAAACCTCTACATAGCTGTTATTGCAATCGTTAAAATCAGGTGACAGTATACTTATTTTTGTAAATTGGTAAATCAGGTAAATCAGGTGACAGTATACTTATTTTTGTAAATTGGTATCATGTCACCTGATTTACCTCCCATCTCATTTCACTAAATCGTTTTGTGGATTGGTGGTCTAGCGAATCCTGTGTCTGCAGAATCCTCAAAATATAGTGAACCAAAGGCTCCCAAAGGAAACAATTGAAATGTTTTTAAAAATAATCTGAGTTCCAAACAGATCAAAATCAGAAACTGTTTTTAGGGAGATGATACATTTCAAAGATCAATGAAATGGTACTCAATTCGTCTTATTTGGGTCAGCAACAAATTCAAACGACTTTCTTTTTGATTGGATAAAAACAATGATTGATAAAACCAATAAAACAGCACCGCTCAAAATCAATGTAGATTCATCATGTAATATACTTATTAAAAAACCACCAGCCATTATACCTGCCGGTGTCGGAAACAGGAGAATGGATGACCATGTTTTGTAAGTGATACTACGTGTCTTTGGCGTCGTGATTCTATTAATATATGTATTGCAAATGATTGCATAAGGAGCGAATGATCCGCCAAGAATGAATGCTAAAACTGGCATTTGCCAACCATCTGCGAAAGGGAAGAGTACAATCAAAACAGACCAGCAAAGTATTATGCTTGAAATCCAGATTAAGTGATTGGAATACTTAAAATTGAACTGTAAAAGCATAATACCCGCCGCTCCTACCGTGAATAGGGCCCAAAACATTCCAATACCCGTCATTTCACCGGTTTTTTCAGTCAAGTTTTGGATCATGCCTATTTCAAAAACACCGTAGCAAAAATAATAGACTGCGGTAGCAAACATCAGCAATTTGAATTCTGATGTATAAATCTCTTTCGGTAAAACCGTGGGCTCTTCTATGCTATTTTCTTTTTTGTCCGGTAAAACAGTCGCATTCTCTATTCCCAAAACATTGGCTCCAAAAACAGCAGAACCAGTAGCTATAATCCAAATTAATGCCAAACTGTCATAGTTATCCAGAAGGAAACTGACAAAAGAGACGACAAATCCAAATATCCAAGGTGTTGCTCCAACTATTAGAGTCGTGCTTTTGGACTCATTTAAATATTGCCTTAATGCCAACGGGGTTTGCCGAATTGTAGATGCACTTATTGGTGTTACAAGAGATGACAACGTAATAAGAATACTAAAGCATGCTATTTCCAGCCCTGAAGACAACTCCCCCAGTAATAGCAGAGATGACAGAACTGCTATGTTGGCTCCCCAGCTTAGTGTTAATGCAAAACGTGCAGATATATTTGAACCGAATTTTGGAACCAAGAGATGTAAAACTCCTCCCGGCAACAAACGAAGAGTTAAAAATCCGGCAGTGAGCATTCCACTTTCAATTTTGTCGTAAATTGAATGTTTGGAAGCCCAAATCACCACAATGAAAACTGATGCTCCTAATGCGCTGATAATATGGCACGCAGCAACAACCCTGATGATTTTTAGTAGTTTATTTTCCATCAATTAAAATCATTTGGTGGAGGGCAATCGCAGACACAGCGCATTCCAATTTCAAAATGTCGATCATATATGAAATCATTACCCCGAAATTTTGTGCTCATCATCTCAGGAATTGAGGTCCAAGTTCCGCCCTTAAGTACACTGAATGATCTGTAATCGTAAATAAGATCAACATAGCTCTTATTTGAACAGCAAGAAGGATTTAAATGTCCTAAACTACTACGATTAGTTGAAGTCCATTCCCACTGGTTCCCTGCCATGCCCACAACACCAAATGGACTTACATTTAACTCCTCTTTTACTGGAACAACAAGATCATTAGGCTTCTCATTAAGCAATTTCAACAACTCCCTTCTCCAGTCCTTTGCTGATGATGGGATTGTTTTTGACAGCTTATGAATGCCATGTACCTTGTCAGCACGAAATTCATTACCCCAGGGAAATTCATACTTCTCATCTCCTTCAGCTGCACGCTGCCATTCTTCTTCCAATGGTAGTCGTTTACCCATAGATCTGGCAAAACTGAAACCATCAGACCATGAAATTCCTGTAACTGGATCTCCCGGTTTAAACCTCTCATCTAATAGGGTATTTCTGATATGCAAGTGATTTTTTGCTTCGCCTGAATGGCAATGTTTATGGGTTTTAGCCGCCTCTGAAAATGCGAACTTATCGTACTCAGCACATGATGTTGGAAACTTATCAATCCAAAAACCTTTTGTCTCAACTATTCGTTCTTCTCCTCTCTCGTCCCACTTAAGAAGTCGATTACGTATAGATGATGGAAACTTTCCAATCTCAACCGTTCCAGGCGGAATATAAATCATGTTGTCATGGCTGTGTAAGATGTTCAGAGGGAGTACGGTAGGTTCTTTTTTAAACGAGGAAATTTTATCTCTCCCATCAGGAAAGAGTTCATGCATTTTTGCTTTTAATATTTCAGGATCACTTGTTTCTAAAATTTTTGAAACTGAGTCAAAAACTGCGGCATGGCCTATACCAACTGGTTTATTCGGTCTATCAGCAGCGACTTCACTAAAATCAGAAAGTAGGGCTAAGTCTGACACTGAATTGCTAAGCACTAAATCTCCACATGCCCTGATAGCAGGAAAAAAAACGATATCTTCAAAATCATGAGTCAAAAACGAAACCACTTCTAGTACATCGCTGTTTTCAGGTGCTGCAGCTATCAATTTTTTAAGACATGTTGACCGGACCCATGGATCAGGATGCATCGCAGCTAGTCCACAAACCTCCTTGATATCACTATCCGACAGTTCCCTTGCAGACAACTTGGCTTCAAAATGTTCCAAACTTGTTTTGTATGGCTTTTTATTACTGATTTTATCAAGACAATAAATATCAAGTACATCTTCTAAAAGATGACTTATTTCGATGCTTTGTTCCATTTTTGGCAATGTTTAGGTCGAGTCACAATACAGTTGCGACTCGAACGTTTCAGTTTTTAAATAAAAACTGTACTAAATATCTCTTACCATTTTTCGTCATGTGCTCTAACGGTAGGCTTTTTGATTTGAGACATTTTTTCTTTCCATGCATTATAATAAGACATAATTTATCCTTTTTATTGAGGGTTAATGTCATTTAATTCGAAACACAACAAGCTTCCATCTTATATCTGGAAAACTTGAAAAGAGTTGATTTCACTTATTGTGCCTGGCACTTAAGCGAGTGTTATGACTTTGTAATTTTAAGTTATTTTAAATTTGTACTATTTTATTTTAACTAAATTATACAGTAACCAATAAAACACATATGTATCAATTTTTAGTAAATTTTTATTTCTATTTTCAAGTTTCGTGTAATTATTTATCTACACTGTTTTATCGTTTTTAGAGGATTGAATATTACACTTTTTCGGATAAAGCACATCTGTCTCTAATTAGTGTATCAACAAAACAGTGACCGAGTTGAGGAGCCTATTTTTAATTGATCACAAACGAATGATTTGTTAACAACGCGCTTGCCCAAATAAGTTGACTTACTTTTTCATGACTTCATTCGCCAGCAGTAATATCTGATTAGCTCATACTCCCATCTATTCTTCCAATCCATGGACTGGTTTGCAGAATTCTGCATTGAAGGCCTCTTCCACTCGTTTGATCACTTGGTCGACCATATTGTGAGCGGATTCGGCGACTTGCTATTGATTTTTGATGCCAGCAGATGATATACATGAGAAAAACGTATATCCAAAATGGAGGTTTCGATGCAAGTATCAAAATGGGGCAACAGTTTGGCAATTAGACTTCCCGCATCAATTGTCAAGGCCCTGGAGTTGAGCGAAGGTGATGAGGTTGAAGTCTACGTGGCAGATGAAAGGTCATTCGGGCTAAAGAAAAAGCCAGGTAAAGAAGCTATCCTTGAGCGATTAAGAAAGTTTCGCGGAAAGTTGCCAGATGATTTCAAGTTCGACCGGGACGCTGCGAATGACCGATACTAAGCCTTTTCTTGATACCAATATTCTGCTTTATCTCTTATCTTCCGACTCGATCAAAGCCAATAAAGCAGAATCTATCATCCAGGCCGGAGGCATGATTAGTATCCAGGTGCTAAATGAGTTTACTAATGTAACACGTCGAAAGCTTGGTATGCCGTGGGATGAGATTTCTGAAATTTTAATGTTGTTCAGGTCTCTTGTAGATGTAACACCTCTGACAATGGAAATTCATGACAGAGGAAGGTACATTGCCGAAAGATACCAACTAAGTGTCTACGATGCGATGATCGTTGCATCGGCTTTGAACGGGGATTGCGACATACTGTACACCGAGGATATGCACCACGATATGCTGATCGATGATCAACTAAAGATCCACAATCCATTCTTGATTTAAAAGCTCCCTGCCTGACTAAAATCTCTTATCACCTTCGTTTAAAGATCCTTTGGTTTGCAGAATTCTTTTATGAAGGCTCCTTCTACTCGTTTGATCATTTGATCCACCAAACTGTTAGCGGATTCGGCAACTAGCAGAGCTTCGTATTCCGTGAGTCGCAGGTTGTGGCCTGCGATGTCGTTGGTAAGGACGGCGAAGCCTTTAATCATGAAATCGAGATAGAGTTGCGATCGATAGTTTTGAATAAGTGCCGGCAGTTCATTGGACTGGATTGAGGAAATCACTGGCAGGTAACTGAGTTTGTCGTTTGATGTAGCCGATGATTGGTGCAAAGGCCAGGCGGGTTAAAAATAAAAAGGACTTCCAACGGTATAATGTCAAAACGAATGACCCGATCCATAGCCCGATCTGATGTAATAACAAAAGCGGTACGTTGAGTGGTGTTTTAGATTCAAGATAGTCGCGTAACGATTTCCTTAAATAAAGGATCTACCATCCACTTCTGGGCATTACGGCTATCAGGATCGGTGATAGCTGATAGTAGTTCTAAAAGAATGGTAGATATATCAATGTCCTCATTCAGAAAATCATTGATTCCACGTTTTAGAAATTCGATGGATAGCCTCTCTTTTCTAACCATTTTGGTATAATACAGAAAAAATAAAAGAAAACGCTTTTTTACAAATGGTTCGAAATCTTTTCGCGATCTGATCAATAGTTTTAACCACCAACGCATTGTTTGATTCAATTCACCTTCGGTCTTACCGTTTTTTAAAGAGTTCAAAATATAACCTTCAAGACAGTAATCAAGATATTTTACGTCTTCTTGATTCAGACTTTCGTAATTCAAAATTGTCTCGAAATCCTTTTCCACAGTCAAGAACCGACCCAATAAGACCAGACGTTCAATAGATTCCAGCTTTTTTTCCATGAGCTCATCTTTTTTCAATAGGTGATATAACTCTTCAGTCCCGGAATATAAATGTTCCGCACATTCAATCATCACAAAAAACTGGTTGTAATCACTAAACTCCAATTCTGGTTTATTCAAGATATACTGTCTTAGTGCGTGTATGGCTTCAGAATACTCTTGTTTTTCGTAATGGTTATATCCCAGGTCATACCAGGCTTGAAAAAACTGTGGTTCGATAGAGACAGCCTCTTTAAGCTGCTCCAAGCAATTCGAAAGCTGATTTAAGTTATAATATGCCGTTCCCGAATAATAATGAAATTTTGCTCTCTGATCGGTATATTTTTCCAGCTTCTTTGCAGTTTTTATCAGCCCATACCAATCTTTGTCGCTAATCAGTGCTTCAACATCCTGAAGAATCTCTTTTATTCTAGTGTGTTCCTGTTTCTTTGAGGATGTCACCAACATCTTTATGGCAGAAGAGTGGCTGTCGTTACCTGCCAATTCATATGCCCTTTCATAGATATCTATCCTGCTTCCGGATGTATCTTTCTGGTGCTTAATTTTTTCCAGGATTTGCTCCCGGTCAAATAGCAGGGTTACTAGCTCTGCCAAGCAATTAACTTCTGAATCATCTATATCACCGGAACGGATTTGGTACCAAATACGGAAAAAATAGTCTCTCAAAGCAAAAAAAGTTTCTTTATTTTTAACTCCCTTTGCGACTATAGGGATTTCTTTCACCCACCCTTCAGCTGCCAGCCGTTTCAACTGCTCACTTATTGATCTTAGATCTTCATTTACCTCTACAGCGATTTCACTGGCAGTTTGTGCTGGTGCTCCATTGGATAATGCATCCAGAATGAGTTTTCGTTGATGGGATTCATCTCTTGTTTTGTCTAGAAAATAGGGAGTTAATTCAGCAACTTTGTCGAGAATTATCCCGGTATTTAGTGTCGGTTGATCCAGCAACAACTCATATAAGAATAAAATCAAACGAGGATTGCCACCGGTTAAGATACTGTACGTGTAGATATGGTGGCGATTTATATCAATTCGTTCCTCAATATGAGAATCTTTCCGGTATACCGCAATCTTTTTTAGAAACTGCTCGATTTCGCCCCACCCCAACTGTTCCATACTGCGAATTCGAAAGAAGTGATAAAACGGTTTTCCATAATTTTCAACTTCTTCGAATACGGTCAGAGCCGAACCTATTATAATAAAAACATTGGGATTTTCATGTAAATATCCTCTTAAGACTCTTTGATCGTCTAATGACAATTGATGGCGAAACAGGAATTGAAGATTCTCAAGAATCAGGATCAGTTTTTGGCCTGTTTTCTCTGATGCCTCTGTCAATAAATCGAGCAATTCCCGGGCGAGCTCAGTTTTCTGCTCTCTTTTTTGTTTTATGCTACCAGAAAGTTTGGTTTTTTTAATTTTAATAACACGATTGGCCAGATTGCCTGTAACAGCTTCCCCTCCTGCTCCTTTTAGTAGCTTCTCAAAAATACTGAGTAATAAGCGATAAAGAGAATCGACTTTAAAGATCTCCTCTGGAAAAATTAACGGTTGCCAAATTTTATTAAGATTTTTGTCAGATTTAATTTTACGATATAAAAGCGTCAAAAGATGAGATTTCCCTGCACCTCTGGGGCCTGCTATAATCCACGATTGTCGAGATGCTTTATCCAGGTTGGTGGTCTTCAATTCATCTAAAATCTCATTTAGAAAATTTCTTCCGCAAACGAAGGTCGCATCCAACTCATCATATTTTTTCAGTCTGGGATCATACTTGTTTAGACTCACGTCATT
The DNA here is from genome assembly GCA_022360105.1 of Pseudomonadota bacterium. Next base: position 7,205 of record JAKSDL010000284.1, read on the forward strand.
TCTCCCATTCATACGAGCGATGCCACCAGTCAGCCAACATCGGAGAAACAAACTTATATTCCCGATTTGTTAACTCTATATAATTTTCATCTATTAATCTCTTCAGCAATTTGTTCAACTGCTCTTTAGATGTTAATGCCGATTCGACATACGGCCAAAGATCGTCAAACATCATAGGATCAGATGAAAGATGTGCAAGAATCTTTATCGCAGCCTGATAATCATTTTGGGAAAGGTAGTCCCTTAAGCGGGAATGAAGGTCTATGTACTCTTTATGTTGTTTGGATGTTATCTTCTCATAGATTTTTTGAATTGCTTCCAAATCGTGCAACTCCTCGTCTGCTTCGCGGTAAGAACGCAGACTTGAAGCAAATAGCTGCACGAAAAAGGGAATGCCATCCGCCAGCCTTCCAACAACAAATTGCATGGCATCGTTCGTCAAGGAAATTTTAATATTACTTAGCAAAGCTGAAAGAAAAACCTTTGTTTCTGTATTTTTTAAGGGAAAAATTTCAAGATCCGTAAAGTCATTGATTAGATCTGATAAGTTCAATTCCTCTACTGTTGAAATTATGTTGATAGATCCGGAAACGATCATTCTGATTTTACCATGCTGACGTAATCGTCTTAACCATTCCAGAAAAAATCGAACCTCTCCGATATCTTTCTCCTTCAATCTCCATAAAAAATCAGAAAACTCATCAAATACAAATATAAAATTCAGGTTAGCCAACTCTTCTAACAGGTCCTCCATTCTGTCCATGAACTCTCTTGCTTCAGTATGGATTTCACCGGTTTTTAGCTCGACCACCCCTGCAACTTTTAACTGGGGAAGCATCTTTGCAATTGTGTTCCAAGTAGTTACCAATGTGCCTTTTTTGGAAACAAACTGCGGATAACTTCTTTGTACTTGTCTGATGAGGTCCCGGCACAGTTCAATTATTGATTGACGGCTCTCCAAATCGAAATAAACAAAATGATAATCACCCTGGTTTCGTCTAATAAATTCTTTTACAAGACTTGTTTTGCCAATTCTTCTTGGACCAGGAATTAATACACTAGCTTTAGGATTTGACATTATTTCCAAGAGATTGCGTAATTCCCTGTGCCTGCCGAAAAATTCATCACCATCCACCCAATGACCAACACTTATTCTCATAGTTTAATATATTGTTACTTAACAGCGGCTTATTCAAAGATTAAAACAAAGAAAGTTTCCATAAACATAACTCAACAACTATTTTCCGTCAACAAATTTGTTGACTCAATTACAATTACCTCAAGTACCTCATGCCTGTTTGCAAATCAAGGCAATTCCAGGCTATAGCATATTTTTAACCTAATTCAGAAAGTTATTCCGGTTTGCAGAATTCGGCGACTTGCAGAGCTTTAGAATAAGGGACGTAGTTGAAATATTGACATTTGCTCTGTCATTTCATTTTCTATTTTTTCCTTCGACTCTGCATTGTGAATAGCCACTTCACCAATCTCCAGGCCTGGTCCGATCTCATTAGCCTGGCTTTTTTCAGGTAAAAATCAACGGATTTTACCTTTGCGTGACTGGCCTTGTTGTCGGTACAACTTGTTTTGAGTTCCCCGGAATCGTTACTATCGTTTGGAATATGCATCAGGAACATGTGATCTCCTTTGTGGTGGTTTAAATAAATAAAATTCAACCATAAATTCTTGCTTCGATTTTTTGAATGTATTATAAATCTAAACTGAGCAAAGTTACAAAAGACGAAATTTAATCCGTTACATGAAAATATCTCATCCATAAATCATGAAACCTCTTCCTCCGCTGAATGCCTTGCAGGTTTTTGAAGTGGCTGCCAGATTATTGAGCTTCCAAAATGCCGCGTTGGAATTAAATGTGACGCCGTCAGCTGTGAGTCATCAAATCCGGCAGCTGGAATCATATCTGAACAAGAAATTGTTTCATCGACTTGATAAACGGGTCACGCTCACCAGTGATGGTCAGCAGTATTTTGATGAGATTCAACCCGCTCTTAAGTCTATAGCTGTGGCGACCTCTGCCCTTACCAGACCTAGGGGGATTTCCGTTTTAACCATTTCCGCAGCACCGGTAATGGCCACCCGGTGGCTAATGCCCAGGATTTACAGGTTCCAGGAACCGAACTCAGATCTGGAAGTTCGAATCCACGCTTCAACTGAAGTGGCAGATTTCTCTAAATCGGATGTGGATGTGGCAATCAGGTATGGCCAAGCTCCCTGGAAAGGACTGGTGTCGCACGAGATTTTCAGGGAGATCCTGACCCCGGTTTGCTGTCAGGATTTCCTGCAAAAAGGGCATCATTTGAAAAAGATAACAGATTTGGTCGATTTGCCCCTGTTGCAGGGCATTCCCAAGCCTTATGAATGGAGCGACTGGCTTCGGGAATTTGGCTTGGAACGACCAAATGAAAAACAAGATCCCACCTTTCAAAGCAGAGCCCAGGCATTGGAAGCGGCTGCCCTCGGACTGGGCGTCGTTTTAACCGATTTAAGGCTTGTACAACAAGAGCTGGCGTTGGGCACCCTGGTAGCTCCTCTCAAGGAATCGGCAACAAACAGCTCAGCCTTTTACCTGGTCTATCCCCAAAGCTATGAAAAGTTGGAAAAAATAAAACGATTTAGAGACTGGATTCTATCCGAGGTTGAAAAGAGCGGCAGATAGGTGGGGCCCTTTTTTCAATTGGAGCCAAAGCGAAATATTATGCAGGATTGAAAGAATTTGAGTGGACGGTTGGCGAAATTGGTGTTTGTTGTTCGGGAACTGCTGAATAATCCATCCACGGCACCAAGCCGCCGATTTAAGTCGCTTGTTCAACTAAGTTTTTAGCTATCGATTTTATACTTACTGAGAATATTCCCTAGGGATTCTTGAATTGTTGATTTCGCTGACTCGAAACCAGATAATTGAGCTTCCGATAGCGGAAGTTTGGGGGGGCCCATTTTGAAACCTCTAAGTTCCATGGCATATTTAAATCCCAATGGAAAAGGAGGCAGGAACATCGCTCTAACCAATGGACATATGGATTGTTGCATTCTTAATGCTTGGTCATAATCCTTATTTACATAGGAATTATATATGGCAGTCATAACTTCAGGCACTATTCCGGCTGAAGTTGCCATACAACCCTTGCCACCCGACATCAGCAAGGCGAATAACGTCTCTTCTCGTCCCGTCAAAAGATTTAGGTCATTTCCGGCGTAGCTGCTTTCATCCATAAAGTGCATCATGTCAACCATGCTTCCGCTGCTGTCCTTGATACCAACTACTTTATCAGATTCTGCCAAACGCCTGATTACGTCGTAAGTGAGAGGTTGGGCAAAGAGGGGGATGTTATAGAGAATAATCGGTATTTCAACAGACTGGATGATGGTCTGAAAAAAAGCCTCAATACTGTCAGGCGAATGAGGATAATAGTGAGGTGGAGCGATAACAACCGCTTTACACCCCAATTTTGAAGCCTGATGAGCTAAACGAATCGAATCATCCGGGTGGCTTGCGGCCACACCCGGCGTAACTGGAACCATTCCTTTTGACTGATCTACCGTTATTTCCATCATTTTAACCTTTGCCTCAAAGGTGAGATGGATAAACTCACCAACTGTGCTGACCGGAAAAAGACCGTGGACGCCATTTTGGATCTGGAAATCAATCATTCGTCTCAATTCTTCTTCGTTGAGAGACCCGTCCTCCGCGAACGGCGTCATCATAGCAACGTAAACACCTTCTGGTTTAAACATAGTTATTTATGACTTTGATTTAACAGTTTAAATTAACTTTGTTTTTTCAAAGATGGTATCGCTCGTTCACACCTTTACAATGAGCACCGCTCAAATCACGACCTTTTAGTTCAGGACTGTCTGCTGCATAAGTCCGGGTTTTAAAAATCTGCACATTAGGTTTTCCTTTAAAATCGTGAACAAAAGGACTAACCCACTCCCAGCAGATCTCTTTATCGGGTGTGACCTCGAATACCCTTCCGCATTCTCCCTCACAAATCATGGTATTGCCATTAGGCAGGCGTTGCGCGCCTCCAATATGCAAACAGCGAAAATCAAAACAGATATCCCCTCCATAACGCCAGAGGACTTTCCCGTCGGAAGGATCTATTTCCACCACACTGGTCTGACCTTGCACAGGATGATGAGCACCGTTGTCAAAAATAAGAATATTGCCATCCGGGGTCTCGCTTGGATCATGCTGATGGCTGATGTACGGTCGGCCATGTTTCCAGACGATGTCACCTGTTTCCCAGTTGATTTTTACCACCAGGCTGATCTCCCGAAAACTAACCAGGACATGTCCGTCGGCTGTCATTGTCAGGGAATTTGCGTGTGTCCATTCTCCTCCAAAGCAGAACTCACAAATGGGTTCTTCTTCCGGAGAAAGATGGTCGTAGTCGTTCCACTGCTTGACGATGTTACCCTGGGGATCAACCTCAACAATGGCATCGGTGAATCCTCCTTCAACTTTGGGTCTTCCTCCAACTCCCATTCCTTCCAGTAAGAACTCCCAGAAATTGGGATCCTTCTCTACAATGGTCTCCATATGGCTGGGTGGCAGTCCCCCCTTAATTCTACTGCGAAGCCCATCCGGCATTGGCGTCCAGACAATGATCAGAGTGTTGCCGTTTGGCATTCGGTGAATACCGTGATGTAAGTCCCCTTTGTCCCATTGCCAGACAACATTTCCATCCCAGTCGAATTCGACCGCAATATCAGCTCTGTCCGGGACTAATTCCCAACCATTTTCTGTCTCTTCCAATAATCGTCCTCGAGATAACAGGGTACCCTCGGGAGTTAAATATGCGTATCCGGGCTTATACCAGGGCACACTCCAATAGTTGACTACTTTTCCATCGGGACCAAGAAGATAAGCAGCATCACCTCCGTTGGGAGCGATAACTGTATAGCCGTTAAAACTTCTTTCGTCACTTTGAATCAAACCAATTTTTCTTTTCGTGCTCCATCCCATTTTGTACCTCCAATGAATAAGCGGTGATTTTAGATATACAGGTGTTTTGTGTAAGGTTTTTGGCGGGCAAAACCCAAAAACTGAAGATCAGGTTGGCATATAACTGAGAATTGAATGAACCATTTGAGAAGTCATGAAAAAACACTATGGATTGCCAACAGCAAGCAATGTCTTGGCAATCGCTTTGGCTACCGGTTCCAATAATTCCGGTCCTGTGACTTCAGGACCATCGGATTCCAAATGAAAGGCTTGATGAGGTCCCATTAAAGCGAAGCCACTGTATCCATTTTCCAGGATCCATCTAAGTTCTCCGCGCTTTAAATTAAACTCTTTCGGAGTCAAATGAGGTAACTCTTCGAAACCTTTTTCCAGCACAGGAATAAGTTCAGGGTTGCTTAACAGCCAGGACTTTTTCTCATAACTTTCGCAGGGTTTTAAGAACGGGCCTTCTTTTGTCCATCCTCTTGTTGCTATGGAAGCTCCCAGGTGGACCCAGCACAGAACCTGTTCGGGAGAGGGAATGTTTCCTCGTTTAAGGGATTCATGCATACCAATGTGTCCGATCTCATGCCCGGGATTTGACATAAAGAGGTAACTCAGGCTGTTTTTCTCCCGACTGGACCACCTCGCCAGACCCAGAAAAAGGGCCAGTCCCGTTCCTCTTTCTCCAGCTGAACGGAACCAACCGCTTTGAGGAGTTGAGACTATAATCCATCGATTGCCTTTTTCCAGTCGGGCCAGTACCCCTTTTGCTTCAGCATCTGCATCATCTCTACCACTGAGCATAATCTTTACTTCATCCTTCATTCCAGCAGCATGAGCGATAACATGCTGATCTTTGGCTGCGATCATAACAACCGGAATGGGCCAGGGACGTTGATTAAAAGGAGGAAAGGCATTATGACCGTACAACTCTCCCGATTCATGAGGATAATAACCAATAATTGCAGGAGCATTGGCTTTAGCCAGTTGGTTGATGATGGATTCGTGTTGACTATCAGGTGTCATCATCTCATCATCAAACCGTATCAAGGGAACTTCTCCGTTTAAATTGGAATAATCGTTAACACTCTCGATTGCCACCATTTTGGCCCGTAATGGTTTTTCTCCGATGGCCTTTGGATACCAAAGTGGAAAGGACTTGAGACGTTGGCCATAGACTTCTACCCAGCAATCTTCAATAAAAAACTGTCGGAAATTCCAGTTAAGAAATTCTGATTGATAACCGATGGCATTGAGTTCCTGATAAATCCAATCAGAGGTTTTTAAATCCGCAAGGGATCCCGTGCGATGATCTCCCATGTTGGAATAATGAACCACATCCCTGTACAACTCGTTCCCGGATAATCCGTGCAAGTCTTTTAAGTTTGACATCTGTCTGTCTCCGTTGATTGGTTGAACAACACAGAGGTTTTATTGACGTTGTTTCTTTTTGTTGCTGGCCATTATGCGCCAAATAACAATTGGAGTTGCAACAAACATCAACAGAGCAAAAGGATGCTGAAAAATGGCACTGGGATTATAACGTAGCAATAGAATCGATTGGCGGTAAGTTAACTCGATCATGGGGCCAAGTACGTAACCAATAATAAAACAGACGATTGATAATCCTAGCTTACGCATCAGATAACCCACTACTCCCATCGCTATCATTACGCCTACTGCAAACAACGAACCTTCAGCCAGGTACACACCACTGATACAGAGGAGTACAATTGAAGGATAGATGATTTGTCTTGGCAAACTGACTACCTTGGCAAAAACCCGCAGGCCGATATTACCCAAAGTCAGGTTCATAACATTAGCCATGATCATGCTGGCAAAGAGCCCGTAAACCAGGTTGGGGCGATTGGTGAACAGCAAGGGGCCGGGTTGAATACCATGTATGGTGAATGCCCCAATTAATAGAGCTGCTGCGACATTACCGGGGATTCCCAGGGTGAGCAATGGAATCAGATTTGCCCCTACAACAGCACTATTAGCCGATTCGGTGGCAGCGATTCCTTCCAGTTTTCCTGTTCCAAATTCGTCAGGCTTATCTGAAGCCTGACGGGCTGCCGCATAGGACATAAATGCAGCTAAAGCTGCTCCCAATCCTGGCAGAGCACCGATGCCCGTACCAAAAAGTGCACCTCTGGCAAGAGTTTTCCTGCAAGCCCAGAACTCTTTGAAACTGACTCTTTTGTTTTCAACACCTGAAAGTTCCTCAATTAAAACATCGCTGGCGCTTTTTTCCCGGGATTTCTCCAACTGTATAAAGACTTCTGCTATTGCCAGCATTCCAATTGCGACAGCTGAAATGGGTAAGCCATTATATAATTCAAGTAAATCAAAGGTCATTCTTGGACTGGCTGTTTCAGGGTCCATACCAATAGTTGTAAGCAACAAACCTAGAAAGGCCGCCAACAGGGATTTAGTCACCGATTCCCCGGCAAGGGATGCAATCAGGCTGATGGAAATTGTTAACAATGACGCAATCTCTATAGGCCCCATCTTAAGAGCAACTGCTGCAATCGGCACTGATACCAGAATTAACACCATATCACTGCAGGTATCACCAAAAACCGACGAGTAAAGAGCCATTTTCAAGGCTTTTCGCGGTTTTCCTTTTTGCGCTAACGGGTATCCATCAAGAGTTGTCGCTACAGCAGCAGCCGTCCCCGGGGTGTTAAGCAAAGTGGCGCTGATAGCTCCTCCAAATCCACTGCCTTTCATCACACCGATGAGCATCCCGATGGCAGCTAAAGGACTAACGGAAAAAGTTAGCGGGATGGCGACCGCGATAGCTAATGGAGGAGCCAGACCTGGAATAGCTCCGATACCGATGCCGATTGCCACACCCGCTGCAACAAAGAGGAGATTTGTAAATTGGAACGCTGAAAGGATTCCGAAAAATACTTGTTCCATACTGACTCCCTAAGGAAGAGGAATTTCAAATACGCCCCAGGCCATCATATAAATTACTGCTGTGCTGATACCTGCTGTCAGTACCATGCCAATGGGACCTGTTTTCCCGCCATTAAGCAACATAAAGGAAATAACTGTCAGCGGTGCACCGATCATAAATCCCGCAATGCTTATAATGAACAAGTTCGCTGACAGAACACCGACATACAAAAACAGGTACGCCACGTTTTTCAGGTTCAGGGGATCCGTATTGCCATTTTGGTTTGATTGCTTTTTTGTCTTGCCATTCTGTTCCGGCGAGGTCGAGAGTTGCCTGGTTTGCCTCCAACTCAGAAAGGATAAAAGTGGACCCAAAAAAATCATCCCTATGGTTGCCATATTGGGAAAAAACCTGGGCGACAGCGCATCGGTTGCTTCGCCCATTTCGACTTGAGATGGAATCAGCCAGAAATATAAAATTAAACCAAACAAGAAGAAAAAAATTCCCAAGACAATGTTCGATCGCTGCATGATTTCTCCTTTCAAAAGCAGTCTTCAATTGTTTTGAAAACTATGCCGGTGACTGACTAGTTCATACTATCAACCAGTTGTTTATAGTTCTTTGACCAGGTGTTCATTCGATTTGTTAGTTCATCCGGTCCCAATACAATCATGCGTGCACCGAGCTTGTTTTCAACCAGATCCTTAAATTGCTTCGAATTTGCAGCTTGTTTAACTGCAGAAGCCAGTGTGTTCACTATTTCATCAGATAGACCTTTTGGAC
>JAKSDL010000550.1 GCA_022360105.1 Pseudomonadota bacterium
GCTCCGTTTTAACAAAACCAAACGTTCCCGGGGGGATAAACCCTTTGTTCGGAACGGATCCGTAACCGGCAGCAAAGAGATTCAACAGTTCCTGATAGTTGATCGCGTAGCTCAATGCTTCCCTGAACTCAGAACGGTTGACAAGGGGTTGCTTCAGGTTGAAAAACAACATATTGGGAATACCGCGGTTACTGATCAAATGCAGTTTGACCTCGGGGTTGTTTTTCAGAGTTCGCGCCTGGACCGGATCGGTCCCGGAAGCATAAAAATAGGGCAGATCCACTTCTCCTTTGCGAAACGAAAGATTCAGTGTATCCGCATTGCGGAAAAGGCGAAAAATCACCTCCCCGACATTGGGTTGCCCGCGAAAATACTGCTTAAAGGCTTCAAAGCGGATAACACCCGCAGATTTGTCAAATGCCTTGAATTTGTATGGACCACATCCGATCGCGGCCCGGGGGCCATGGAATTTTTTTGGGTCTTCAACTGTTTCAAAGATATGCTGGGGAATGACTCTCAATACCAGAAGATTGACCAAAAAACGTGGGTTGGGCTCCGTGAGATCAAGGACCACGGTATGATCGTCCCTGGCTTCTATTTTATCGACCAGGTTAAGATGCCAGCGATAGACCGGAATCTTTTCCAGTAAATAACGCATGCTGAAAACAACATCGCGGGCTGTGACTGTTTTACCGTCATGCCAAACCAGATTGGGCCTTAAGTGGAATATCCATTTCTGCGCATCATCCGTTTTCCAGGTTTCCGCCATGTCCGCAACAATGGCGCCTTTTTCATCCAGTTGAACCAGCGCCCGATGTGTTAACATGGCACGCATCACCCCAAAGTAATAGTCATCAATGTTGACGGAGTTTACGGTCATGGTTGTTCCAACCACCAACCGGGGAATGGCATAGCCTGTTCCCAGTGTGTTTATCGGAAAAAGGAATATCATCAATCCATAGACAATTATTAACGGATACTTGGGCAGATAGTGCTGTTTCATAGAATGGCTTCGGATAAAAAAGTGATGAAAAATAAGCATTGGTTGCAGACCATGCTCATTGGTGATCGTTAAAAAAAAATCGGCTTAATTTGGCATTGAATCGGTTTGGCTTAAATGGATAATCTCTCCCGAGTCGATGAACGCCATGCGGTCACAAAACTGCTTTACAACTGATAGGTCATGAGAAATCAACAAAATGCTGATCCCTCTTTCCGTTTGCAGCTTCTTGAGAAGGGACATGATCTGGGCTTGTATCGAGATATCCAGCATTGATGTCGGCTCATCAGCTATCAGGATTTCAGGATTCAGACCTAAGGCTCTTGCCAGCACAACACGTTGCGCTTGTCCACCGGAGATTTGATGGGGTCGGCGGTCGAGGATTTCAGTGGACAGGCTGGTTAAGGCCAGCAGTTCTTCCACTTTCTCTTGAGCGGATTTTCTCGAAGTGACGCGATTATGAACCCACAGGGGCTCCGTTATAGCACTATAAATGGATTGCTTGGGATCCAGGGCTTGCAGGGGCTGCTGAAAAATGATCTGCATCTTTTGACGAAAATGTGACCAGTCCTTTTTGGAAGCTTGCAACAGATTCTTTCCCTGAAACAGGATACGGCCACCATCAGCTTTGATCAAACCCAATATTAACCGGGCAATGGTCGATTTGCCGCTACCGTTTTTTCCCATTAATCCAAACGCTTCTCCCTTTTTGATATGAAAGCTGACATTGCGCACAGCAGGGACAGACTTCCCCCAAATGCCGCTGGAATACGATTTTGAAAGCTTTTCAACGACCAGCATGGTGACACCTGATGACGGAATCCTGTCCGGTTATTGAAAAAGGTTGTTCGAATCTGCAAATGTCCGTGACCTGATGGCAGCGGGGAGAAAATCGGCAACCGGGGATTACTTCGGAGAAACTAAACGGTTGCCCGGGAATGGGGTGCATTCCCTTGTCAGGGTGAGCATTTAACAATCCCCTGGTATAGGGATGTTGCGGCTGTTTCAGTATTTGCCGGGATGGACCTTCCTCCACGATGTTACCACCATACATGACCAGCAACCAGTCGCACTTGTGAGCCGCTTCCAATTGGTGCGTGATGAGCAACAAAGCGCTGTTCCGATACAGGTCCTGCAGCTGTTCCAAAAATCGCTTCTGGCTCTCTACATCCAAACCGCGAGTCGGTTCATCTGCTATGACGATGTCCGGATCACCTGCGAGTCCGATTGCCAGCAATACCCGTTGTGCCATCCCGCCCGAAAGCTGATGCGGATAGCGTTTACAGATCGTTTTCGGATCTTGAAATCCGACCTGGTCCAGCAGGTCGTGGGTCAGCCCCTTCGCTTTTTTTCCTTTGATTCCCAGGATTCGCCCTAAACTCTCCTTGAAGTGGTATCCGACATTTAGCGTTGGATTAAGGTGGCTCACCGGGTCCTGCGGAATGAACACCAACTGCTTTCCCCGGATTTCATTCATTTCCTCTTCGGAAAGGGTTAAGAGGTTTTTTTGTCCCTGGTAGATTAAACTTCCGGTTACAATCGCATTTTTCGGCAACAGGCGAAGTATTGACAAGGCAAGCAGTGATTTGCCGCAACCGCTCTCTCCAACCAGCGCTGTGGGTTGCCCGCGCCTCAGGGAGAGATCGACGTCACTGACGATGGGAAGTCGTCTGTAACCACGCCCAATAAATCCAATGTTAAGATCTCGAAGTTGTAAAGGGATATCACTCATCACAACACATCATATAAACTGCTAATGTTTAGTGTTACATATCTATAATATGTAACACTAAACAAACACTATTTAGAAAAAAGTGTCAAGTCTTGATCCTTGAGGACGATCGATGATTCGGCTTTGATTTGATCCACTTTCAAGATAGAGCTTCTGCCGTTGTTTAGAGTGTCCATGACGAGCTGAATCAACTGGAATCTCTATTCAATTTCAATGACTTCAATATCCGGATCCTCGGTTTCTTCAACATCCTCGGATTCATAGTAATAAGTCGAATCGTTGGTAATCATTTTCTGACCGTCGGATAGATAAAAGGTGGTGGTTTCGGGATTGCTGATGACAGAGATGTTGGATTTATTGGCTATGGCAAGTAAGGTTTCCGTATAACGCTGGTGTTTGAAGGCTTTCGGGTTGGTTTTATATTCGGCAAGAAGGGCTTGAAATGCAGTGGTTCTTGATCTGGCTTGCTGCAATAATTCATCAGCATAGGCTTCAGCATCCAGGATTGCTTTGGCAGCAATCCCCCTGGATTTGGGAATGGTGGCGTTGGCATAACCCTCTGCGTCGCGAATGATTTCCTGTTTTTTCACTCTGGCATTGGAAACGGCTTTGAATGCTGAATTTACCCGCATGGGAGGTGATATGTCGGTCAATTCCACAGAAATAATTCTAACTCCAATCTCCAGTTGATCCAGCAGAGCTTGCATTTTATCCCTGATTGCAAGTCGCAGCATCGATTTTGCTGAAGTCATCGCATCATCGACCGGCATACTGGCCAGTTCCATACTTAATATCTTTTGGCCGCTGGCTTTTATGGTCTGTTTCACATTGTTTGATCCGAACAGGTACTGAAAGGTATCCTTGACATCAAAGCTGATCATTGCCTGCACGAAAACCAGGTTCTCATCTCCTGTAAAGCATTCCTGCTGTTTCAAGGAATCAGAGTTGATCATGACTGTTTGAACCTTGCTGACATGAGCCTTTTTAACCTTTTCAAATGGTAAAGGCAGGCGAATGTGAATACCGGGATTATTTACACTTCTAACAGGTTTTCCAAATCGTAAGACAACGGCATGCTCTCCACTGTCGAGGGCATACAATCCACTGAGTAGATAAAAAACCAGCAAAAGCGCTGAAACCAGAATCGTTATGCCCTTTTTATTTCTCATTACCTGAACCTGAGAAAAAAGGTTTTAAAATGGGCGAATCATCATCGAGTACGATCGTTGATTTTTCATTTAGAAGTTTTTGGTATGCTTCAAGCGAACGCAGAAAATTAAAAAACTCCGGATTTTTTCGATAAGCCTCTCCATAAATTTTCATTGCTTTTGCTTCTGCCTCCCCTCTGATAACCAGGGCCTTGCTTTCGGCTTCTGCGATCAGCATTCGGGAAGTGGCATCCGCTTCCGCCCGTATTTTTTGACCTGCTTCTTCGCCTTCTGCGATATATTTTCTGGCAATTCTGTCTCTTTCAGCTCTCATTCGTTGGAAAACTGAAAAGCGATTCACCTCCGGCAGCATGATGCGCTTGATAAAAACCTCTTTGATTGCAACACCCAGGGTCTTTCCATCTTTTTTGAGAAGAGTGGTTAACTGAGAATTGATATCGTCGTATTTTATTCGTTCAGGATCGGTATTAACCAGATCCGAAAGTTCAAAGCGACTTAACAGCAGCCCCGTATGGGAGGATAGCAGGTCGGTTAAGCGAATTTCCAAACCTTTTTGGTCGCGTACTGTCTTCATGAAGAGAATTGGATCATCAATACGATAACACAAGCTGTTTTCCAGAATCAGGTTTTTCTTGTCGGAGGTCAAAAACTCGGCAGGTCTTGGTTCCAGCATGATCAGGCGGTCATCCAGGACGTACATACTGTTAAACGGATAAGGAAATCGAGCATATAATCCCGGTTCGGTAATGACTTTGACCGGTTTTCCGAAACTGAGCAGAACACCGATGTTTCCCTTAGAGATGATGGAAAAACAGGAAAAACAAATTAAGAGTAGTACTGTAAATCCAATAAAAATAGAAATGAAAACCTTTTTCATGGTGAGTTTTGTTTAGGGTTATTAGTTATCATCTGTCGACGCTTGGCAGCTTTGGGTATAACAACGATGGTTTTATCTTTGAGTGCTTTTTCAATGGATTCCCATTTTAACCTCATCATATGAACCGATGGATTGCGACCAAATTCCCCCTGTGAGAGCTTGAGTCGGGTCGCTTCTCCAGTTGCTTCGGCTGTTTTGGCATATGCCTGGGCTTCTGCATCAAGCACGACTGATACTGTTTTTCCTTTGGTCTTGGGAAGTATTTCATTGGCGTAAGAACCGGCTTTTAAAATAAGGTAGTCTTTTTGTTCACGAGCCGAACCAACGGCGCGATATTCCGGAATCACTTCTATAGGCGGATGGGCCTCCTGCATATAGACACTCAAGATTTGGACGCCAAAGTCATATCCGGAAATCGCTGCTTCCATTCTGGACATCAGCTCATCCTGAACGGTTCCCCTCTTTTCTGCCAACAAAGGATCAATTTGATAGTGGGAAATGACTCTCCTCGCGTTTTGAACCAGAATGCTCCGCATCATTTCATGGGTGTTTTTATTTTTCAGCACATAGTCTTCAGGGTCGGTGATTCGGTAATAGCAGAGGAAATTGACATCGACCAGGTTTTCATCGCCGGTGATTGCCAGGGCTTCGCTTAAGATTTTCAGGTATAATCCCTCTTGATGGGTGTGTTCCCATAAATAGACATCAGGTTCATTTCCATCAAAGTAAACATTGGTTCTGAATCCACTTTCCAGGCGAATAGCAACGCTTGTATCAACCAGAATGACTTGTCCCAGCGGATCAGGTGGATGATAGTGCAGCCCGGCTGTATTTTTCTCGACGACTTTTCCCAGGAACATTTCAAGTCCTGTCTGGTACGGCATCACCTGGTAAAATCCGGTGCCTGCATAAAGCAATATCAAAACAATGAGATTTGCAATAATCATCCTGCTGCGGTAGAGGACAATTGTTTTTGCAGGTATTTGGGAAACACCGGATAAAAACCCGTTAATGCGGTCAACCAGATCTTTAACTGCCTGAAGGATCGACCTGGTTTTTTCTTTTAAACCGGGAGGAAACAAAATTGAAATGCGCGAAGGCAGGCGCAGGGGAAACTTGATCGATTTTAACGAACTTAAAAGAAGTTTTAATCCGATTTGCAGGACCGCCAGGGCAATAACAATACTCATTAATCGCCCGATTTGCGGACCGAAGTAGCCAATGAAAAGGGTAATCCAAACCCCAAGGGAAGTTAAAAAGTCCGAGTAGGTATGGAGTCCTTCGGCTTTGAAGGCAATGGAATCATTCTCTTTGCCAACTCGGTGTTTATACCTGGCCATAACCAAGGTGATGCCAAGGATCAACGAAACACCCGCCAACGTTACAACTATGGGGATCTCTGCCCTGCCTGCGAAGGAGAAGGTATAGATTTGATCAGACAAAATGTTGCTGAGCATTCGCAAGCTGCTGTTGATCAATCCCAAAGAGATCACAAAGGCGGCTAACGCTTCTATACGCTTGGCTCCGGTGCTATCATGAAAACTATGATGCACAATGATCGAGAGCAAAACTATGAGGCTAACCGCAAGATCTCCTCCGGAGTGCAGGGCATCGGCAAGCAAGACATCATTACCGGAATATTCGGCTAATAGTGTTTTGAAAAGGATCAATCCCAGATCAACAAGAATAGCGATAAAGGAAGCTTTGACCAGGTTCGAATAACGCTTGTAATCCGGTTTTAAATCGTGCTTGATTTCTTTATTTTCAATCATTGATAAAACTGGGCAAAGACTGCCTGGGTAGTCTGTTCCGTCAGATTGTGTCTGATGAGAAATTCGCAGGTAATATTTCGATAGTCCGCTAATAAATATGTGAAAAGAATGCCTGGCCGTGACATGGCTATTAAAAAATATGAGCTATATCTTGCGACAGGGGTATTTCCCGGTTTCTTTGATGCTTATCTGCAGCTATATGAAGATTTTCCCACTTGATGTTGTATTTGGCTGAAATTTCAGCAAAATATGTCAAGTCCGTCAACAGCATCAACAAGGAGACCGATTAAATCCTTTTTTTATTAATTCGTCTCATTAAGATGGCTTGAATTACCCATACCGGATTGTGTCGATTGGATCTCCCGGGGAACAGTGTCAATTCTTTGAAGAGTTTTCTTGACTTTCCCGGGGTGGGCAACTACGCTGTCCGATACCAACGATACAAGCATGTTGTAAAAAGGGAATCCGGTGCAAGTCCGGAACTGCCCCGCAGCGGTAATCAGGAACGACCGTCACCATTAGGCACTGTTCTGAAATCGGTCAGGAAAATTGACATCGGAATGGGAAGCGGTGACCAGTAGGATTAGTTAAATTTCAAACAGCCTGTAAGTCCGAAGACCTGTCGTTGGAGGTGTGAAATACACTTTTTTGACTGCAACTTTCGAGGGCGAAGATGCGGACGACGGGCACATACCAATACTCCTCTTTCTTTCCATCAGAATGTTCGCAGTCTTACTCGAAGGCCTGAAAGCCAAGCCTTTCATATTGCAACCCAGAAAATACGAGTAAGATATGGAACAATCAATGCGCGATATCGCCAATCAAAACAAAGGATCAGAATCACCCTTTCCTTTTACCAGCATTGTCAAACGCAATGGTCAAGTTGCTACTTTCGATGCGAATAAAATTACAACGGCCATTCAAAAAGCCGGAGAAGCAACCGGTGAATTCTCCGGAGCCATGGCCAGGAGGCTGATGATTCGTGTGGTCAATCTAAGCCAGACTCTTTTTGACAACGTAACTCCAGGTGTTGAGGAAATTCAAGATGTTGTGGAGGAAGTGCTGCTGGCATCGCCCTACAAACGAACGGCAAAAGCCTATGTGTTATATCGGGATCAACATGCCAAATTAAGGGATATAGCCTCCAAAGCCGATGTTGACCTGGTAGACAGCTATCTGCAAGTCCTGGATTGGAAAGTTCATGAAAACAGTAATATGGCATATTCCTTACAAGGACTAAACAATTATTTATCCAGTGAGATCAGCAAAGGTTACTGGTTGAATAAACTCTACTCACCCGAAATCAGGGATGCCCATTCATCAGGTGATTTGCATATTCATGACCTGGGGCAATTGTCTGTTTACTGCGTGGGATGGGATCTTCAGGATCTTTTAAGAGAAGGATTTACGGGCGTTTCCGGGAAAGCTGCCAGTTCTCCGGCTTCGCATTTCAGTTCTGCCCTGGGGCAGGTGGTGAATTTCTTCTACACTCTGCAAGGGGAAGCGGCAGGAGCCCAGGCATTTTCAAATTTTGATACCTTGCTGGCTCCCTTTATTCGTTACGATAAACTGGATTACAAAAAAGTTAAACAGGCTTTGCAGGAATTTGTGTTTAACGTGAATGTGCCGACCCGCGTAGGATTTCAATCCCCATTTACCAATTTGACGTTTGATCTCATTCCACCGGCAACCATAGCCGGAGAACGAGTTATCATCGGGGGAAAAGAGCAGCAAGAAGTTTACGGAGATTTTCAGGAAGAGATGAATATCTTCAACCAGGCGTTTCTGGAAGTACTGGTCGAAGGTGATGCCGATGGCAGGGTTTTTACTTTCCCAATTCCCACTTACAACATCACACCTGAGTTTAACTGGGAAGACCCGATGCTGGAGAAACTGTGGCAAGTAACAGCCAAGTATGGTATCCCCTATTTTGCCAATTACATCAATTCGGAGTTGTCGCCGGAGGATGCACGCTCCATGTGTTGTCGTTTAAGGTTAGATACCAAGCAACTTGAAACCAAGGGTGGGGGATTGTTTGGCTCTGCACCTTTGACAGGCTCTATAGGTGTGGTAACCGTTAATATGCCTAGAATTGGGTATTTGGCAAAATCGGAATCAGAGTTTTTTGAAAGGCTGGACCAACTCATGCAGCTTGCAAAAATCAGCCTGGAAACAAAAAGGAAAGTGATCGAACGATTTACCGAACAAAATCTTTATCCCTATTCCAAATTTTACCTGAGAAATATTCGCAATCGTTTTGATAAGTATTGGCACAACCATTTTTCAACCATCGGTATCATCGGTATGAACGAAGCGTGCCTTAATCTGATGCAGTGTGATATTGGCACTGGGGAGGGGGTGTCGTTCTCGCTTAAAGTTATGGATCATATGCGTCGACGTTTAACTGAATTTCAAGAGGAGACCGGTCATTTTTACAACCTGGAAGCAACACCGGCTGAAAGCACCAGTTACCGCCTGGCAAAACTGGATAAGGAAAAATTTCCTGTTATTCAAACAGCGAACGGTTCTCGATTTCCCGAAGAGCAAAAGCCTTTTTATACCAATTCTACGCAGTTACCAGTCCATTACAGTGATGATCTGTTTCAAATCCTGGATTTGCAGGACCCTTTACAAAGCAAGTACACCGGCGGTACGGTGCAGCATATTTTCCTGGGAGAAGCCGCTCCGGATCATCAGGCTGTAAAGAATTTTGTGCAAAAGATCTGTCAAGGATATCACCTGCCCTATTTCACGATTTCACCGACTTTTTCCATCTGTCCGGAACACGGGTACCTGAATGGAGAAGTAGACTCTTGTCCCGCATGTAACATGCCCACAGAAGTATTCTCTCGTATTGTGGGGTACCTAAGGCCTGTCAGCCAGTGGAATGAAGGCAAACGCGAAGAGTACTCACAGCGTTGTACATTTAAGATAAGCGGCTGATATGAATATCGGCGGTCTGCAAAAGGTCAGTTTTTGTGATTTTCCGGGTAAAGTGTCTGCCGTGATTTTTACCCGGGGGTGTAACTTCAACTGCCCGTTTTGCCACAATCAGCAACTGATCCCCATGAATGCTGCAGATGGTGTTGTAATCGATGATAAGCAGGTCTGGCGGTATCTGGAAACTCGCCGGAATCAGCTGGATGGGTTGGTCGTCAGTGGCGGAGAACCAAGCCTGCAACCTGATCTTGCTGAATTCCTTCAAAAAGCGAAAGCTCTTGGTTACACCACCAAACTGGACACCAACGGAAGCCGACCCGGGGTGCTCCAATCGCTGATAGCATGTGCCCTGGTTGATTTTATCGCCATGGATGTCAAAGCCCCATGGCGAAAATATGAACATCTTGCAGGCTGTCGAATCGATATCGGTTTGATTCAGGCAAGTATCAAGTTAATTCTGGACAGCAAATTACCTCATCAATTCCGAACCACCTGGTATCAAGAGCTGCTTACAGAAGATGATTTGGATGCGATTAAAAAGATTCTTCCCGGTAAGAGTAATTTTTTGCTTCAGCCATACGTTGAAAATGGTGTATCCGGCATTTAGGACCAGGTAGTGAAATCTAACCCTGCCTTCTCGAATGCCTTAATTCTTCATGCCCGACAAGAGCTACAGGCAGCGACTCGTAAGCACAGGTTTTCTCGAGTGCCATGGGGATTTCCCTGCGAATGTCCAGAAAACATTCTACGATCTCCGGACAAAACTGTTCACCGCTATGTTTATTGATTTCGTAAAAACCGAACTCATAATCCATGCCGGTTCGGTACGGTCTGTCGGATGTGATGGCGTCAAAGGAATCTGCAACCGCAATGATTCTTGATTCCAGAGGTATGTTGGCTCCTTTCAGACCCGAGGGATACCCTAAGCCGTCAAACCTCTCGTGATGATACAACACGATGTTTGTTATGGATCTGAATAGAGGTAATTTGTCCAGAATCTCATAACCAATTCCGGAGTGAGCCTGCATGTGTTTCCACTCCTCTTCATTCAGTTTTCCCGCTTTGTTTAATACTCTGTCCGGAACACCAATTTTACCGATGTCATGTAAGTGTGCTGCAAGATGTATGTTTTCTGTAATGCCGGTATTCAAGTTCATCTGTTTTGCTATCATTTCTGACATCTCGGCAACCCTTAGTGAGTGGGCATAAGTGTAAGGATCGCGCGCATTCAAGGTCGCGATGACCATGTCAATTAAATCGTGCATGTCAACAGCTTTGGTTTTTTCAATCATCTTATAGATATCTGCATATTTTCCGCACAAACCAACTAAAGTGGAAATACATTGTTTTAATATTCTTTTTCAAAGCGAATGTCTAAAGGCGGGATCGGTATCTGAGCAGTTGATTTTGTTATAGATAAATATTTGTTTAATTTTCGTATATACAAATAATATAATTTGTGTATAATAAAATTCTAGCACTATTTAAACAAAGGGTCCAGGCAAAGGGTTGCTGTTTTCTGAAAAAGCACCCAGTTGATTGGTTTCCGCTCGATTAATTAACTTTTTCACTCTTTATGGAAGTTGCGGATCGTATAAACATTCACATCGGAGGAAAACATGAAAATATTATTTGCTGATGACAATTATTTAAGCCGTGAGATTGCCAAAAGCCTTGAGAAGGAAAATGAAAGCTATACCATTGCTTCGAACGGCAAAAAAGCATTGTCGGCAATCGACCAAGGAATCAATAACGGTGATCATTTTGACCTGATTTTTTTGTTTGATATTCTAAAAGGTATGGAAGGGGCAACGACATTAAAGGAAATCAGGGAGCTTGAAGAAAAACACCGGGTTTCGTTGACTGAGTCAAGCGTTATCACGATGTTTACTACTCACAATGAGGAAAGCTTCTTTCTTTCCACGCTCTATGCTGATTGTGACTATTTCCTGCAGTTACCGGTTAATCGGTTGAAACTGGCAATGATCATGGAAACGACTAAAAACGATATGGCTTTGAAGCTACCAAAAAGTGCCTAATCCGGGGGTGTTAATTAGATGTGCTAGTAGAATTATGCAAACTCAATCCTGGTTATGTAAATGAGGTGATATGGAAAAGAAACAATCTTTTAGCTGGAAAAAATTAAACAGGAAAATTCATTATTGGGGAACTGCGATTATTGCTATCCCGCTTCTGATTGTACTCGGGTCCGGTATCCTGTTGCAGGTTAAAAAACAGGTCACCTGGGTGCAACCCAAAACTATGAAAGGGGTGAGAGGTACACCGCCGACCCTGACCTTTGATCAAATTTTAAATGCAGCGAAATTAGTCCCTGAAGCGGGGATCAAGACCTGGAAAGATATAGACAGGCTGGATGTCCGACCGGGAAAAGCCGTTATTAAAATACGGGCGGAAAACAGGTGGGAGATTCAGATCGATCACCAGACCGCAAAAATATTACAGGTGGAATATCGACGTTCCGATATCATCGAATCGATTCATGACGGCTCCTTTTTTCATGAGCACGCCAAATTGTGGTTGTTTCTGCCGGCAGCCATTGTTTTGTTAGTGCTCTGGTTTACCGGGTTATACATGTTTATTTTACCCTTTATTAATAAAAGAAAACGCAGAAAAAAAGCATTTACGGCCCCAGAGCCGGAAGGTGTTGTTCTGAAAGAAAGCGCCTAATTGCTTGCACATCAGCTTGTAATAAATATCCTGGTTTGCTGCTCGGTTTCGGACGAGAATGGGGCGGGATTGATGAGTAGTTGGGAAGAAGATGCATCAATCTTAAACTGCATTGAGTACTTTTCGGGCTCCGGTAATGATGTCTTTCGCAATCACATGACCCATTTGCAGGATGTCATCTGCCGGTGGTTTCAGATCCGGAACCTGAACCACCATCATGCCGGCTGCCAGAGCAGCGCGAACCCCGTTGTCCGAATCCTCGAATGCAATGCAACTGCCCGGTGGAACTCCCAGGGTTGCTGCTGCCTTAAGATAAACGTCCGGCTCCGGTTTACCGTGTTGAACCAGATCCGCACCGATGACGGTGTCAAAATGGTTGCCGATGCCGGATGTTCGCAGCCTTGCACGGGCGGTTGAGGTGTGAGTGGATGTCGCGACTGCGAAAGGAATCCCTGCCTCCACACAGAGCTGAACCACCTCGGGCACGCCTTTCTTGACAGGTATTGGCTGAGAAAATGCAAGATTCTGCTCCCGGCGCAACCTTATCAGGAACGCCTCAAAATCCAGCATACTATCGAGTTGGCTCCTCATCATTTCCACACTGGCATCGTATCGTAACCCGATGGTCAGCTCATAGATATGATCTTGCGGAGGGATGGAAAACGCGGCCAAGGCACTTTGGAAAGCTTTGCGGTAAACTCTCTCGGAGTCGAGAAGCAACCCGTCCATGTCAAATATTACAGCGAGCTTTGTTGTGATCATATCGATCATTACACCTGTTCGGGATTTTTATTTTGCACCACGGTGTCCATCGGCTGGGCAGCTCTGTGATCGTGTAGCTTCACCGTTGTATGGCATGGATTAGAAAGTCGGCACGTTTTAAAAACTCTAAAATGTGTATATTAACCTTTGAACCATCAGCCGGTGTGATAGCCTCCGTCGACCGGGAGCGTCACGCCGGTAATGAACGCAGCGGCATCGGAAGCGAGGAA
>JAKSDL010000855.1 GCA_022360105.1 Pseudomonadota bacterium
GGATTGATGGCAGCATCGGTTTGAATGAAATCTTCGTAATCCGCAATGTCTACATTGGAGCGACCTTTTGCACTGACGATTCCCATAGTTACCGTATGGGAAAGACCAAAAGGATTCCCAATGGCTATAACAGTTTCACCAATGCGGATTTTGTCTGAGTCTCCCATGGGGACGGCATCCAGGTTTTTTGCGTTTATCCTTATGACAGCAATATCAGTTAATGGATCTGTACCAACTATTTTTGCTTCATATTCTCTCCCGTCAAATAACCTCACCATTATTTTATCAGCTTCACCAACAACGTGGTTATTTGTCAGTATGTGTCCTTTAGAATTTACAATGGCACCGCTTCCAGCTCCCTGCTGTTTATATTCTCTTGGTTGTCCCGGAGAACGACGATTACCCTGCCAACCCGGGAAGAACTGGTTGAAGAATTCATCATTAAAAAGATCGTATGGATTATTGTAAGGAGCTCCGGATGCGTTTGTACGATATATTTTTTCGACCTGAATATGCACCACTCCCTTTTGGGTTGATTCGACAACATCAGCACGAGCTCTGGACTCGTTTATCATCTGCTGCAATGCGGGATTTTCTTTTGCACTTACCGGTTGGATCAATAGCAGAAAGATAAGCCCAGCTAGGAAAACAAAACGATTATTCATCTTTCCTCCGTTGGCGGACGTATTTTTCAAAAAAAGGAGTCGGGCAAGCTTCCGACCCCCCTTTTACGTTTATGATTTAAGATTGAATTGAGTCGGTTAATAAGAACTTCTTAGCTTATTTCGATCAATCGTGGCTGTTTTTCAGGCACTTTAGGCAATGTCAGTGTTAGTACACCATCATTCATACCTGCTTTAATTGCGGATTGATCAATTTCATTGGGAAGTTCAAATTTCCGAGTGAAATGCCCAATGTTATATTCGGTGTAAAGTGGCTCCAGGTTTTGATAAGGAGCAGGATCGATTTCTCCGTCGACTTTTAAAACATCTTTTTCAATTTTGACAGTGAGCTTCTCCTTGGAAACTCCCGGCATATCCATATAAAGGATGAGTTCATTACCTGTGTCCACAATATCGGTTGCCGGCATATAAGCCTTACCTTGCAGAGTAGGCTCGGATTTGGCCTGAACCTCTTTTTTCTCCTGCACGGTGATTTCCTTTTTATCCTCTTTACTCATAATAACCTCCTGCTAGATCTGAAATAGTTAAAATGAATTGTTTCAATCACAATTAGCTCACAGTGATTTGTTTAGGCATGTCCTTTTCGGCTCTGGGCAGAATGATCGACAAAATACCGTTCTTGTAATCTGCTCGCACCTGATTGGCATCCACTTTAATAGGAAGCTTGATTGAACGGTTGAAAGCATGACTTCTTCGCTCAATCCTGTGAACACTGCTTTCTTCCGGATAATCCAAGGCGCGTTTTCCAGAAAGGGTAACCACATCATCCTTCACTTCAACCTTGATTTCTTCCTTTTTCAGTCCCGGTAATTCAGCCATAAGAACCAGATTCTCGCCGTCCTCAAAAAAGTTAACCGATGGCTGACCTCCTCGACTGGAAAAAGATCTAGATCCAAAATAATCAAAGGTTTTGGCCGTATCTAATGCATTCTGAAGGGCCAAAAGAGTATCTATTGCATTTGAAAATCTTCCAAACATTTTGACCTCCACAAAAGTAGGTTTTTATTATGACCATCACAGGGTGATTGATTTGGTAATTATCCCAAACACTAACACTGCGACTTTGATCACTGAACATAGGGACAACTTAAAGAAGAGGATTTGTTGTCGTTCCTGCTGACACTATTGCATCTGATATGCCAGGAATAAATAATAAAAAAAATCAGAAAATTAAGAATAATAAAGATAAAAATAGGTCAAAGTGATAAATAGGCTGACATTTTATTAAATATATAAATGCGGTCAAAATGACCGAAATTGCCATTTTGACCTATTAATCCAGACAGGTGTAGAGGTTGTGATAGCCAGAGATATTTATATAAAAATGGATATTAATTCGTATGGTTTTAAATAAAACAAAAAAAGATGAGATCTTTTCTGCGTTTTTTATTAATTAACAATGGAAGACAAGACGAAGGAAGGCAGCAATGATTCTGTAGAGAGGATGAATCATTATTTTTCAGGTGGTAGTTCATCTTTCGTACTAACCACCGTGACGTCTTTTTCAGTGCGACTGGATACCGGGCCGGAGAGGTGAAGACTGTAGTTACTCAATAACCATAATTCAGGAATGATTTCAGAGATCAGCAAACCATCATCAAAAACTCTGACTATCGAGCTTTCAGATACAACTACCACGACCGCATTAGTCTTTTTGGATATTGATGCGGCTGCCATATGCCTGCTGCCTAATCCCAAAGGTAGTTCAATGTTACCTGAAGACGCGTTTAAATACCTGCAAGCCGAAACAAAAACACCTTCTTCGGGGACCAGATAAGCTCCATCAAGTTGGGCAAGTTCTTTGATGGTTTCACGTACCTCGGAATCGGTTATAAGTTTTTGCTTGTCAGGGTAGCCTTTTAAAGGATCAAGGATCATACATTTTGATCGCTCCAGAACCTTATCTGTGTCCGAAACCACGAAAATAGTGCCAACTTTTCTGCCCTCTCTGCCTTCCCGGGCAATTTCAATAGCCAGCATAATAGTGTTTTTGAGGGTGGCCAGATTGACATCTCTCTCATCTGAACAAATCTCTGCAAGCAAATAAGGTGAATCCAAAGCCATAATAATTTAAAGATATTTAAAATATAGTCCATATTTCCTGCCGATTATCATCTTCGACAGAAATAGTGACGATTAATACTGCTCCACTTAGTCCGACGTGATCAAGGGATATCTTTGCTCTTGTACCGTGTTCGGTTCCTTTGGGTACATTTATGACAAGTTCTTTAATTTGCTGCTTATAGCCGACTCCCGAACATTCAGGACAATAAAACAAAAGTTTGCCAGGCTGTTGCCGACAATTAGAACAAGCTTCTTTATATAGAATATTATATGGATATTGCACATCCTTGGACAATTGGTGGGCTGTTAAATGAACTGTGCAATACAGTTTTGATTTTACTGGTTCGGAAAAAGCAGGTTTGTTGAAGTTAAATACACGGGCATTCTTTTTAAAAGTGAAGTGTTGAGAATTCGATCTCTCAAAGGATGAACCAGGGGATGTTTCTTTTCTAAATTGTTTATCATATTCCTTACGTTTGGAATGATCACCCAGGATCTCATAGGCTTCTATTATATCTCTGAAAATGTGTGGATCAGCACTGGAAACGCAGCAGTCTGGATGATGCTTTTTTACAGAATCGCGATAAGCCCTTTTTATATCTTTCTTTGCGGCGTCTCTATCCACTCCTAAAATAACGTAATAGTCTTTCATTGTTCGCTAAATTTGGAAAATAAAGTTGTCGCAATCGGTTTTTATAGGATCATTATACGATACTTTTAATTTGTTTGACAATTTGAAGGTCGGGTGAATGTAAGAAAGCATACATTGCGACAATAACCTGCCAGCCAGTTATCTCTTTATTAGTATTTAATTATTTTGACATTAAAACCCCGTTTTTTGAAGGGGGTCAGAGTCTAAGGGGCGTGTGGTGTTACTCAGCGTGAACGTGCTCGTAATCGAAATAGCGATAATTGAAATAGTCGGGTAGACCTCCGAAAAATCATATGTCTTTTGTGTATTTTAATTATCCCAACTTTCCTGGAAAGAACTTTCCAGTCGAAAATTAATCAAATTTCCTTGAACATAATCAAAAAGGAAAGATTCAAGATCGCGATTAATTTCTTGAACTACATGTGGTTATTACTTATCATTTTTTAAGATCTGGTTAACGGACGAGCAAGCTCTTTTGATCTTTACCTCAACCTAACATCACACTGGAAACACTCAATTTGATCGAAAAACACAACGTCTGAAAGGAGAATACAATGCGACTTAAAAAACTGGGAAATTCGGGACTGATTGTCAGTGAACTGTGCATGGGTGCAATGACCTTTGGCAGGGAGACACCAAGGGATCAAAGCTTTCA
>JAKSDL010000300.1 GCA_022360105.1 Pseudomonadota bacterium
CATTATCAGGGTTAAGATCGATTGGGCAGACAACCATCGGCTCTTGATTATGTTTAACCATCTTTCAAATCGCTCTGCTTTCATAAGGGATTGTGTTGTTGAATTAAAAGAGAAGGAATATAGCTTTCCTTCTCTAGCTAAAGGAGTGAATTTTAAAGAGAAAACATTGCAAAGGGCTTGTGCTTCTTGCACATTGTGAGTTCTCAGTGTCCGCTTATCAGCAATTTAAGGACCAATGATTGGTAATGATCGATAAAGCGACGTTTTATCGGGTTGGGCTTAATGAATGGTAAGGTCTTTCTTAAAAATGAGGATGAAAAGGGAAGCTTGGGTGGTGGATTTGAATCAACAAGTGGTGGATATCAACCACTTTTTATATCTGGTGCTTTTCCAGTCTGTAACGCAGTGTGTTGCGTGAAATTTTAAGTAGTTCTGCAGCCTTGGATTGATTACCGTCTGCCATATCCAGGGCTTTTACAAGCAGTGTTTTTTCAACTTCTTCCAGAGAAATGCCATCAGCAGGGAAGGGGAGATCCAGGTAAGATGGTTGGCTGGTAAACATATCCTGATCGATTACAAGGTCTGACGGGCGAATTTTTCCTTCCTTGCAAACGATAATGGCTCTTTCCAGGCAATTTCTCAATTCCCGAACATTACCCGGCCAATTATGGGCTTGCAGGATATCCATAGCTTCAGGAGCTACGCTTTCAATTTTTTTCCCGATTTCTTCGTCGAGAATACTTACAAATCTCTCGACCAGAAGGGGAATATCCACCCTGTGTTCCCGCAGCGGAATTGTCTGGATCGGGTAAACATTTAACCTGTAATACAAATCCATGCGAAAATGACCTTCCAGAACCTGTTGTTTCAAATTTTTATTTGTGGCTGCAATGATTCGTGTGTCGACCTTACTTGATTTGGTGCTGCCCAAGGATTCAAACGACTTTTCTTCTAAAACGCGAAGCATTTTAACCTGTAAATCGGGACTCATATCTCCGACTTCATCCAGGAAAAAAGTCCCCCTATTGGCCTGCTCCAGTTTTCCAGGCTTTTTTTTGTGAGCGCCGGTAAAAGCACCTTTTTCAAATCCAAACAACTCGCTTTCCAGTAAGCTTTCCGGAAAAGCGCCACAATTTACAGCGACGAACGGAGCTGCTGCGCGTTGGCTGTTGTAGTGAATCATACGAGCAATCAGTTCTTTTCCGGTTCCGCTTTCCCCTTGTATGAGGACAGTTGACGAAGTAGCGGCCACTTCCAGCACCTGGTTTCTAATGTTTTCGATTTGGGAGGAATTTCCAATAAAATTCTTGTATTCATAACCGACCTGAATGGCTTTCCGAAGAGTTGTATTTTCATTTTTAAGAGTTGAGAAATCCAGGGCTTTAGCGACGATGAGTTTGATTTCCTCATTCTCAAAGGGTTTGGAAATATAATCATACGCACCAACCTTAATTGCGTTCACGGCAGATTCAATACTGCCATATGCAGTAATCACTATAATTGGAATATCCGGGGCTGTTTGTCGGATCAGCTTGATCAACTCAAGTCCGTCCATTACCGGCATAATGAGATCGGTGATAACCAGGCTGTAATCGTGAATTTGGAACAGTTCCCAGGCCTTTTTACCATTTTCTGCCGTATCAATAGTATACCCGGCGTCAGATAGAACGATTTGCAGGATTCTTCTTAATTTAGCTTCATCATCTACAATCAGGATTCGAAAGTCCTTCATTAATGGTGTTTCCTCTATTTATGTTGAAGGCAGAAAAATGGAAAATCGTGCGCCTTTTTCCTTGATGTTTTCAACCAGTATTTTTCCCTGGTAGTTTTCTACAATTCGGTTCACATTTGAAAGGCCCAAACCTGTGCCATTCTTTTTAGTGGTGAAGAATGGCTCCAGTACCTTAGGCAAATCAGCAGGTGGGATACCAATACCTGTATCCTCAAATCGCAACACAGTATACCTGGTGTCAGGCAGCGTATCTTTGATACCCAGCCTTTCCATGTCCCGGGGTAAGACAATATCGGTTTCGACGGTAATCATCCCCCCATCCTGCATGGCGTCGCAGGAATTGATAATCATATTGAGGGCTATCTGTCGAATCAGTTCATTGTCTATCATTAAAGGAGGAATGCGATCGCTGAATCGTCTGTTAATTTTGATTTTTTGCCGGCTGTTTTTCTGTGATTCCCAGAATTGAATGCTATCTTCCAATACCGAATTGATATCGATGGCTTTGAGGTTTTTGTTATGTGGCTTGGCATGGTCTAACAACACACGCACCTTGCCGGACAAACGATTTATCTCCTCAATGATATATTCTCCTACCTCGGCTTTGATAACAGGATCAGATCTTTTATCCACAAATATCTGGGCGGATCCTTTGATGATGCTTAAAGGATTTTTGATTTCATGAGCAATTCTCGCTGCCAGCTCACCCAGGGCAGCCATTTTTTCTTTTTCTATTAGGCGCTGATAGGTTTGTTGAAGCTCCTCTTTATTCGCTCTTAGTGAATAAGACATATGGTTGAACGTTTTAGCCAGGGCTCCGAATTCATCCATGGTTTCTATCTGAATCTCCTGCTGTAGGTCTCCATCGGCGATGGTTCGCATGCTATGAATGAATTTTTCTATCGGTCCGGTAATAAGGCGACTAAGAACAAAGGCGACTCCAATTCCGATAACAATGGATATCAACCCGGTTGCAAGGACAATATAGATATTCTTTCTTACTTCCCGATCCAGGTGCTCCAAAGAAAAACCGATTCTGACCCGACCCCAAGGTCTGTTGTCAATTAAAGCATTAGCCTGAATATCGTTTACGTTGATCTGTAAGCGGGGGTTCATATAGGTCTGAATTAAATTGGGTACATCCCCGGACGTTTTGTTTCCAAGTATTTCCGGAGGAATCAATGCCAGGGCTGATTCGCTTTGCACCAGGACCTGGTTATTTTTGTCAGAAATAACAATATATATCACAGATTCTTTTTGAATCAGTGTTTGGACACGCTGATTGAGAGTAAAAAAATCGTGTTTTATAATAGGATCTATGCTGCTTTGAGCAAGGGTTTGTACCAGAATCAATCCTTCATCCCTGGCTTGTTGAATATAGTCATTATACCAGCGATAGTGATTTGCCACGGATAAAATTGTGATTGTGACAATAATCACAAAAACAAACGCAGTCGTTATGCGGGTTCTAAGGCTGATATTTCTTTTTTTTAATATAGCCATTTTTTTGCTTGTCGGACGATTTCATAGTCGCTGTCAAATGCTTCTTCGAAACCTTCGATTTGAATATGACCGGATAAGGCTTGTGTATCTTCCGTCTTGCCTACTTGCAGCAGAGCAGCTTTAACAGCCTCCCTCAAGTCGCTGTCCAGGCTTCCCCTGACACTGACCGGCCCCAAATAAAGCGGTTCTGATTTCCAGATAATTTTAAGGTCTTTAATTTCCTTCTTTTCCGGTCTCCATCGGGTTATGGAAATAGCAGCTCCAACCACGTTGCCGGTATGAACAGCAAGCAACGCCGAATCATGGGTCTCGGTGTGGATCACCTTTGAAAAATATGACTCCGGTTTTCCAATACCTCTTTGCCGCATCATGGCATTTGGTAACAGGTACCCGGATGTAGAACGCTTGCTGGCAAATGCGAATGATTTTCCTTTCAGATCTTCAATAGCATTGATACCACTATCTTTCCTGACAATGATGATACTGCTGTAGGAAGAGGTGCCGAATTTTTTTCGACGAACCAGGGGCCGAATGTCTGCTTCTTCTGAAGCCAGGATATACATATAGGCGCCGGTAAAACAGATATCAATCTCTGCGTTTACCAGGGCCGTAATTATTTCTTGATAGGTAGATCTAAACACCATTTCCACAGGCATATCCAGCTGTTTGGAAAGATAGTCTGCCAGGGGTTGCCACTTCCTGACCATAAAGACAGCGTTTCCCTGGGGAACAAAACCCAGGTAAAGCGTTTTTGGCTGATGTTGAGTCTGTGAACCGGCTGGTGTGCTTGGGATGGTCTCTTTTTTCTCACTGAGTGAAGGATTCACCAGGAAAACGGTCAATAGTCCCAAACTTAAAACAGTGATAACCAGCAGAACAATCGATTTTTTAGGTTTCATTTTGCGCATCTCTTCTATTGGGCAACTCTCATACTTCCCATGGTCATACTTGTTTGACCATGAATTTGATTTTAGGAGTAATCCAAGATGTCACCTCGTTATACTACCTGGTTTATTAATTTGGAAGTGATTAGCTCCATCGATTCTTTTTCCAAACATTTGTTGTAGGAAAGTGACAACTACAAAAACCATGCCGGTCCGCTATCAACTTAAATTGAACCTTGATCCAATGGGAAGCTTTGTATCCACGATTTCCTTAAATTCTTCTTATATCAAAGGACAACCTTGAAATGGAGGCTTGAAGCATTTAACGTGGTACTTATTTATGTAGGAGAATTTGAAAATCAGCCAAAAGGAGTGGCTTGTTAAATTTCTTAAAAAATCAGTGGTTTATTCTTGCACTCATCCTATCCGTTATTCTGGGCATGATCTTTCCACAAGCCGCGGTGTTGAATGATGGCAGCAGGGTTACAACCGTTATTGTGGCGTTGGTGTTTCTGGGAATGGGCTTTACGTTACCTTCCGAATCCCTGTTGATCGGTCTGGCGAAATGGAAGATCCATCTGTTTATCCAGTTTTTTATTTTTGCTTTCATCCCCATATTTTTTATCTTCACCATTCCTATCTTTAAATCGATCATTTCCACAGAGATTTATATAGGACTATTGGCATTGGCTGTATTACCCACCACCATTTCCACATGTTCGGTATTTACCCAGATAAGTGACGGCGATGTTGTATTGACCTTGTTTAACGCTTCATTTTCCAATGTCATCGGTGTGTTTGTTTCGCCCATACTGCTTTCCTTGCTTCTTCGAGAGGTAGGACGTGCAATGCCAATGTCTGTCTTAATTGCCATCATAACAGGTCTGGCATTGAAAATGATGTTACCCCTGTTGATAGGTCAAATCTTACGATTCGTTTTTTTAAAGACCACAGCCAAGTTAAAAAAAACCATCGGAGTGATCAGCAATCTTTTGATATTGACGATTGTATTTTTTTCACTGGCTGAATCTGCAGCAACACCAATGCTTTGGCAGAACTTGCGGTCAATGTTTATCCCTGTAGTTTATTTGACGATTGTTCACCTGGTTTTGATAGGGATAGCAACCGGTTGTGCACGGGTATTTAAGTTTACCGGCCCTGAAACCATTTCTGTCATGTATGCTGCACCTCAAAAAACCCTGGCCATGGGTATTCCTTTGTTGTCAGCCTACTTTGCCGATGACCCTTTGGTCTTGGGTATTGCCATTTTACCCCTGTTGTTTTATCACCCCTGGGAACTGTTTATCTCCGGTGTTCTTAAATCTTTACCAATTGTTGAAAAATGGGGGAAAAAAGCGAACTAAGTCAATCTAATTCCGCACAAATTGGAGAATGTATGGATATACTCAGTAACGATAACTACACATCGCGCAGATCCTGTGCCTTGTCTTCCAAAGGAATGGTAGCCTCCAGTCAGTATCTTGCGACGCAGGCTGGTCTGAAGATTCTGGCAAAAGGCGGTAATGCTGCCGATGCCGCTATTGCCGTTACAGCCTGTTTACAGGTAACTCAGCCGTGTTCTACCGGGTTGGGAGGAGATTGTTTTGTGCTCTATTATGATTGCGCCTCCGGAAAGATAGCTGCACTGAACGGGTCAGGTCGTGCCGGAAAAAGACTCACCATAGAAAGAATGAAAAAAGTTGGTTTTGGCGAAAGAATAGCCATTGACTCTGCTCATACAGTCACAATCCCAGGGGCTCCAGCCGCATGGGTTGACTTCCATTCACGATTCGGTGAGCTTCCAATGAGTGTTGTTTTGGAACCTGCAATTGCGCTTGCTGAAGAAGGATTTCCAGTCGCCCAATACACAGCGTTATGGTGGCAGCAGGGTGCTAAAGATCAACTGTCAAAACACAGGCATGGTCATGAGTTAACGATTGATAATCGAGGCCCTGAACCAGGAGAACTCATACACCTGCCAAACCTGGCAAATTCCCTAAAAATCCTGGCAGAAGAAGGCAAAGAACCTTTTTACCAGGGCAGAATCGCCGAAAAAGTTATTGAGGCCGTTAATGAAGCTGGTGGAGATCTGATTACAGACGATTTTGCAGAACACAGGTCTACCTGGGTGGAACCGATCGGTATTGAGTTTAAAGGCAACACCGTTTGGGAATGTCCTCCCAATGGACAGGGATTGGCAGCTTTGATTGCATTAAATGTTGTGAAACATCTGGAACTTGAGGAAAGGGATTCAGTTGGCCGGTATCATCAGTTGATCGAAGCAATGAGAATAGGGTTTGCCGATGCGGCAGCCTATATTTGTGATCCGGAATTTGGTGATATACCTCTAGCCGACCTGCTTTCAGAAGCTTATGGCAAAGAGCGGGCTTCAACACTGAATCTAAACAACATGACGGTTCCGAGTCCCGGATTGTTTGAAAATCCTGGTGCAGCGGGAACTGATACGGTTTATTTTTGCACTGCCGATCAGCACGGAAATGCCTGCTCGTTTATCAATAGCAATTTTATGGGGTTTGGGTCGGGTATTGTTCCGGAAGGTTGCGGTTATTCGCTTCAAAACAGAGGACATGGATTTGTTTTGGAAGAAGGGCACCCCAATGCACTCGAACCGGGGAAACGACCCTACCATACAATTATTCCCGGGATGATTACCAACATGGATGGAAGTCTGTTCTCAGCCTTTGGCGTTATGGGTGGAATGATGCAGCCACAAGGCCATCTGCAGGTAGCCGTTGGATTGTTACACGACCAATTGGACCCGCAGGGTGCTCTTGATGCGCCCAGGTTTCAACTTGCAGAAGGATTTCCGGACGGCGCAGTGATGCTGGAAAACCCTCTTCAGGGAGAGATATCAAAAGGGCTTGAAAAACGTAAGCATTCCATACAAATAACCTCAGGAAGGGACAGACATCTATTTGGCCTGGGGCAAGTCATCATGCGGAGAAAATCGGGAAATCATAATGTTTATTGGGGTGGAAGTGATTCTCGTGGTGATGGGTGTGTGTTGGGATTATGACCTTAATCCTGAACTGGTTTCAACACTCTCATCACCCGATGACTTAATCGGTTCAAATCATAGCTGTTGGGGCTTTGGCCTCTTGAATTGCTGTCTTTAGGATTTTCCTTGTTCTGGCTAATTCGATTTTGATCTGGGAGCGACCTGTTACTATATCGCCATGACCGGGCATGATGGCAAGAGGATTTAAGGCTTCGATTTTATCCAGGGAATGCAACCATGCATTCCAGTCCTTTTCCTTACCTATTTCCAAATTGGGAAGGTAAGAGCCGACGATACAATCACCTGTGAATAATACCTGATCAGATTTAAGATATAAGGAGAGATTGCATGGTGTATGTCCCGGGGTTTCGATAACCTGAATAACAACAGATCCCAAATCGAATTGGTACCCTTCGGCAATAGCAATATTGGGATTTGCCATTTTCGTTTTCAGAAAGAATGCATCTGCCTCCCTGGCTGCCCTGCGCACCGGGTTCACAATAGTATCGTTTAAATCGTGTTTATTGTTCTCAAAATCTTCTGAACTTCTTTGCAGACCGGCATGGGCGTATATATCGATTCCCTTGTCGGAAAAATAACAATTGCCACCGATGTGATCAAAATGCGGTTCGGTATTTACGACAATCAAAGCATTATTCGGATTTACACTGTTTACGTAACCATGGATGGTTTGGGCGGAAAGGTAATTAGATCCGGTATCTACGATTAACGTTGTGTGATCGCCAACAACGAATCCGGAATTGACAACCCAGGGCGTTTCTGCCGCGAGTCCGGTTATTGCGTAGCAGTGATTTGATATTTTCATATCTGGTGTTTATTTATAATCGGCGTTTTATGCTTGTCACATCTATTCCATTAGCCTGCATTTTCTCTTCAGCCTGGATTTTTAGAGCATAACAAAGTTGTTGCAAAAAAGAATCATGCGCACAGGGTTCGTCCATTTTGGTGTAAACAAGGTCGTACTCGATTTTTTCCCAGGTGGAAAAATCCGCCAGATTGTGTTGGGCTTGCACTTCCAAATGGTCCAAGGCTTTCGCTAGTTTGGCCTCGGGGGTCTTTCCTTCTTCAAATTCCTGGAAAAGGAAATAAATATCCTTTCCGGTTTTCGCATCGATCATCCTTTTAATGTTTTCGATAGCTTTTTGCTCTTTTTGGGATTTTTGAGTCTTGCGCTTTCCAGTTTCAAAAAAAGGAATATCTCCCGCTTCCGCTTCCACCAAATCATGGACGATGATCATTTTTAAGGTATGTTCCAGGTTTACAGGTTTATCCAGGTGATTGTGCACCAAGATAGCCATTAGTGCCATTTGCCAGGTGTGTTCGGCCACACTTTCCTGCCGTCCACTTGATAACCAGCTGTGACGAAGCTCAGATTTGAGTCGCTCTGCCAATTTGAGTAGATTCAAAATTCCTAAAATATTCTTATTCATCAGGTGCCTTAGACTATAATGTTTTGATGCAATGTTTAGGATGTCCGGAATGCAGTCAACTATCGTTGGTTTTATAAATCACACACCATGAGCAGTCAATCAAAATTTGTATAAAATTGTTAAAAATATCGCCTGATAATTGAGATTCAATTGTTGCACTTTCAAGTTTAAATGGCATCCGGAATATCGATAACTGATTCCTTATTTAATTTCATCGCAAATTGACTATCGAATGGATGTCCAGGATCGAGGTTGCCCTGCCGGATGATTTTGGGCATTTGGAGATTAAAAATTCTGAAAGTCGGGGGCTATTGATTGGAATTGTTGATGGAAACTGGCAAATCGTGAGCGACCAACTGGAAATTGGAGAATCTGATCCCGAAGACAAGGTTGTTTCTTATCTTCAGAGTCTTCCCAATCGCACTAAATTCAAAGTCCGTAAAAACCGACAAGAAACAGACGAAGATTCACTGTTTTCGGAAACTTAGCCTTTGTCTGTATATCCTACCGCCGGACCTCGACTGCAGATAAAATAGCTGCAAATGCCATGGTTCAGCCGGCTAAATTCGTTTTCGATGAAAAATTGAATAGTACCTGAAATCAGCTGTCGCGTGGGAAATTAAGCTGGAAATAATGATAATTCCTATAATTCCCCATTTTTGCAGGTACCCTGTGTGGGGTAACAAACCAAGCAGGACAATCTTAATGATGATAATGAAGCCACGATTTTGAAAAATCCATTTGCCATTGGTATAAAGATCCATAACCATGATTGCCAAACCGCTAAAAGCTGTTACCAAATAAGACGTCATGACAGCGTCGGTGGCAATACCGAAAAAAACACCACCCGTATAGACTCCAACCCCGCATAAATGGAGACTTCTGAAAAAAACATTTGCCCATCGCTTGCCCCACAAGGGCCTTGATTCAGTCGGGAAAAATATCTGTTTGAGGTTCATATCATAAAAAGAAAGATGAAGGTTCGCATGGCGAACCTTCTATTCACCAGGATTAGGAAGCTAGTTGCGCAATACGATCCAGCAGGATGGCAATGCCGCTCAATTCCACTACATCATTATTGATTATCTGGTTATATTCAATTTGAAATTGCTTAAATTGAGACTGGTTATTTTTCATGAATTTACCAACCTTGTCATCAAAGTCTGCTTTGCCCTTGAAGCGGGAAATAATGGTGTTTGAAACCTGCTGCTTCAATACCTGCAATTGTTTCATCAACAATCCGCGATGTCTCTTCACCCAGACACTGTCCTGCTCAACAGTCATAATCCTGTCATGTAAAATCTGAAAATGAAACATGCTATCCAGAGCTCTTGAGAGCACAACAGCGTCAGCCATGGCGATTTTAGATTTTTTGGCTTGCAGGATAATTTCCAGGCTGCTTTTCATATAATCCATTTGAGCAATATCTTTAGCCAGATCTGAAGGAATACCTTTTTCCGTAAGCTTGTTTATTGCAGCTTCCATACTGGCTTTGTCATCCTGATCCAGTGATTTGTCAAGCGCCTCGCGGTATTCGGTGATTTGGCTTTCAAATTCCGCAGCAAGTGAGAATCTCAGCTCAGCAGGTTTATAGGCATATAGCATCCAAATGATCATATCGGAAAGTTGTTTTTCCAAATTGATTAACAATTCATAAGCAAGGTTCAGATTCTTTGTTTTCAATGTTTCCATGATCCGAATCCGCAAAGAGCCTAATTGAAACAACTGATCAACAATTGTATAGGCGGTTATAATGTTTGATGCGGAGGTGTCAACAATGGAAAAGACCTCGGGCAGAATCGTGACACCAGCCTGGTTGATGGTGTTGTTGATAAGGACAGTCCCAATAATTTCTTTCTTCAGCGGATGCTGTATTTTGGTGATATCAAATTGCTTCAGGAATGCTTGAGGAAAGTAATTATAATAGACGTCATCCAGGTAAGGATCATCCAGCAGTTCCGATTGAATAATCTCTTTGTAAAAGTACATTTTTGTGTAGCTTAATAAAATGGAGAGATCCGGACGCGGGATACCAATGCCGCGACTGAAATAATCCTCCAACTGCTCGTAGGTTGACATTTTACTTGTTCTGGGATCAAGAACACCCTGTTCAGCCAGGAATTTGGTCAGATCGATAAACTGTTTGATGTCTACCTGAGACCTGAGATTATCCATGCTGAGAACCTGAACCTGTCCCCTGTTGTCAGCCAACACTAGATCTGCAATGTCGTCAGTCAGGTCTTCCAGGAGTTGATTACGGGAGTCCGCGGATGGGATCTGTCCTTCTTCCATTAAAAACCTCATCAGGATTTTAAGGTTTACTTCATGATCTGAAGTATCCACACCTCCCGAGTTGTCTATGGCGTCCGTGTTCAGCTTGACTCCTCTGACAGAAGCCTCAAGGCGTGCCAGCTGGGTTAACCCCAGGTTTCCGCCTTCTCCGACAACTTTGACTCTTAATTGCCGTGCATCTATGCGAACGGCATCATTTGCAGCGTCTCCTACTTCGTGGGCGGTTTCGTCGGATGATTTAACATAAGTCCCGATTCCACCGTTCCAGAGCAGATCGACCCTGGCTTGCAGCAATAGCTTGATCAGGTCTTCACCGGATACCGATTCGGCACCTGTTCCCAATACTTTTTGAATCTCCGGTGTGAGCTGAATCGTTTTTGCACTTCTCTCAAACACACCACCACCTTTGCTGATCAGCTTTTTGTCATAATCCATCCAGTTGGTTCGTGGGGTATTAAACAGTCGTTCTCTCTCTTTCCAGGATGTAGCAGCATCCGGATCAGGATCAATAAAGATATGTATATGGTTAAAAGCACCAATCAGACGAATATGTTTGCTCAGCAGCATCCCGTTTCCAAACACATCTCCACTCATATCGCCAATACCGATCACCGTAAAATCTGTTGTCTGAACATCGACTCCTTCTTCAAGAAAATGAAATTTTACACTTTCCCAGGCACCCTTGGCTGTAATTCCCATGCCTTTGTGATCATATCCATGCTTACCTCCGGAGGCGAAGGCGTCATCAAGCCAGAAATTGCGACTAGCACTGATTTCATTTGCCGTATCGGAATAGGTGGCAGTTCCTTTGTCCGCAGCCACAACAAAGTAGGGATCGTCAGAGTCATACCGAATCAACCCTTTTGCCGGAACTATCTTTCCTTCAACAATGTTGTCCGTGAGGGATAGCAGGGAATTGATATATCGTTTGTATTGTATTAGAGCGTCCTCTCTCCTTTCCTGTGGATTATCCAGTATTTTTTTGCTGACAAATCCGCCTTTTGAACCCTCTGGAACAATCACCACATTTTTTAACATCTGGGTATGCATCAACCCTAAAATTTCTGTTCTAAAATCGTCATGCCGATCCGAATGGCGTAATCCACCCCGTGCAATCATGGCACCTCTCAGGTGAATCCCCTCAACATGGGTTCCGTGCACGTAGATCTCAAACAACGGCTTGGGAACAGGCATTTGCTCGACTTCTTCGCTTCTGACTTTAATAGCCATTGCAGCGGAAGGATCGATATCAAAATAGTTGGTTCTTACTGTGGCATCCATTAGGTTGAAGATGGTTTTAAAAATAATATCTTCTGCAACCGTTTTTACATTGTAGATCGCCTTGAAGGTCTTTTCCCGCCACTTATCCAACTCTTTATCACTTAATTTTTTAGCGCTTTTGTTGGGTTTGAATTTGGCAAAAAAGTAATCACGCAACGCTACCATCACCTCCGGATTTTCCAAAAAACCTTTGTTGATGGGCAGGTAAGGGGCTCCAATTTGCCAGTAGTAATTCCTATAGAGAATGAACAAGTTAATTTCCTGAATATTTAGCCCGGCGGAGAGCAACAGACCATTCAATACATCGTCTTCAGTCCTGTCTTCAAGCACGGCAAGCAGCAACTCACAAAAATCGGTACCGAAGCTCGGATATTGTTTTAACTTCTCCTTTAACCCTTTGACATAATAGGTGTAAATAAACAGCTGTTGTTCATCTACTTTCAGATTATAGGTATTTTCATCAGTAACAATTAGATCCAGGTTTTGAAGATTGGGCATGATCTCAGTAAGGTTGTACTCTTTTAGGGAGTAGATATAAATAACTGAGTTATCGTTATTGGGTGTGGTTCTTAAATCCACCTGGTCATGACCTGATTCCAGCAACGCTTCAAGGAACTCGATATCAGCCACTGCATCGCCGGGAGTGAATACAGCCTGGTAAAACGGTGTAAATACATCGGCATATTTGGCCTGCATTTTGGAGGCTTTGTCGTTACCCAGGTTCGCTAGCAGATTTTGCAGACCATCTTCCCATCCTACAGTGAGATTGGCCACTTCCTGTTCAATTTGCGAAAGGTCGCATTTTGCCAGCTGAGGATGTTTATCCGGAAAGAAAAACAGATGATGAGAATAACTGTTTCTGCCCAGGTTAAACCAGTAATTCATTTCCGAATCGACCCCAAAGTGCTTGGAAAGGATACATCCAATCCGGTCAAAAATATTTGGACTGAACCGATGGTGAGGCATACAAAAACAGATTCTTGCATAGCTTCTCTTGGGCTGGGCATATACACTGAGCTTTGTCTGCTGATAGTCACCGAAATAGAGAAATTGACGATAGATTGCCTCCAGCTCCTGGCGATCTAGTCTGAAAAGCTCCCTTTTGGGGATAATACTAAAAAAGTCATTGGCTGCCTTTATCATGTGGCCGGTCCGCTCTCCGGAAGTGTTCAGCTCGAAGTACGAATCAAGAATGGAGTTGACTTTTAATCGGGCCAGGGGGATGGAAAGCGCATCTTCTTTTAACGATTTATTGGTGAACAGGACATAATAAAAGTTAACCTTCACATTGCCCGACTTGTCTTTTTTTCGGCCAAAGAGAATCTGCAATGGTTCCTTCTTATGAACTTCCGATAAATCATCTGTTTCGATCAAGTTTATCTTCATCCCCGATTCAAGAAAAAAGCGACCGTAACGTCCAATTTCCTTTGGTAGGTTTTTATCTTTTAACTCTTTTTTCCTGCGGGCATAACCCATAGGGTTTTCAATCTTTTTCCAGGTAAGATTGTCAGATACGTCATCTTTTGCAACTTCGCCTCCGCCCAAAAGAATTACATTACCGGAATTAAACCAGGCAAATAAGTTGCGCCTTTCACTGTCGATCAGCGATTCGGAGCCTTTTTCCGGCTTGACGGTATATTCTTCGATCGATTCGGTTATGATGCCGAAGTCGTCAGTGACGCAGGTAACCATTTCCATTAGGTCATAAACTCCGGACTCCAGGCTTTTGAGATTCTTTTTATCAAAATTGTTAAGGATGCAGGTAACGTTGGTGATGCTGTTGGGGGCGTCTTCCTCACCTTTGCGAAGGGTTACGAGTTTGTTTTTATCATTCTTTTCAGCCTCTACGGTGGTGTAATACATCAATCCAAGATTATATCGCTTCTCATGAACAAATTCCGTGAGGCTGTCGATGATAAAAGGATGGTCTTTGATCACCATATCCAATACAACGGCGTCATTGCTTACTTCAGGAAAATCGGGGAGAAAATCGGTGATAACAATCTTGGTTTCCTGTCCAAGTGATTGCTCAAAAATCCGGTATCGGTTTTTGATGAAAGCGTAGATTTGATCACTAGTCAAAGATTCCAGGAAATCCAAGGAGAATCGTTTGGAAATCAATTCAACATATTTATCAAATGTCCGTTTTTCAAAAATCGCCTTGTCTTTTGACACTTTGCCACTTAGTGTCGTACGCATGTCTCTCAGTATTCCTTCCTTCTTTCCAACCAGTGATAGTATGTCCTTGTTTGATTCCATGATAACCTTATCCCCCGTTTCTGTTTTAGATAAAGAAAATTAATTTCTTATTATTACAATAGCGTTCGGAATGTACAATATTATTTTATCCATAACCTGATTATAGCTTCACTTAGAACAAACAAAGTTCCAATGTCGCCGTGAAAGTAAAAAAATGAATTTTCTTCAATATGTTAGCAGATATTTTCCCACAAAAACAAGATTTACTTAAAAAACCCTGTTGACAATTGAACAATTTATTATATGATTAATGCTTAGTTGTTGATTACAGCAACTTTCTAAAATACCGCGGGGTGGAGCAGTTCGGTAGCTCGTCGGGCTCATAACCCGAAGGTCGGAGGTTCAAATCCTCCTCCCGCAACCATTCCTCGTAGTTCCAGCCTCTACGAAATCCCTTAATTCGACTTTTCAAAAAACAGCCTCGCAATATTGCATGTTTTCGAACCCTGCTTCACCGAAATCATCTGTTATGTATCGTCAAATCATTTAATAATCAATAGCATAAAGCAGGCTATTGAAAATACTGCAGAAAATTGTCAAATTCCTGTATGCTGATAAACTTTCTCAACTATCAGAAATAAAAAGATAATTATTTCCAGTTGTCTCAAATAGTCATATTAATTTCTGTTTAAATCAAGCCCGATTTTATAGGGGTGGAACACAAATTTGACTTAAAACAAATTTGATTACTATTCTGTCATCTCCGTGAAACTATCGTTCGTTTTAAACCCGATAATTGTTCGTTATGGCACATCGAACCGGTAAGAAGTATTATTCACAGCTGATAGAACGCTTGAACAGGTATCCCCAGGGAGCTCCTCCTTCCAAAACACTTTATTCCATTCTGCAAATCCTGTTCAGCGAAGAAGAGGCCAGGTTGGTTTCAACTTTGCCTATTAAACCCTTTACCGTGGCCAAAGCTTCAAAAGTCTGGAAGATCAAGCAGGGTGAAGCTCGAAAAGCACTTGAATCGATGGCGGACAAGGCATTGTTGGTGGATTTTGAAGAAAACGGAGAGACCCGCTATGTTTTGCCACCGCCTATGGCGGGGTTTATCGAATTTTCGATGATGCGACTTCGTGATGATATTGATCAGAAATTATTAGGTGAGCTTTTTCATCAATATATAAATGTGGAAGAAGATTTTATCACCGCATTACTGGGGCGAGGTGAGACTCAATTAGGCAGAGTTTTTATCCAGGAAGGTGTGCTTTCCAGCGAGAATTCCCTTCATGTGCTGGACTATGAACGAGCAACCCGGGTGATTGATACGGCAAGCGATATCGGCATCAGTATGTGCTATTGCAGGCACAAAATGGAACACATGGGTAAGGCGTGTGATGCACCCATGGACATATGCATGACATTTAATACAACAGGGTCTTCTTTGATACGACATGGTCATGCCAGAAGAGTCGATGTGGCGGAAGCTCATGATTTATTGGCTCAGGCCTGGGAAAACAACCTTGTGCAGTTCGGTGAAAACAATCGTCAGGGTGTAAACTTTATCTGCAATTGTTGCGCTTGTTGTTGCGAAGCGATGATAGCGGCCAGGAAATTCGGAATTATGCAACCCGTGCATACGTCAAATTTCGTTGTTCAAAGCAATGTTAATGAGTGCAAAGGTTGCGGCAAATGTGAAAAAGTATGTCCAGTTGAAGCATTGACCCTGGTTTCAGCGAACAATCCCGAAAAACCAAAACAAAATAAAATCCTGGTGGATCAAAAACTGTGCCTTGGTTGCGGAGTTTGCGTGCGTGGCTGTAAAAACGGAGCAATGTATTTGGAAAGAAGACCCGAACGCATTCTGACTCCCCTGGATACGACCCATCGTACTGTGATGATGGCCATAGAACGAGGTATGTTACAACATCTGATTTTTGATAACCGCGTGCTGTTCAGTCATCGCATGTTGGCAGCTCTCCTTGGTGTCATCCTTAAGCTTCCGCCTGTCAAGCAGATCATGGCTAGTAAACAGGTTAAGTCACGATACCTTGAAAAACTGATCAGCCGAATGAATTATTGACTACGGTTATCCGTTATCGGCTATCATATCGGTAACTCACAGCAAACAACTATTGACCTGCCACTTATCTAACTGCTTGTCTGCTGATTTTCAATTCCTTCAAATTTACATGCCTGTCAGTCCTATCCACTAACCGAATCCCCTTGTCCTTTCGTGACAAAACTTTTACAATTCGATTAGTCGCTTTTACATTACTTTTACAAAAATCCTCAATAGTTGGTACGCAAGATTTTAAGCGTTTTTTTGGAGAAAAAATGACTGGAAAAAGGAATTTTCTGGGAATTGATATCGGATCAATTTCTATCTCAATCGTGTTGGTCTCTACGGATAAAGAAATCATAAATGCCAGCTATTTAATTCACAATGGAAACGTCAGGGCAGAATTGGCAAAGCTGCTCAGGAAGATCGATTTAAAGCTGGTAGATGGTATTGGTGTGACATCATCCACACCGGATCTATTAAAGCAGGTAACAAGATTTGACGAGCGTGTGTCCTATATCACGACTGCCAGAGAATTTTATCCTGAAATGGGATCATTGCTGATTGTTGGAGGGGAAAAATTCGGTATCGCGGGATTTGATTCCGAAGGTAATTATCTTAATTATAAATCCAACAGCTCTT
Source organism: Pseudomonadota bacterium (assembly GCA_022360105.1). The sequence goes on from JAKSDL010000300.1 coordinate 17,069, forward strand.
GTGCAGCCGGAACCGGCAGTTTTTTAGATCAGCAGGCCAGGCGCCTGAACCTGAAGAATATTGAGGAATTTTGTCAATGTGCTCTCAAGAATAAAGGAGACATTCCCAAAATTGCTTCTCGTTGTTCCGTATTTGCCAAAACAGACCTGATTCATGCCCAACAGGAAGGGTATAGTCTCAATGCAATATGTGACGGTCTCTCTTTTGGACTGGCCAAAAACATTATCGATACCCTTTTTAGCTCCACACCGCCCGGCTCTCCTATTGTCTTTGCCGGCGGAGTCTCCAAAAACGGCGCCGTTGTTCAACATATATCAGACTTATTGAATCAGCCTTTGGAAATTCATCCGCAATCCCATCTTTTCGGTGCCATTGGTGCGGCGTTGAATCGGATGGAACAGCCTGAAAACAGTGAGTTGAAGAATTACGGTTCGGCAGAGCAGCTGCTTTGCGAAGACACGACGTCAAAATCCTATACTCATGAACCATTGAAACTGAATCTCTCATCATATCCTGAATTTAACTCATTAAAACGATTTGAATTCAAGAGTCCGGAACATCTAAAAATGCCGGCTGTTGAAATAGATATCTACAAGGAAATCGAATCAGATTCCTCTATCGATGGATACCTGGGAATCGATATCGGTTCAACCAGCACCAAAGCTGTGTTAATGGATAATCGGGAAAAGGTTTTGGCTGGATTATACACACGTACATCCGGTCGCCCTGTGGAAGCTGTTCAGGTGATTTTTGAAGCTACAGCTCATCTTTTCAATGAACGCAATTGCTCTTTCAATTTTCTTGGAGTGGGTACAACGGGTTCAGGCAGAAGTTTCATTGGAGAAATCATCGGTTCTGATGTTGCCCTTGACGAGATTACAGCGCATGCCAGAGCAGCCTATCAATTGGACCCGGAGGTGGATACGATCATCGAGATTGGCGGGCAGGACTCCAAGTTTACCACCCTCCAAAACGGCATGGTTACTTTTTCTGTGATGAACAATGTTTGTGCGGCGGGAACCGGGAGTTTTATTGAAGAGCAGGCCAAGAAGCTGGATTGTCCTCTTGCCGACTATTCACGTCGTGCAGAGGGTGTGTCTGCTCCCCTTACCAGCGATAAATGCACTGTCTTTATGGAAAGGGATCTTAATTATTATTTATCCGAGGGTTATTCGGTTGATGAAGCCCTGGCTTCGACACTTCATTCGGTGAGAGACAATTACCTGACCAAAGTTGCAAATGAAGGCAGCATCGGGAAAAAGGTATTTTTTCAGGGTGCTACCGCTAAAAACAAAGCTTTGGTGGCGGCTTTTGAGCAAAAACTGAAAAAACCGATTATGGTTTCCAAATTCTGCCATCTCACAGGAGCGCTGGGCGTCGCTTTACACCTCTCAGATGTTAACTGTACTGAAACAAAATTTCGAGGAATCGCTCTTTATGACAAATCCATTCCTGTGAAAACAGAGGTCTGCGAACTGTGCACAAACCATTGTAAAATCAAAACAGCCCAGGTTGAAGAGCAAACAGTCGCTTTTGGTTTTTTATGCGGAAGAGACTATGAAACTCAAAAGTATGTCAAAGAAAACCCTTCCGGATTTGATTTGCTAAAATCCAGAAAACGAATAACTCAATTCAAGCCTCTTTACGAAGCTGAGGAACCATTTACAATAGGTATTCCTGCCGCGCTTCATTTGTTCGATGAAATGGACTTGTGGAAGAAGTTTTTTGATCAGTTTGGTATCAAAACAGTGACCAGCGAACGATTCAAACATGCCGTGAAAGAAGGTAAGAAACTGACTGGAGCAGAATTTTGTGCTCCGGTAACGGCGTTGCACAGTCATGTTAACTATCTGGCAGAAAAGTCTGATTATGTATTTCTTCCCGATTTTCTTGAAGAAAAGGAAAAAAGCACAACGGGTCGTCGACAATATTGCTATTATACTCAATTCGCCCCTGCCCTGATTTCTCAAATAAAGAACATTAATGCTCAAGCCGAACTCCTTCATCCTACACTCCGATCAATACGGGGTAGCTTTTATACAAAAGTGCAATTGTATAAAATGCTCCAGAAGATTTGCAAACGCAATATCGGGTTTTTCAAAGTATCATCGGCTTATGACAAGGCAGTCGCCTTTCATGAGTCCAAAAAAAGGAAATTAAAAGAACTGTTTTTGCAGGAACAAAACTTAGCGGATGATATCAGTGTAGTGTTTTTAGGCAGGCCTTATACAGTACTTTCAGCAGACATGAATTCCAAGATCCCGGAGATTTTTGCCAGACTGGGAATCAAATCCTACTTTCAGGATATGCTGAATTACGATGCAGATGACGTGCAGGCTATCGCTCCACTTCTTAAGCACATCCACTGGAAGTTTGCCGCTGGAATTTTTGAAGCAGCGGAAGTTGCAGCCAATTCAACCGGGCTTTACCCGGTATTGATTACCTCATTTAAATGCACACCCGATGCTTTTGTGATTGAGACGTTTAAACAGATTTTGGATGCCAGAAAAAAGCCATATCTGATCTTACAATTGGACGAACACGATTCCAGTGTTGGGTATGAGACACGAATTGAGGCCGGTATCAGGGCGTTTAGAAATCATCACAGCATCAGCAAAAACAAACAGGAAACAACTTATAAATATACGAATCCAGCTTTCCTCAAAGGAACAGGCAGTTTGAAAAACAAGGCGTTGATCTTGCCTAATTTTGACTATTTACCATGTAAATTACTGGAAGCATCCCTCAGAAAAGCAGGCATTGAAACATATCTGATGGAGGAGTCCGAGGATTCTATTCGCAAAAGCATGAGCCTCAATCAAGGTCAGTGTCTGCCAATTAGTATGATGACTCAAGCCGCTGTGAATTGTATCGAAAGCAACAATCTTGATCCCGCCAAAACGGTGATTTGGACGATCGATTCGAACATCTCCTGCAACCTGGGTGTTATACCTCACTCCTTAAAGAACATGCTTCAGACTTATGGCAAGGGGATGGAGCAGGTGGAGATCTATACAGGGGAAATAACATTTATCGATATGTCCCTGCGGATTACTTACAATGCTTATTTTGCATTCATGTTTGGTGGATTGCTCAAAAAAATGGCATGTAAAACAAGACCTTACGAATTGATTTCTGGTAAAACAGATGAAGTTGTTACCAAGGCACTGGGAATATTTTATGATACCTTTCTGCATGATACTTCCAAGGAAGAGGCGGTACGAAAGGTTGTCGGCATGTTCAAGGAAATCAAAATTCAAAAAACCAAACGACCTCAAGTGGCCATCTTTGGAGATCTTTATGCACGTGATAACGATGTGGTGAACCAGAATTTAATCGGTACTATTGAGAAAAACGGAGGCGAAGCTGTTACTACTCCTTATAGCGAGTATATGAGGATGATTGCGGACCCGTTTATTCAAAAATGGATCAGGGAAGGCCTTTATTCAAGTGCCGCGGCAGCAAAAGTAATGGTAAAAACCTTTCCTATGCTGGAAAAGAAATACCTTGCTGTTTTTAATGACATTCTGCAGGAAAATGAGCATCGATTTGTGGATGATATTGAAAATACCATCGGGCAGTTTGGCGTAAAACTAATGCATACCGGTGAATCTTTGGAGACATTGCTGAAGATATTTACCTTTTTGCATAACTACCCGGAAATCGCCTTGTTTGTGCAAACCAGCCCGTCATTGTGCTGTCCTTCTCTGTTAACAGAGGCCATGGCTGAAAACATCGAAGCTGCAACCGGAATACCTGTTGTAAACATTGAATACGATGGAACCTGTGGTTATAAAAACGATACTATCATCCCCTATTTGAAATACCCGCGAAAACGTGCAAGCACGATCACGGCTAAGGCACAATAGCTAGTTGGGTTTCGCTTTTAGCAATTTGGCTATCTTTGCCTCCATGCGTTCAAAATGGGATCCTTTCCAATAAATCTTGTCACAACCGAGGCAGATAAAAAATTCATTAAAATACTGCTTGGTCTTGGGTTCCAACCGATCCAGGACCTTCTCTTTCTCTATTTCTTCTATCAAACCATTGCAGCTCATACAGCGATGAAAAGGTTTTATCTTGGAATACAGATCAAAGCGTTTTATCACTTCACTAATCTGCTTATCGCTGTTTTTTGATCTCACCCAGTATCCATGGGTTACTTTACTGTTTTTTAAAAGCTCCTTATCACGTGTTAGGATAATACGTTTGTCCTTTTGGGCAATCTCGATGATTTCAGGATCATCCAGATTGTTTTCATAATGAGCGTCGAACCCAAGCATTCTTAAATTTTTAGCAGTCTTTCCCAGGTGAACATCCAGAATAAATTTGTTTTCCCGCAATGGTTTGGCTCGCACTTTCGTGGTGGAGCTGATGTCCATGCTTTCAAACATAGGGTAAACCGAGACGTTATCGCCGGATTTCAGGCTGTAATCGAACGATTCCGATTTTCCATTGATCAGAATCATGTCCACTTCACCATGGGGAATGCCCAAGGCCTCAATCACATCCTTGATTGAGGGTGATCCAAAAAAAAGATAGGCAAACGGTTTCTTTTGCTTGTCAGGGGGCAGGAAATCGTTCAATTCCTCATAGAAGCGTAAAAATGCTTTTTTTCTAATTTCGTTGAATTGCTTAACCATTGCTCTTGGGATATCTTTTAGGCTTGGCTTTATCTGTGTGATACTATTAAGTTTTGATCTCATGAGTGAAACCTCGTGCTGACGCAGTAAATGCGCACCCGGTAGATTATTCACTATGAAGCCTTAGATAAGCTAACACTCAAAACCATTCGTTTCAAGATTTTATTTCAGATAGGCCTGGAAGTTTAAATTCTTCCAAACAAACACTGTTGCAATATCATGGCACTGATAACAGGAGTGACGGAGTTTTCTGGGCATTATCAAAATAACTTGTCACTTTTTTATTTTATGTTTAAGGTATGGCATTGTTCTGTGGTTCGGGCATCAATTTTTACATTTCCGAATAATATCTGATAGACTAATCGTACATTGAAAAATTTTGACGATGAAACGATAGGTACCTTTTAAGTATTATGAGCCGCTATTTTGTTTCTTTTAGTTTTGTCCTGTTAATCCAATCATTTCTGCTTATCGATCCGGTTTTTTCTACTGGTATTCTCTCCAGTCTAACAATTAAGGAGTTGATCTCTGCGAACTTCCTGTTTGCGCTTTGCATCAACCTTGCGATTATCACCATCACCGTGTTTTATTTCAAAAACAAACTAAAAAAGGAGAGATCTTTAAGGAAATTAGCTGAAAAAGAAGCAATGTCTTTTGATGATCAATCCCCTTTTCACCACTTTCCCGACGAAGTTTTCTTTTCGCAGCACGAGATGTTTACGAAACTAAAGGGTAAGGAAGAGCAATACAGGACCCTGGTGGAAATCATTCCACACGGTATACTGGAAGTGGATTCGAATGGTGTGGTGACATTTGCAAACCCAGCTATGAATCGAATACTAGAGTGTTCAAATCATCAGTTTGTCGGACGCGATCTTTTTGACCATTTTATCCCCTTAGACAAAAAGGATAAGTATCGGAAGGTATTTTCATCCTGGAAAGATCAAAGCCTTGAGACTGCGCCTTGTAAAATTACTGCATTAACGGCTAATCAAAAAAGGATCAGTCTTCAGTTGGACGTCAACATCAAACGTGATGCAGAAAAGGAGATTTCTGGCTATATTCTGGTTATTACTGATATTACAGACGAAGTACAGAAACAATTGAGGCTGGAAGAAAGCGAGAGCACAGCTCGGGCATTGCTGATGGCACCGACGGACTCCATTGTGCTGCTTGATAAAAACGGTACAATCCTGGATGTAAACAATGTCACTGCCCGAATACTAGGCAAGAGTAAAGAAGAATTACTGGGACAATCATATTTCCGTCTCGTTCCGCTGGAAATTGCCAACCAAAGAAAAGAGAAAATTGACCAGGTGATTGCAACTCGACAATCCGTCAGATTTGAAGGTAGATTCGGAGGGACTTGGAACGACAGTATAGCATATCCTATCCTTAGTGGAGACGGCTCTGTAGGCAAAATAGCCTTTTTGTCACACGACATCACAAAAAGGAAATTTCGGGAAACAGAGCTGATGGAGGCAAAAGCAGCCGCAGAACAAGCGAACCAGGCTAAAAGCGAATTTCTGGCTAATATGTCTCATGAATTACGAACCCCCATGCATGGGATTTTGAGTTATTCCAAATTTGGAATTAAAAAAATCGAGTATATCGACAAGCAAAAGACATTAAAATACTTTACTCGTATCAACACCAGCGCGAAAAGATTAATGCGCTTGTTAAACGATTTGCTCGACCTGGCAAAGCTGGAGTCCGGTCAAAAGGATTATCAATTCCATCAAGCCGGCCTTTCCAATATGGTGGAGATTGCCATACGTGATCTGGTATTCCTTACCCAGGAGAAGCAGATGATCATCGATTTTAATCGACCGGATTTCGATGACTCGATCATTGCCGATAAAGAAAAGATTATCCAGGTAGTTCGCAATATACTTGTGAATTCGATTCAGTACTCCCCGAGAAGAAGCTTGATAAAGATTGATATTTTAGATCGACAGGAAGGTCTTGTGCTCTCGATTTCAGACCAGGGAATTGGAATCCCGGAAAATGAACTGGAGATGGTGTTTGACAAATTTACCCAGAGCAGTCTGTCAAAAACCGGAGCAGGAGGTACGGGATTAGGTCTTTCAATCTCCAAAGAGATTATAAAAGACCATAATGGAAGAATCTGGGCAGAAAAAAACGAGCACGGCGGGGCAACAATTAAATTTATTCTGCCGTTTGATCCCAAGTTTGAGGACGATGTCCAATATCATCACTAAGGACTGAACTTAACCCGATTGATTCCGTCTTTTACCACTCCCCGGTATTTGGCATCGAAGCCCATGGTTCTTTTGCTTCCAAAGCGTCGCCCTTTTGTAAAATTTCAACCGATATCTGGTCAGGAGACTTAATAAAAGCCATTTTTCCATCCCTGGGAGGTCTTAAAATAGTGATTCCCTGGTTTTGCAGCTTTTCGCAATAATCATATATGTTGTCCACACTAAAAGCCAAATGACCAAAAAATCGCCCTGTTGTATAAGGTTCGGTCTGGTCCCAGTTATGAGTCAATTCTATGGCCGGTTCATCAGGGCCTGTAGCAAGAAAAACCAGGGTAAATCGTCCCTGCTCGGAATCCATCCTTCTGATTTCTTGTAATCCCAGCTTATCTACAAAAAAGTCCAGTGCTTTTTCCAAATCCAGTACTCGAATCATGGTATGGAGAAACTTCATATGCTTTACCTTAAATTTTGGGTTAAGAAGTTACCATTTCGTGAAAACAGAAGGATCTAATCAGAATCGGATTCGCTTCACAATCCTTTAAACCTGGTCTGAAACCAGGTATTCTGCATAATCCTTCAATACTCCATTTTGCAGTTCTGTAGCAATTTCTTCCGTTATTTCAAGAATTTTAGCCAGAAACTTCGGCGGGTAAATCGGAACGTTGATGTCATCCTTGGGAAATTTGTCTCTTATTTCCGGAAATTTCATATTGAATAATCGGACAGCGCCGACAGTCGTTGCTACATTCTGAATATTCTGAATCACTTCTTCTTGAGGAATTTCTTTTTCAGTAGCAATGGCTTCCAATAAATCCTGCAAATCCTGATCGTTAGTAATAGTCAAATTCTGCCGCATGGCATAGGCAAGCATGATGTCATAAAAAATAGATTTAGTAACTTCCAGGCTCTCCTGTGATGTATACCAATCCGCGGGAACGGAGTTTGCCAGTTTCATATATTCTGCTTCTTCCATCGTTTTTCCGTGTTAATGGCTAATGTTTGTTGTGCTTTAATCAAACGATCTGTATCTACCTACAGTGTTAAATCCTTAACAAAAACCGTCAAACTTTAATTGGGTATTCTTTCCCTTCGAATCAATTGGAATGGGAATGAAATGATCTGTCGAAGCAGTGGCCGGGCATCGGGAAAATAGTTGTTATCTAATATGAAGTATTATGAAATTAAATATCTGGCTCAGGTGGATTTTATAAAAAGTAATAGCTACTGTTTTTCGACTAATTCGTCGGTTTTAACCTGCACAAAAAAAACGATAAATGCCAATTGATGGTTACCAAAATGCGGTATGGGCATAAGTATCTGAAATTGAAACGGTTATCTCGGTAAATCTGTAATTACCTCCAAAACAAACCTGCGGTATATAAATTGAATCTATAAGCGCCAGATGATTGTGTCTTTAAATCTCTCAACTCGGATTAGCATCTAACTTACTGATAAAATAAATGTTTACTCTTGGAACTAGAAAATCAATTCTGCTAATTATTGCCCTGACTGTTTTAGGATTGCTTTGGGGTTGCAAAGATACAGAAATGACTGATAGCGCATCTCTGTTGGAGCAGTGCAGAATTCATCTGGATGAAGGTGAGTGGTCGGATGCCATCGATGTCTGCGAAGAAGCTGGGGGTGATGATGGATATCACTATGCGGCCCAGGCTTATATGGGACTAGCCGGACTTTCTCTTTTTGAGCTGGTCAAAGCCACATCCGGGTCGTCAGATACCGGAGGAGCTGCCGGTGCAATTTTCAGTTTTGTACCTGAAACCGCAGAAGATAAAACCAATTATCAAAAAGCCTTGGAATTTTTAATGGGTCCTAATATTGCCGACAAATCTCAGACAGTGTACCTGGAAGGATTATTAGTCTCCAGTATATTGGTTTTTAAGGAATTGAAGGATGTTTTTAAAATCACGGAAAGTGCCGGAACCTTTTCGACCTGTGACATTGATGTAACGGATGATTTGGACCCGGCCAAATGTGGATTTGATTTTGATGTTTCTGCCGATACACCAAATTGGCTCATTTTTTCCGGACTGGGAGCTAGTTTTTACGAGAATCTCTGTTGTAACTTAGGTGAAGCTTCATGCACAGCAGTTGATTCCACCTATGATGGGGCTACTGCCGGCTATCGATATGATGTCACTGTTGATTCATGCACATACGGATCTGACAGTGTTCTTCAGTATAATAAGAACTCGTTTGATAATTTTGTCGTTACATCGGCATTTGAGGATAGTGGAGGAGAAAGCCTACTGAAACCACTGGATTTCTATACCATGTTTGATTCCGGTGATCGTTTCGATGTTTCAGGTGATGATCTTTGCCGAGTAGGGTATTTCCCTGATGTAACGAGTGATGATCAAATTATCAATGATTGTGAAGTGTTAGGTGCTGTGTTCGATCCAAGTTCGGATCTGTTTTAAAAGGTTAATGTTGGTTTTATATGCTGCTTCAATGCTTCGACATTCGAATCTGTAAGGTAATCTTTTTGGTACTGCTGGGGGTATTCGGAGCAACCGGTTCCAACATGGCTAAAGATTTCTATCGAATCGGTGAGGATTTTCGTTCGCTGGCTATGGGAGGGACCGGTGTGACCAGCGCCAATAACAGCTATACGCTTTTTTACAATCCTGCCGCTTTGGCAAATGTATTTACAGGTTGGATCGATTTTCCCATGGTACAGATTGCCTACTCTGATGACGCAGCTGAACTCTATCAAACCATGGCTACCGGTTTAAAGCTGGATACAAAAGACGAACAGCTGGAATTCATGGAAGATAATATTGGCAAAAACCCCTACATTCGCGCGCATGCCGGAATAAACGGGGTTATCAATATGGACACCAAGGGGTTTTCCCTGGCCGGCAACTATTTATATGAACTATTAATTGATATTGAAGTGAGGAATAAAAGTGCACCTGAAATTGTTGCTTACGAGAGGCTGGATATTATAAAACAGGCTGGTTTTTCTTATCCCATCGGTCTGGGTCAGATTATTTTAGGTCTGGGATTTAGACAGGTTGAACGACAGGAACTGGCATTTACTTATGACTTCATTGATGCCACCAATGAAAAGTCTTTTCCGGATTTACAGGAGGATGGACCCAAGGCCACTGCATCAGCCTTTGATGTGGGATTTATGTATCGAACATCGACTGCAGCGCATTTAATGTGGGGTGGTGTCTGGCGGAATGAGATTAAATTTGAAACAGAAGGAATTACAGATATCCCACAACAGCTGGACATGGGAATTTCCATGCGACAGGATAGCGTTTCCTTTCGCTGGATACTTGCCATGGATGTGAGGGATGTTACCCGGCAACTGGGCTCCGAAGATTCGGAAGCCGGAGATAAAAGCTGGAATCGACGCATTCACCTGGGAACAGAACTGGGAATCCTGCCTATTAATAAAACAAGCAGTTTCTTCTCCTTGCGTGCGGGATACAGTTCAGGATACTTCACTTACGGGGCCGAAATGGCTTTATCTCACGTCTTTATTATTGGGTATACAAGATATATCGAGGAAACCGGAGAATATGCGGGACAGAAACCCAGCCCAAGGACCGCTGGGTATATTTCGATAGGGTTTTGATTCCAATGTTGTGTCAGGTGAATATTGTCGCTTCGAATCCGCTGAAATCAGGGTACACGTAACCAAGTACATGTCCCCCGATTTCAGCTCACAACATCCTTACATTGTTGACATAACACTAGAGTTCGTTTTGGGGAATTGTGTTTTTCGTTGGAGCTGGTGGAGTGATTGTGCCGTTCAGGAGTTGATGGGTAACGAGTTACCCATCGTACAAATAATCAGGAGAAATAGTGCTGCAAGCGCTTCACAGCTTCATCAATGTTTTCTTTTGAGTTTGCATAGCTGAAACGGATAAATCCTTCTCCTGCCGGACCGAAATCGATTCCGGGAGTCAAAGCCACCCCGGTTTTTTCCAGGATGTCCATTGCCACATCCAGGGATTTTTTCGATTGATCCGGATATTTCAAGAAAACATAAAACGCCCCCACGGGATTGTATCCCGGATTCAACCCGATGTCCTCCAAGCGCCTTAAAAGAAATCTACGTCGACTGTCAAACTCTTCCGCCATTTTACGGCAATCCGGCTCTCCTTCTCTAATGGCCACAGTACCAGCGTCTTGAACAAAGTGAGCAGCCGAGATCATCATGTTTTGATGTACTTTGGCGGCAACCGTGGCCCACTCTTCCTTCAAAATCATGTATCCCAGCCGCCAGCCGGTCATCGCGTAATATTTGGAAAGACCGTTCAGAGCGATGGCATTGTCCGTAAAATTAAAAACCGAATAGGGTTCACCTTCATAGATCAAATCGCCGTAAATTTCGTCAGAAATAATCGGAATACCCAGCTTTGCCAATTCTTCCATGCATTCTTTGGAAAGTACGGTGCCCGTGGGATTCATCGGGGAATTTACCAGAATGGCACGTGTTTTTGGAGTGATAGCTTGTTTAACTTCATCAATATCTAATTGAAAACCGTTTTCCAGACGCAGGCTCACCCGAACCGGCTTGGCTCCGCCAATCATTGCCAGGTTGTCATAACAGGCATAACAAAGATCAGTCATAATAATTTCGTCGCCCGGGGGAACCAAAAGCCTCATGGCAAGATAGAGCAGAACGGAACTGCCGGATGAAGTCAAGATCTGCGAAGGTTTGATATCCACCCCATACATGCTTTTGTACTTATCCACCACTGCGCCTCTGAACTCCTCTATGCCCTGGGTGTGCGTATAACGGGTTCTGGAATCACGAATAGACTGAATGCCCTTGTCCGCGATTATTTGAGGAGTAGGAAAGTCCGGTTCCCCAAACTCCAGATGAATAATATCTCTACCCTGCTTTTCCAATTCCTCAGCTCTTGCAAAGACCTCCATGGCCAAAAAAGAGCTGATATGCCCCAAATGTGATATTGTCGGATTCATGGATTATTTGATTGCTTTAATGGTTTTTAGATTTTCATCAATTTTTTCGATTTTGACATCGATTTCAGCAAGCTCATCCCTGTTTTTCTGGACCACCGCATCAGGAGCTTTAGCCAAAAATGATTCGTTGTTCAATTTCTTTTGAATCTGTTCCTGTTTAACGAGCAACTTGGCTTTTTCTTTTTGCAGCCGGTTTGTTTCCTGATCCACGTCGATAGTCTCAGTGAGATCAACAAAGACTTCAAAATCTTTACCAACGCCACCGGCCAGACCTTCGGATTTTTCTATCGCATCTCGGATGGCGATATTTTTAATTCCACCCAAAGCAAAGATGATTTCCTTGTAACTATCGATATCCTTTGCCAGTTCTTGATTCTTGGTTACAGCTATAATATCGATCTTTACATTTGGTTTAATATTATTTTCGCCTCGAATATTTCGAACAAGACCAACCAACTCGATCAACATCTCAGCCTCTGGATCATCACCAAAATCACTTTCTTCGACCCTGGGAAACTCAGCCAGCATGACCGTACCTTCTGTGGTTGGCAACCCCTGCCAAAGCTCTTCTGTAACAAAAGGCATGATGGGATGTAACAGGCGCAGACTGGATTCCAAAACGTGATAGAGAACTGATAAGGACGCCTCACAAGCCTCTTCGCCTAGTTTTCCAAACAGTGTTGGTTTAATGATCTCCACATACCAGTCACAGAGTTCATGCCAGACAAACGCGTAAACGGCTTTGGCAGCTTCATTGAAACGATAGGACTCCAGATAACGGTGCATGTCGTAAGCCGCGACCTTAAAGCGATTCAAAATCCAGCTGTCAAAAATGCCTGGAGTGACCTCATCCGGTTTCTTTGGAGTTCCCAATCTTTCAATATGGGAATGGGTAAATCGAGTGGCATTCCAAATCTTATTGATAAAATTTCTGTTTCCTTCGATAGTCTTTTCAGGCAGCTTGATATCCCTACCCATCACAATCAAACTGGTGAGGGTAAATCTCAACGCATCAGCACCGTATTTATCCACAATCACCAGTGGATCGATTACATTTCCTTTGGTTTTGGACATCTTTTCGCCGTTTTCATCCCTAACCAGACCATGGAGAAAAACTTCCGGAAACGGCACTTCACCAGTGATCTTAATACCCATCATCACCATTCTGGCCACCCAGAAAAAGAGGATGTCATAAGCAGTTATCAGGGTTGAATTAGGATAAAAGAGCTGCAGATCTTGCGTGTTTTCGGGCCAACCCATGGTTGAGAATGGGAAGAGACCGGAGCTGTACCAGGTATCCAAAACATCCGTTTCTTGACGAACATTTGTGGAGCCACATTTGGTGCATTGGGAAACCTGGTTCTCTTCAGTTACCATAATCTCGCCGCAGTCGTCACAATACCAGGCTGGTATGCGATGCCCCCACCATAACTGACGGGAGAGACACCAATCCTGAATATTGCTCATCCATTCATCGAATATTTTACCCTGGTTTTCAGGTACAAAACGAATTTTCCCATCTTTCATGGCTTTCAGGGAGGCTTCAGCCATATCTTTCATTTTGCAGAACCACTGGGTGGAAACCCTGGGTTCAAGCACAGTTTTGCAACGCTGGCATTGACCTAGTGAAAGACCATGGTTTTCCACTTTACGGAAAGCACCGGCTTCTTTTAACAGTTCTACAATGTTCTTTCGCGCCTCAAATCGATCCTGTCCTTCCAAAGGCTTGAATACATCATTGATCTTGGCGTCTTTGGTAAAGATGTTAACAGAGGGAAGATCATGCCGTTTTCCCATTTGAAAGTCGTTAGGATCATGGGCTGGAGTGACCTTAACTGCGCCGGTCCCAAATTCCGGATCTACAAATTCGTCAGCGATAACCGGAATCAATCTACCAACCAGAGGAAGTTTGATAGTCTTGCCAATGGCAGATTTGTAGCGTTCATCATCGGGATTCACAGCAACAGCGGTATCACCCAGCATTGTTTCCGGGCGGGTGGTTGCCACCATGAGTTCACCACTACCATCTTCAAAAGGATATCCAAGATAGGTTAAGGTACCGTCCTTTTCTACATGATCCACTTCCAGATCTGACAGTGCGGTTTTGTCGTTAGGGCACCAATTTACAATGTAATTGCCTCTGTAAATCAATCCTTCGTTGTAAAGGTCCACAAAGCTTTTACGAACAGCTCGGGAAAGACCTTCATCCAAAGTAAACCGCTCCCGTTCCCAATCACAGGAAGCGCCCAGACGTCGCAATTGTTTGAAGATCATATTTCCGGAATGTTCTTTCCACTTCCAGATCTCTTCAACAAACTTTTCCTGACCCAGTTCTTCCCGCTCGATGCCCTTTTTCCTCAGTTCTCGCTCAACCACCATCTGGGTGGCGATACCGGCATGATCGGTTCCAGGCAACCAAAGGGTTTTAAATCCCTGCATCCTTTTCCAGCGAATCAATACATCCTGTAAGGTATTCACCAGGGCGTGGCCAATATGCAGATAACCTGTGACGTTTGGTGGTGGGATCACAATAGTGTAGGTTTCTGCCGCGTCTTTGATATCCGGTGAGAAAAATCGATTGGTTTCCCAGTATTCATACCACTTGGTTTCGATGTTTTGAGGATTATAGTTGTCCATGGCGCATTTATTCTGTTGATGATTTAGTGCTGAGTCGGCCGGAAATCAGTAAAATGGAGGGATATCCCGGAAAAAGCCTCGGCGAATTTTCAGTCGTAAGCTCTCATTAAATCAGGGAAGGTGTAAAGCAGTCAACTGTTTGCACATGGGAATGGGGATGTTGCTCAAGAGAAGGCAATGAAGCAATTGGTATTTGTTTTAGGGAGGGTAGGGCGGATCCATCGTAGCAGATCCACCCTTACTAAATGCTTTAAGAGAGGTTAATTAAAAGCTATAACCAATTTGAAATCGAACGATAGGAATGGTGTTGTATTTCTCGTCAAATTCCTCTTCTTCAGCGATTTCGTCGATTTGTTGATCTAGTTGATCTTGAGTCACTGCAATATCAGTCTCACCCTTTAATTCGGGATCACCACCCGTAACTGCCCCTAAAAAGCCTCCGAGCGTCAAACCAAATCGGGCAGTCCAATTATAACCTA
>JAKSDL010000312.1 GCA_022360105.1 Pseudomonadota bacterium
ATCTCATCAAAAATCAAGGATTTAAGCGTTGAATCAATTTTTGTTTTTTTTTCATATTTCAATGCCTGGACTATTTGTGGTTTTAGATCTTCATCTGCCTTCCAGCTGTCAATTAAATCATCTAATTCGTCTTTTTCAGCAATATCAACTGTTGCAAGAACAAACGCAGCTTCACCTTTAAGTTTCTGAACATCCTCATCGTCTTCTTCACCGGTCAATACTTCGACTAGAAAGTAGACCCCGACATCCCGGAAGTCTTCAAATGATTTTGCATTTATAAACAGCTGATCTTCAAAAATTTCTGCATGACTCCAATCGAATGGCAAGTCCCTAAAAACAGTCTTTGCATGAAACAGCAGTGTCTGAATTTCTTTTAAGTGTTGGACAAAAATGCTTGGATGAAATGGTCTTTCGGGAACCGATACGGAACCAGCATCTACCTTGGGCGCCTTTACTCCTTTAGATTCTCGTTTGGCTTTTGCTGTATCAATAACCATCTGACCAATGGCCGATGGTGGCATTTTTGAAAGCTCTTTAAGTTGATCGAAATTGGTGATCTCGAAAACTGCACCGCCTTGGCTTTTGAGCTCGGATTCTGCTTCAAGGAGTCTGGATTTGGAGAGGGCTTCCAGGTCGTTCATGTTTTTGGTTTGGACCGGATAGCCGGGTACTGGCTGCTGGGCTGTTGGATATTCGCTGGATATTGCGTTATTGCGTCGGGCCAGCTCATCCAGATCAGCAAAGGTTAAGCTGCCATCATCAGCTTTCACTTTGAACTCTGCCATATTGTCCATCATGCGTTGGGCAACAGTGATGGTTTCTTTTAGTTCGGCAGGAGAGTCTTTGCAGACGTACAACTTTTTAGACATCTTAGATTTTTGATTTTAGATTGCAGATTTTCAGGTTGTGAAAGCTTTGCTTTCAATTTCTATATTTTTAAAAACCTATTTTTCTTGGTTTAGATTCCGTTGGTTCCATTCATTGTTTTAGTGCTGAAAAAACAACCTTGAAATTATCATCATACTTCTGTTCCAAGCGGTCGATTTTGTCCTTGAGTTCCTGATAACCAGTGATCATTGTTTTGAGACGAATAAAGGTTCTCATAATGTTGATATTTACTTGGATTGCACGTTCGCTTCTGAGGACTCTTGATAACATGGCAATACCGTGCTCAGTAAATGCATAAGGCTGATACCTGGTACCACCCCAACTTGAGGTTGCAATTTGTGATCTCAAGTTTGCAAATTCTTGTTTTGATAGTCGAAACATGAAATCCCCGGGGACCTATCCAAATTTCTATTCACTTGTTGTTTCAGGTTTTTGGTTGCAACCCCGTACAATACCGCTAAATCTCTGTCCAACATCACTCGCTGTCCGCGGATAAGAAAAATTTTATCTTCTATATTCTTTATCAATTGAATCTTGTCCGCCATTAATCTCTGATCCTGAGTTAGTTTATCTTCGACATCAGACCTTTGATGTTGAATTTGCCGGTTTCGGTGATGCTGTTTTCTTTGACTTTTACTTTTTGAAATAACGTCTCTGTTTTCACGCCCTTAGCATCATTTAAAATACCTCCTTTAGAAATATTGGTCATGGCCAACCCCGCATCATTTTCCACTTTGGGGCCACTGCTTCCAACCGCATTCAAGGCTGTATTGGCAAATAGAGTGGCTGCTTTTCCATTGATTGCAGCAGCGGATGTGTTCTCTACAGAGAATATGGCTGTGTTCGTCAAGGTGCATCCAGCCAGGTTTGTAACTACACCACCTGCTACATTGATGATGCCTCCAAGGGCCATATTGTTGATATTGGATCCAGCCGTATTATTTGCATTTTTAAGGGTTAGGTTTATGATACTTCCTCCAGCCTGTACTTTTATGTCTTTTCTGATGATGATATTTACTTTTTTGACTTGCAGGGTGATATCATCTTCCACCTCTATGTCCAGATCCCTTCCCACCACGATATTGAAATCCTTTTTGGCATTGATCTCAAAATTTTCAGAACCGGGCGTGTCGTTAAAGGTAATGTAGTTAGCATCCGATTCACTTCCGGTTTTTATATAACTTTTGTACGGCTTGGAGCTGGCTGCTTTTGGCGGTTTTCTATCGTTGGAGTACACGCTTCCGGTTATCAATGGTTTATCCGGATTACCATTTTCATATGATACTGTTACTTCTTCCCCTATTCTCGGGGTAAAGACGAACCCTCTTTGGGCTCCGGCACACGGTCCCGCCACCCTGATAAACGCTGATGTACTGGATGATGATGAGGGATTATGGTGGTCCCAATGAAATCTGACTTTCACCCGGCCCATCTTGTCGGTATTGATTTTTCCGGTACCTGCTTCTCCAACTACCGTTGCCGTTTGTGAACCATAAATTTCCGGTCTTTGGAAGTCTGTCTGGTCTGAAAAATAAGGTTCTTTGGCCCGATATACCTCAAATGAATTCTTGTATTGCTCACTGGTTGCTTCAATATGCAGTGATTTAATCAGGAATGGTTGTTGATGCAGTTCAGGCAAGGTATCGGCATGCAACTGAAATACACACCCGGCAGCAAGAATGCGCGAATTCGATTCTCCCCTGTAACATGTTTTATGACTTTTGATGGCCGTTTTGTTTCTATCGGCTAAGATTTCTCCTTCGTTTCTTTGAATAAATTCACCGGGAAAATGAAAATGGTTTAATTCGGCCTTTTTTTCTCCAACCCGCTTTTGAATGCATTTAACCGGAGGGTTCTCCCAATCGTATGCTGATACCTGCCAGCTGCTTACAGGGGTATGACTTGTTTCCCTGAAAAAACGTTTGATGTGATCTCCGTCGCCCCACAAGCGAACGGGTAGATCCGTAAACTTGGATGTATCATCCACCAAAACCAGGGTGTGTCTTTTTTCGGTATGATCAAAAAACCAGGTAACACCATCATCAAACAACAGTCTTTTGATAAAATTAAGCAACGGTTCGTTGTAAATCACAGCATAGTCTTTGCGGGCGAATTTCCCACTGGTTTTATTCTGAATATCCGTAAATCCCAGTTCCTTTAACAACTCGGTCACAATTTTAACGCCGTTGTTGCCGCTTTTCTGGAAAATACGGCAGTCTGACACCAATCCCAAGCTTCTCATCCAGGAGCCAATTTCAATTTCATATCTCCAGATATCAGGGAGATGAGGTGCTTTGCTCATGCCCAATTCTTTGACCTGGTACACCACTCCGTTGAGATATCTGCAACCCTCCTGAAATTTGCGGTCTTTAAATGCAAATTGTACTGTGACACTATCTCCGATTAACTCCTGCAATTCCTTTTGAGTGATTTTTTCCAGAGTGTTTACCTTGATCATAAATGAAAAATCGTCACACAGTTTTTCTGTTCCCTTGACACTTTGCACATTGAATTTGTGCGATCTTTTTACCGTTTTATCAAGAGTGGAACTCAGCGTTAAATAGGAAGCCTTCTGCATTTTAGATTTATGATTTTAGAGTTTAGATTTACCGGTTTGTGCAGCTTCGCTGCTGTTTTTTTTTTACAGTTGGAGTATACGTTATTTCAATTTTAGAGCCCTTATCAGATTGTTGATTCTCGGTTAGATATTTTGTCTCAAGAAAGCGAAGCTTTCACGAAACAAAAATCTAGCTTCATCAATCTAAAATCTAAAATGGCTAAGGTCCTACGTTGGTGTTTCCTGTGACTACAAATTTTCCTGCCTCGGAGTTGCTCATCAGGGAGATTTTGTCTTCTTTTGATTTCCCTTTATTAACAATCTCTGTGTCGGCGTAGTTGAGAATAGCCAGGGACGCTTTGTTGTCCACGGTGTTGTCACCTGCGTTAATCACCTCTGAAGCTGTATTTAACATCAGCAGGCTTGATTCATTTTTAACATTACCTTGAGCCGATTGGGTGATACCCAGTAATGATGTGTTGGCCATCAAAACACCCGCCAAATTGCTAAGTATGCCTCCTGCAGCCTGTTTCACAAGCCCGGCGGCCAAATTCAAAATGTTGCCACCAGCTGTATTAATATTTGCCAATGCAGCCAGACTGAGGATGGTAACCAATGATTGATTGTTGATGCTATTGCCGGCTTTGATATCTACCCCTTCTTTGGCTATGATATACTGAGCATTTGACCTGACCGACATATCCTTTTTCACATCGATTTTCATATTGTTGTTTACATCGATGTCCATATTCTTTTTGGCAATTATTTCCAGCTCTTCACTGTCCAGCTTATCAGCAAATATGATCTGGTTTGCATCCGAATGATGAGAGTTTTTTATGATACTGTTGAACGGTTTACTATTTGGTGCAAAAGGAGGAGGGTTGTTTTTGGAATACACACTGCCGATTATGTAAGGTTTGTCCGGATTGCCGTCTTCAAAATCGACAACAACCTCTTCTCCAATCCTGGGATTAAAGAGGAACCCTCTTTCTGCTCCTGCAGAAGGCATGGCTACTCTCAAATAAGCTGAGGTATTACTAGAACCTTTTGGTGAATGATGATCCCAATGAAAACGTACCTTCACCCTTCCGAGTCGATCTGTCTGCACGCTGCCTGAGTTTCCTTCACCAACTACTACTGCGGTTTGAGGCCCAGCAATTTTTGTTCGTGCTCTATCACTTAGACGAGCTGGATAATAAGGGATCCTTGCTGGAACGACAGTAAACGAATTAAAATACCTTTGATCTGTAGCTTCAATTCGTAATGATTTGACTAAAAATGATTCACCATGTTCCGGCACTGTTGGAGCATCAAGCTTGAAAATACACCCGGAAGCCATGGCCCTTATGGTCGATTCTCCATCATATCGCTTTTGTTTACCCTCTATGGCCATGCCATGCCTGTCTACTTTACTTTCTCCTTCAACTCGTTGTTGATAGAGACCTGTATACAAATAATTCTTCAATTGGCCTTTTTGGCTATCTATCGATTTAAGTACTTTTTTGACTGGGGTATTCTCCCATTCAAATGCTGCTTCTGTAATTTCTGACACTGGCACGAAGGTATCTTTTCTGAAAAAGCTTTGCACAGAATCGGTCACTGCGATGTCATGACCAGGAATAACAGGAAAGGTAGTGGTATCATCACTAAACACCAATACATGTTTGCCTTCATAATGCTCAAATTTCCAAACAATGCTGTCATCTCTTAATAATCGTTTGATAAAATCACTAATGGACTCGTTATACAACACTACATAGTCTTTTCTGGGAAGATTCCCAGATATCTCACTACGAAAATCAAAAAGTTCATACTCCCTTAATAGATCTGTGATTAGCTGAAGGCTCGAATTTCCGTTTTTTTGGAAAATACGGCAGTCCTTAATAAATTCTAATTGTCTAAACCAGGACCCGATTTCTACCTCGTATTCCCATACATCTGGCAACAATGGCGAACGACTCATGCCAAGCTCATCCAAACCGTAAACCAGTCCATTTATGTAACGATTTTTCTGAGTATATTTTTTATCTGTATACGCAATTGCAATCGACAGAGAGTTTCCTATCAACTGACCGATTTCTTTATCTTTTAACCGCTCTAATGAACTTAGCCGAATTTTATAGGAAAAATCTTCACAAAGACCTTCTTCCCCGACCAATGAATGAATACTGAACTTTCTTTCCCTTTTCACTGAATCATCAAGAGAAGTCTGGATTGTTAAGTAAGGCTTGTACATTTTAGATTTATTTATAAACAGTTATCAGTTATCGGCTATCATTTATCAGCCATTGATTTATGTAATTGTCACATTCTTGATTGTCTATTTGGTCTCTATTCATTTATCACCATTTCACCTTTGTCTTTGACTAGGAGCGCTTTGGTGGTTGACTCGCTATCAAAGGTATTGGTTTGGGTCTTGGTATTGGTCAGAATTGCCAAATCAGCTTTTTGTTCTACCTTTTTACTTGCCGAGTTCTCTATTAATTCCATGGCGGTATTCGCGACTATCAGACCTAAATTCTTAACACCACCTTTGCCATTGGTATCTATACTCCCAGCTGTCGTATTGAATATTATTGGTGCAGCCGAGATTGTCTGGCCACCCGATGAGCTGTCTACCATGCCCAGGGCAGCATTAATTCCATTAGCACCTGCTTTGTTCAAGGCCAACCCACCGACGATATTAGCCACTACCAAGCCGGTTGTGTTGGAAATATTGTCCCCGGCAATTGACGTAATATCGCCACCACTTAAAGTTATTATGTTTCCAGTCAATACATTACCATCAGCTCTTACTTCCAGGTTGTCCGCCAAGATAGTGATATCTTCATCCACATTGATGTTAAGATCGGCACCGACCTTTATTTTCATATCCTTTTTAGCATTGATCTGAAGGTTCTCTGCTCCGTTTTTGTCATCGAAGAGAATGCTGTTGGCGTTTTTTTCATTCCTGGGATTTATGGTGCTTTGTTCAGGTCTGCTTTCAGGTTTGACCGGGGTTCGTTGATTAGTTGAATACACCTTCCCGATGATCAGGGGTCTGTCAGGATCTCCGTTTTCGAATGCGACTACGACCTCATCTCCCACAGCCGGGTTAAAGATGAACCCTCTTCTGGCACCTGCAGCGGGCATCACGTTTCTGATAAATGCTGATCCCGTTTCTGCCGGTGAGTGTCTGTCCCAATGGAATCGGACCATTACCCTGCCCTGGCTGTCGGTATGAACTCCTGACGCTGTTTTGCTGCCTGTTACCACAGCTGTCTGATTACCAATGATTGTTGGCTTACTCACTAGCTTATCAGGTGAAAAGTAGAACGGTTCCTTGGCAGGCCAGGCAACAAATGCATTCTCGTAGGCTACAGGAGTTGCTTCAATGGATAGTTTTTTGATAATGAATGCCTGGTCATGAACCTCTGGCAGCATCGGTGATTCCATTTTAAAGCTTTTCCCAGCCTCCAATACCCTGATGCCAGAGGTACCATGAAAAGCCAGCTCATCGCTTCGATACACCGATTTCAACCTGTTGATTTTTTCTTCACCTTCATTCCTTGCAGTGAAGTTCCCCGGGTATTCAAAATGCCGGAATGGCGATTTTCCTGCTTTCCCAACCAGTTTTTCAGGCGGGTTGTCATACTCAAAATCGGTTGCCTGGCATCCATCCAAAGAATTGTAGCGGCTGCGTCGACAGAAGCCGGTCATTCGATCCGCTCCAAGCCAGGATGACTTTTTGATTTCCGGCAGTGACCTTGTATCATCTGAAAACACAAGCGTGTGATTCTTACCTGTGTGTTCAAATCGCCAGATAATGCCTTCCTCTTGAAGTAATCGGACTATGAAATCGTAATACGACTCATTATAGATCGTCACATAGTTACGTTTCGGAAGTGTCCGTTCAGTTTCATCCCGAAAATCCCTCAAACCTAACTCAGTAAGCAGCCCGGTAACAATTGTCAGATTGGTGTTGTTGTTTTTCTGGAATATTCGGCATTCCTTTGCAAAGGACAGTTGTTTGAACCATGATCCAACCTCCAGCTGATATTGCCACACATCGGGCAGCAACGGAGCCCTGCTCATTCCCAGTTCACGAAGCTTGAACACCATGCCGTTAATGTAACGAAATGAAGCCTTGTCATTAAGGTCGTAACCTATCTCAACCGTGATTTTATCTCCCACCAGCTTGTCGATGTCCTCCTCTGTCAATCTTTCCGGCGTAGCGACTTCCAGCTCGTATGAGAAATCCCCACAAAGGGTTTCCTCCCCTTTTAGCTGACGCAGATTGAATTTATAACCTCGTTTAACCGATTGATCCAAAGGAGTGTTCAGGGTCAGATAGGATGAGCGGTTTGTTGTGTTCATGACTTTGTTCCTTTGATTTCTGAATGCATAGACGGTTTTTGTTTGATGAAATCCTTATACTTCCTTGTTTAGGATCAGGGTTGCTTTGGGGGCACCGTTAATTGGTCCCTCTTTTGTTTTTAGATAAAAATTCCAGCCCAGTTTGGGTTGTTCGATTATCTGTTTGGGTCTGGTTTCTTTTTGACTGCTCAGTTTACCCAGGCTTGAGCCGGGAATCTGGTCCGGTTTCAGGCTGATCTTCAGGGAGTTATCGTATTCATCCCCGGCGTAGACTCGGATCAGATCCCTGATGCTTTTAAAGGCTGAAGCGCCGGGTAGGAATTCCTGGTATCGACACAATTCGAGTGAAGGAATTTCCACTTGAAATTTTGTCTGATCCAACCAGGCCCTTTTTCCCAGCACAAAACTTGAACCC
>JAKSDL010000879.1 GCA_022360105.1 Pseudomonadota bacterium
AGCCTATTAGAGGCGACATAGCGGTAGCCGGTGATGTTAACCTCTGGTCATTCAAACCTATATCAATTGAGTCCCGTAGGGACGCACCTAAAGTAAAATCATTCGATCAAAATCATCTGCAATGACCCAAGAAAAAGTATACCAACACGAGTTCTTCAGCACCTCAGGTGTGAATGATTTCCAATTTAAGATCAAAGATCAACCACCTGCTGGTTATCCCTCTGAGTCCGTTCCGGACAGCTATGCCAAAACCTGCTTTGAAACAGACTACCAAAAGCGACGTGAAGCATACATTAAGCACTGCCTGAACAATCCCGGCTCCAGCAGTGTGAAAGGACATTATCTTGAACTCATTCGAATCCATGAAAACCAGGGACCGGTTTTCGAAGGTGTTCTGCTTGCTGCCCTGGAATACATAAATCAACGTAAGGACTGTTCCGATTTTGTGATGTTGGGAATCGTCCGTTTGCTCTATCAGCTAAAAAATAATGACCTCTGTTCATCGGAGTTAATCAACAAATCCGAGCAGACCATTTTGGATTTTAAATACTGGCCAGATGAGCCCGGCATTGACTCCATGTGCTACTGGACTGAAAACCACCAGGTCATGTTCAGTGTGAATGAGTACCTGGCAGGTCAGTATTTCCCAACTAGAACATTTACGAACTCCGGGATGACCGGGGAAGAAAAGAAAGCCAAAGCTTATCCGCGAATTCTCAAGTGGCTGGAGTTGCGATTTAAAACCGGCTTTAGCGAATGGCTTTCCCATATCTACTTCGACGAAGATCTCACGGCGTTGATCAACCTGGTTGACTTTTGTGACGATGAGATACTGGTAAAAAAAGCTCAAATAGTTGCAGACACACTCTTGTTTGATATCGCAGTAAACAGCTACTATGGTCAATTTGTCTCCACCCACGGACGCAGCTATACCAAGGAGAAATTATCCGCCTTAAAGGAATCAACTATCGATACAGCCAAGTTGCTGTTTGGCATGGGTGTGTTCGCCGGGGAAGACAATATGAGCGCTGTTACCCTTGCTTTGAGTAAAAAATACCAATTACCGAAAGCTATCTTCAATGTGGCCAACGATACACAAAACCGTGAAATACTTAACAAACAGCGAGTGGCCATCAATATCGCGGACGCTGCCAAATGGGGATTGAATCTCGGGAATGTTGACGATGGCATGATCCTGTTGTCTTACCAGGCTTATGTTCACCCCAGGATGATCAATACCATGATCAAGATTCTGGATGCCTTTCGCTGGTGGGAAAACCAGTTTTTTCCGGAGTTCAAAGCCCTTAAATGGTTCATGAAAATTGGAAGGTATGTTGGCTTGACTCGCCTGGTGGCCACGTTGTTCGAAAGAGACCTGGGACGCAACACAGTCGAAGAGGCCAATTTATACACCTACCGCACGCCGGATTACATGCTTAGTTCAGCCCAGGATTACAAAAAGGGATTTGGCGCAGACCAGCATCATATCTGGCAGGCAACGTTGGAAGTGGAAGCAATCTGTTTCACAACACACCCGGGAGGTTATGGCGACACCGCCCCTAATGGTTATTGGCAGGGATCAGGCTTTTTGCCTCGCATCGCTCAATGCAAAAACGTGGTCATTATCCTTTATAAACTTCCCAAAATAGGCGGATTGCTCGTACCAAAAGTGCTTCCGTTCACACATGCCTGGTTTCCCAGGGATAAGTTCGATGAAGTTTTTGAAAAGAACGGCTGGATTTTCGGACGCAAAAGTTCCGGATACATCGCCCTATACGCCGGTTTAAGCTACCGCTGGCAGACCGAAGGGGAATATCGGGATAAAGAAGTTATTATTGATGGCAGAAAAAGCGCCTGGATTTGTGAATTGGGTTCTGAGCAAGAAAACGGATCGTTTGACGAATTTTGCAAACAGGTTGCAGTTGCCAACCTCAGTATCAAGAAGCTGCAAGTGGATTACCATTCTCCCGGCCAAGGACGACTTCAGTTCGACTGGAAGGGAGATCTAAAACAGAATGGATCACCTGTAAATCTGGCTGCATATCCGCGTTATGACAATCCTTACTGCCAATCTGCATTTCCACCCGAGATGATTGAAATTGAGGCAAAAGAAAACAAACTAACTCTTGATTTGGAAAGTAATATCCGGGATGTAGATGAATTTGTGTGAATATTCCACATCCAAGTCAAAAATAAATCAATGATTTTGTGTACCTATTCTTTGTCGGGACGGAATGTAGGATGGGCCGGCGATAGCCTGCCCATCTTGATGTACTAACTTGTGGGCAGAGTCGCATGGAGGATGGGTAACAGAGTTACCCATCAACTGCTTGTAAATGACTTTTAATCACATTCCGCCCGATGGGTAACAGAGTTACCCCGTACGGCTATTCTTTGTCGGGACTGAATGTAGG
>JAKSDL010000443.1 GCA_022360105.1 Pseudomonadota bacterium
AAATCGCTTGCTATTGCTAATCTGGCTGTCCATTTGGATGATTCCTGTTGGATACATGGTACCGGTTATCGCTCCTGAATTACGTGAAACAGGGTTGCATATCGTATTGATCACCGGGATTACTCTTGGTCTGCTGACTATTGTGTTAAACAGCATTCAGGAACATGTTCGGTCCCGGGTCCATCCAATTCCTTTGCTGGGTTTTTTGGCTGCATTTATCATTGCAGTAATCATAAGATCCTGTGGGGAATTGGATACCGAAAGACAGGTCCTGTTTTTAAGTATCTCCGCCTTCATCTTCGTCTTCGGGATCATATTGTGGCTGGTCACGGTGTTTGGTGTTTTAATATCCAAAAAGCATTAATCCGCTTCATCTTCCATGATCTCCACAACTGCAATTTTTGTCCGTTCTGAAGAAGGAGACTGAATAGTGGCAAGATAGGTGTAGGTAACGGGATTTCCAATCCAGGATTCTACTAAAAAACTCCAAAATCCAATATTCTCTACCGGCGCGTGCCTGTCAAGCTGCTCTTTCAGGGTAATAATGTATTTACCGGCCGAGGTTTCAATTTTAATCACTTTTCCATCATATTCCAGCTGTTGAGCGGGAGTGGGCAGGTCGGACTGTGCGAACCAATTCCAGCCGATTGCCTTCTCCTGTTTGGGTGGAAATCTGACAACCAGCAGGTCCGCACCGGTTTCATCCAGACCGAACACTTTAATCCAGCGATAAGCCAATTCAGGAGGCAAAGCAGTTA
This sequence comes from Pseudomonadota bacterium, assembly GCA_022360105.1. The sequence continues at coordinate 759 of JAKSDL010000443.1, forward strand.
CCCAAAAACGATACATGCATCCAAACCCTGCAGATTCAATAGGTTGTTGATCCTCCATGTCAACGGTCAGAATTGCTTTTCCCCATCTTACCAGTATCTGTTGATCAAAAAAACCGTCTGAAGTCTGTATTAAGTGATCGGGTGGCTCAACAACATTGATATTACCATGCAGCGTCGCTGCAAATGTGGACTTATTTAATTCAGCAGACAACTCCAGCGAATCACCTTTCAAACTCATCCTGCAGGTACCCATTTCAAGAGATGCCGGGGGAGTGAAACTCCACATCTCATTGTTGTACAAAGCATCAAACGACCAGCTTTTTCCATTATGTAAATAAAGAATACGGCACATGCCGTTTTGATCACCTAATCCAAGGTTAGAGACTGACAACTGGACCACCAGATGCGAATTCTCATCCATGCTAAACACAAAACCGTAGGTTTCAGAATAGGCCTCCGGTTGCAGAAGATGGGGTTCTAGAGAGGGATTCCCAAAACCGGATGAAGCCGGGACAACGGTTATAAAACAAAAAAGGCTGAACCAAATAAATATAGACTTACCAGAAATATTGACCATCTTTTTTTTGACATTAAATTGCACGATTAGGCGCACTGCCTTGCCCGACAGTATTGGGGCGAATTTGGAATGAAGTTAACGGGCAGATACGTTAAAGCAATTCCCTATGAAACGGCATTGTCATGCACCTGGCTCCGCC
>JAKSDL010000210.1 GCA_022360105.1 Pseudomonadota bacterium
CTCCTTGTAAGCCAAAGATATAAAATATCAATATATTATAACGAGTTTTTAATTCGAAAGCAGCCGCGAAAGTGTGCAAAAAGAGACCAAATGCAGTGCCAGGGTTGCAAATTTGCGACTAAATAAAATGTTTTTGCTTCACTAAAAATCAAGGGATTTTTAGAACAGAGAGCTATCTTGTTTCAAGCATCGGAGAATGGCTCAAGGTATTCCGGGTATGAGTCCATAAATTCGAAATTGTTTTTGTGAATTAGGAACCAAATGGATCGCATCATTTGAGGTTTTGGGGCAGTTGCTCCAAAGAGCACAAGGTGTTGAGCAGCGTAACCCTATGCTGAGATCTTTGGCAGTCATTATGATATGAAGGGGCATTTCAAAATGCCAAATAGAAAGTTACAACGGTCTGAATGAGTCGTTCATTCAATTAAAAACCAGCATTCCTCGTGACCAAACAACAGCGCCAAAAACCACCAACAAAACACCTCCCAGGGAACGAACCACTTTGGGATGCTGTTGTATCAAGGACAACCTGGTTCTGAAAAAATGAGAACCATACCCGGCTATTAAAATCGGTACTGAAAATCCAAGGGTGTAAATTAACAAAAGCCAGATCCCACCACGGAGCGTTTCCTGTGTTGCAACCATCCCAAGCACGCCAGAGAGTATTGGCCCTACACAGGGAATCCAGACTATTCCCAGGGAGATCCCAAGTATCAGGCCGGACCATCGCCCTTGGGATGATACCTGTAAATTGGAAAGAAAAGAGATCCTCTTAAATACATTCAGATCAAAAAGCATCATAACGCCAAACAGCATAATGATGATGCCGACGATTTTTTCGACATACAGAATATTGCCTGCGATCAAGGTAACAAACAGCGAAGAGACCAGCCCCATGATAATAAACGATGTGGCCAATCCAATAACAATGAGAAGAGGTCTTAATTTGTGGTCGTTTGTTGACCCGGTAACAATTATCGGAATCACCGGCAGCACACATGGCGATGCAACACTGGTTAATCCTGCTACCAAAACCAATACCAGGGATGAAAAGTTTAAATCCATAGATGCTGTCAGGGTTGGTTGATAACTTGTAGCAACTGTTTTCGATCCATGATTCCCAGGGGAAAACGATGATGGATTCTGCCGCTGCCGTTCAACAGGATGATAGCTGGCATACCGCGAACACCGAACTGATAAAAGAGGGGCCGGTCCGATGGATTGGTGGCATCAACATATTTAATCCGGTAATGCTGCTCAATCTCTCCCTTGTTTTTTTCAAGTATAGCTTTTTGAAGCTGGCATGGTCTGCCGTTTGGATTCATGAACATCAAGAGTATCCCTCTCTTTTTTAAAACAGAACTGGCAGGTCTGATTGCTGCTGCTGTGTTCGAATAAATAGAAGAGGTCTGAACGTGGGATTCTGAAAGTGCGGGATGTTGCATAAGTAGGAACCATATCAGGGCAAGCCCGCAAGTTTGCACTAATCTTTTATTCATCACATGCCGTTTGAAGGGGGTAGCAAAAAATCGGTCATATAAACGGCAGGAGATCTGTTTTACAGATTATTCCGTTCCTGGTTCGTATTTGACTTGTCGCCGCTCTTATATTCGAGTTGTGGAGCAGAATCCCGCCGATCGGAAATCAAAAGTTTACCGAACCTGATAACTGATGGCAATAAAACAGTAAAAAAACCAAAGGTCACAAATTTGATGGTGTTAATGAACCTTGGCCAGTCTGCATTGCTGTCTACTTGAGGGTAAGTCGTTGTAATCCGTCTGCATGATTGGGATTGTCGTCTTTTTTTCATGCGAAAAGATCCTTTATATCCCCTTCTGTCTGATTGTCTTTTATGATCAGGTCCAGTGCTGTCTCTATTTGGCATCTTTTTTCCCCTATCTTGTTTCTATGTGAGGCCACGTTCGTTTAAGCTGTGAGATAATCTGCGGGCATGCCGAACGTAACATCACCATATCAAAATTTATCATTGAGCATGCACCGACAAGATACTTCAGATCTTCAGCATAAAGCATACCAGCGTACCTGGAACTCTATTAAGCGGTAAGCACACAGTTCATGTAGAGTGAAAGGGATTATTGATTTCAATATGCGACCTTATTTTGATGCTTTAGTCGCAGATTTGCGACTAAACAGCGACAGTGAAAGCGATACAAAAATGGAGCTGGATCAATGGAGTTTAAATTCTTTTGCTAAAAAACTGTCAGAATAATTCTTTTTAACATGCTGAAATATAATGTAAAAACTAAGAGTCAGTCAGTTTTGAGAAGACGGTCTTCATTTCAGCTGAAACATCACGGGTTATCTTAAAAAAAACAATTATATCAGATAATAAAAGCATAGTTCTTGATCGGCAGCGAAAAACGGCCGGTATGTCAATTGCAGAATTGAATGCAAACAGGCTTAATCCTTTAAATAAATGCAGGGAATGGAAATGACTCAGATGTTGCTGGTTGGGCGGGCAGGAGGAAATATCTCGGACTACTCTTCGATTCTTACGGAAGAGTTTGGTATTACCATCACCTCTGTCGAACGGGGGGTGAACGCGTTGGACGCAATCCGGAATCAAAGCTTTTGCCTGGCTATTGTAGATGAGAAACTTCCCGATTATACGGGGTTGGAATTTGTGGAAGCTTTGGTACAAGTGAATCCCATGATGCTTTGTGCAGTTATCAGTGATCAGACAGCGGATCAATTCCATGAATCAAGTGAAGGCCTGGGAGTGCTTGCACAACTACCGTCATCTCCAACCCAAGAAGATGTCAATTCGCTTTTACAAAAGCTTGGCAGGATTACAGACCTGGCAGTTTAAGACAGTAACAACCGTTTATTATCAGAAGGAAACAATGATTATTAGTATTGCAAGTGGAAAAGGCGGAACCGGGAAAACAACAGTCGCAACCAATCTGGCATACGCCATGGGTAGCGAATTGCAAATACTGGATTGCGACGTGGAAGAGCCAAATGTCCACTTGTTTTTAAAACCGAAGATAGAGCATAAGGAAACGGCCTATACTTTTATCCCTGAAGTTGATCAGGAAAAATGCAGCTTGTGTCGGCTGTGTGTTGATATATGTCGGTTCAGTGCTCTGACGGTTGTAGGGGAAACACTCCTAACCTTTCCCCAATTATGTCACAGTTGTACAGGATGTATGATCACCTGCCCTGAGCATGCTATACATCCTTCAAAACGAGAGCTGGGAGCCATCGAAAATGGATTCAAAGACGATTTGGTGTTTGTACAGGGACGTTTACGAATCGGTGAAGCGATGGCTCCTCCCCTGATCTCACGAGTCATAGCCGGTTCAAATAAAGATAAAACGATTATTATCGATGCACCGCCGGGTACATCCTGCCCGGTGATAACGGCAATTAAAGATACGGATTTTGTGTTGATGGTGACAGAACCAACACCCTTCGGTCTGCACGATTTGAAGCTGGCGGTAGAGGCTGTCAAAACACTGGGAATCCCGCATGGTTTGGTCATCAATCGCTCTGATATTGGAGATGATCAAGTAGCGGCCTATGCCAGAAGCGAAGGAATTCCCATTTTATTGGAGATTCCTTTTAGCCGCAGAATTGCGGAGATCTATTCCAGCGGACAATTATTGGTTGAAGAGATGCCGGAATGGCAGAGTTTGTTTCGCCAGTTATATGAGAGAATTAAAACCATAATACAATAAGTGGAGAATTGAAGGTATGCGGGAATTGGTTGTCATCAGCGGTAAAGGTGGAACCGGGAAAACAAGTTTGACAGCAGCATTTGCTTTCCTGGCAAAAAATATCGTCCTGTGCGATGCCGATGTAGATGCATCGGATCTTCATCTGCTCACCGAGCCGTTTGTGATGCAAAAATCTGATTTTAAGGGTGGATTTTTAGCATCCATTAATAAGGAACTATGCATGCAGTGCAACATCTGTGTATCGATGTGCAGATTTGGAGCTATTGATGAAGCATTGGAAATCAGCAAGCTTGAATGCGAGGGTTGCGGTATTTGTGTCGATTTCTGCCCGGCAAATGCTATTGCTTTTACGGAGAAAACCTGCGGCCAGTGGTTTGTTTCCCAGACCAGAATGGGACCAATGGTTCATGCTAGATTGGGAATAGCGGAGGAAAATTCAGGTAAACTTGTTAGCCTGGTTCGGCAGGAAGCAAAAAAACTGGCTCAGGCATACCAACGAGAGCTGATTATTACCGACGGACCTCCGGGAGTCGGCTGCCCGGTCATCGCATCGATTGGTGATGCAACTGCGTTGTTAGTTATTGTTGAACCATCCGTTTCGGGAATACATGATATGGACCGCGTGGTTCAACTTGCCCGGCGATTTCGTGTGCCGGTGATGGTCTGTGTAAACAAATGGGATATAAATCAAAAACAGACAGCTGAAATCGAAATTTATGCCGAAAAACAAGGACTTAACTTCCTGGGGAAGGTTCCCTATGATGCCCTGTTTACACAATCGATGGTGCAACGAAAAACCATATTTGAGCATGATCCATCCAGCGAAACCTGCAGGGTGGTAAAAGATATCTGGAAACGTGTGCTTCGTGCCCCGGAAATGAACGTGTTGCAACATTGCGAATTCAACTGACAGCTTTTAACTCAAGTCGCCTCTGACTTAAATATTAATTCTATTGCGGAGTAAGTAGTTATGAAAAATGGAAGAATTGCAGTCCCCTCACTTGAAAATGGAGGATTGGAGGGAACCAGGGCCGGTCATTTCGGACATTGCGATGTTTTTACCTTGGTGGACGTCAAGGATGGCAATATAACCGGCGTTTCTACCATTCAAAATCAAGAACATGTTCAAGGGGGCTGCATGGTTCCTGTGCAATTGCTGGCTAAAAACGAGGTAAATGCGCTGGTCGTGGGAGGAATCGGACTCAGGCCTCTCATGGGATTCAAACAGGTCAACATTGATGTTTATTATGAACCGGAATGTCCCGACATTCAGCCCGTCGTTAATGATCTGATCAATGGAAAACTTTCACTGATCGAGAAGGACCAAGTCTGTGGCGGTGGTGGCGGGCATATGTAACGCAAGTTTGATTCTTGGTTTTACTTAATTAACAAGTAATTGATTTAAGCTGGATTCCAATGCGTTATCAGCTATCAGTTATCGGTTATCAGTTTTCTACCAATTCTGGTTTCCTTGATTACAAAAGCTAATCACAAATATCGAAAACGAAGTTTTCACAATAAACGGATGCCCGGAAACCTTACCAGGTGAACTCTAGCTTTACATGGGTGAATCAAAAGCAGAATAAAATTGTATCAGTTCAGCATAATTACCCCCTGTCCGTTTTCACCAAGAAGATACGGAGGGCACGAAGCTTTTCTCTGTGACCTCCGTGTCCCTGTGGTGAATAGTTATGCAAAATTTAATTAATGGAGAAAACAATGAAACTAGCTATTACATCAAAAGGACCAAACCTTGATTCGGAAGTTGATCCCAGGTTTGGTCGAGCATCATATATTGTTATTGTTGATCCGGATACTCTGGAATTTGAAGCAGTTGATAATCACGAGAATATCAATGCGCTTAAAGGAGCAGGCATTAAAGCCGCTACCATGATCAGTGATAAAAAAGCAGAGTATCTTTTCACCGGTTTTTGCGGACCCAACGCTATCAAAACCTTAAATGCAGCTAATATCAAAGTAGTTGTGGAAACAAGTGGATCTGTCCTGGATGCAATTGAGGTCTTTAAAAGTGGAACTTTTGAAATTACTGATGCCGCCAATGCAGAGGGGCATTGGGTATGAGTCTCAGAAACGCCGCAGGGTGAATCATTTTGTTATGACTCGATACGGCATTATTCCTCTCCACTTTTGCCCTGCGGTTTTGTACCCCTTTCTCAGAAAGGATTGGGTGTCTTTTGATTTAAGGAATTAAGGGTTGCTATCTCCTGCCACCACGAAATCGAAACTTCCCCTGGTGTCGATATCCATCAGATTGTTGCTTTCTTGATCCCCATCGTTGGCCCCGAAACTGAAATTCTTCGTTTTCTTTTTCCTTCTTTTTTGCACAAACGGCTGATCCCCGGCCGGTCATTGGACCTTTGCCTTCGGGACCCGTTCCATCTCTTCCTGGCATGACATCTCCTGAGAAAATGTTAAATTAAATATGTTACGTCATTGTTCAGTTTTCTGGTGTTTTCCTCAATCTCCTGCAACAACCGGGCATCATCAGCCTGGGATTTGGAAGTTGCCCGGAAAGAAAAGCTTTGATGATCACATCCGTTTCCCCGGAGATAAAAGGAATAATTTCAATGCGATGAACAGAAATCAAACGGGCGACATATTTGGAAATAGCACCGCAGATCAAGGTGTTTACACCTAACTCCTTCATCCTGAGGGCTTTTCTTTCGGGTTGATCGCCGGGAAATATCTCCAGCGACTTTTGTTTAATTACATTGCCTTCTATTTCCAGAATAACAAGATTTCGGGCGACATCAAACACCGGTGAAATCCTGTCGTTCCAAATTGTTATTGCTGTTTTCATCGCAAAGCCTCCTTTAATGGAAACAGCATGGATTGTGCCAGATTAATAAATTGGACTGAATGCGAAGTCTAATTAAAGCAATGTATTAAGAACAGCGTTAGAAGCGAATTTCGCGTACAGTGCCATAGGCGCACCAATCTGATAAAAAACGATGCAGAATTGCGACAGTGGAGCAATACTGATGGGCAAGCTAAGGGATATGCGTAACCGAGGTAGCAGGATGGGCAACTCGTTGCCCATCAACTGCCCATGTAAGGGGATATGCATAGCCGAAGTTGTAGAATGAGCAACTTGTTGCCCATCAATCATCCAGGTCAGGCCTTACTACGCCCATCTTTTTCAGGAAGTGCGATACCCAGGGCTTTTATTTTACGAAACAGGGTGCTCTTGTGAATACCTAGTTCTTTGGCTGTAAGCAAACGATTGTTGTTGTTTCGTTTCAGGGCGTCTTTAATGGTCTGTACTTCAAGGGTTTTCAGGGTGAGAGACATGTCACCACTTTGGCTCGCTTTGGGGATTTGCACTCTGAAGGTTTCCGGTAAATGGTTGGCTTCGATAGTTCCATCGGAACACAACACAAAAGCATATTCGATAATATTTTCCAGTTCCCGAATATTACCGGGGTAATCATGGGCCATCAACAGGGCCGTAACTTCTGATGATACACCGGAAACCGCTTTATTCTGTATCTGGTTAAAACGGGATACAAATTGATCGATCAGAAGGGGAATGTCTTCTTTCCGTTCGCGTAATGGCGGCAGATCTATCCTGGCGACATTGATCCGATAAAAAAGATCCTGCCGAAATTCATCCTGCACGACTTTATCATTTAAATCCTGGTTAGTAGCCGCAATGATTCTGACATCAGTTTTGGTACTTTTGGTATCTCCCAACATTTCAAATGTTTTTTCCTGGAGGACTCTCAATAAGCGTACCTGGAGTGCCGGACTGACTTCACCGATCTCATCCAGAAACAAGGTGCCTCCTTTGGCGAGTTCGAAACGCCCCGGTTTGTCCTTGTTAGCCCCGGTGAAGGCTCCGGATTTATAGCCGAAGAGTTCCGACTCCAACAAAGTATCAGGTAAGGCACCACAATTCACCGCCACAAATGGCTTGTTCTTTCTTTCACCCTGGTTGTGAATGGCCCTGGCGATAACTTCCTTGCCGGTTCCTGTTTCACCTTGAATCAAAACGGTGCTGATACTGGCAGCTAATAGTGGAATCAAATCGAAAATATCACGCATGGCTGCACTGCGGCTGACCAGATCACCAGTCTGGTACCTGCCTGTCAATTCTTTTCGCAGATCCTCCACCAGACTGAGGTCCCGAAAGGTTTCGGCACCACCGAGAATATTCCCGCCTTCATCTTGCAACAAAGCAGTAGAAACACTGATGGGAATTTTTCTGCCCTTAACATCAACGATAAAGGCAGATTGATTAATCACCGGATTGCCGGTATTCATAGTGCGTTTCAAAGCACAATCCATCTCACACATGCTGGCTCGAAACACTTCCGAACAATGTCGACCAAGTGCTTCATCCCGCGAAACCCCCGTGATCGTTTCTGCTGCTTTATTAAATGAAGTAATCCGCCAGTCCTCATCCACCGTAAACACGCCATCGGATATACTTTCCAGAATGATAGCGGTTGAATCAATCGGTATGGCGTTAAGTTTTTCCTCTTTTTTCTTGGTATCCATGGGATAGACGCGCAGGTGGTCCTATTAAACTTTCGTAAGAATTCAAAATGCTGACAATACTTAATAATAGCGCTCTAAAGGGAGGGAGTTCAAGTAAGATCTGGGGTCAGGCTTGCGTTATTGCGTTAAAAAATGTCTTAGGGACCGTATCTCTTCTTGGAGATGTTTATCTGTTATTAGCTTTTGTTTGAGATTTACCAGTTGACGACTCAGGGTTGACAGATCTCTGTCGAAATAATCAGCAACCTGGCTGATACTGCCAGAATAAATTGTATATTCTAACGCGATAATTGATCGAATTTTTGATGCAGTACGTAGACGATTGCGGTCTTTTATCAGTGATTCAGAGACTTTAAAAAAATCACATACTTTTTTACTGAGTACTGCAAGTTCTAATGGTGGTTTATCAGCAATTCGTTTAGATTTTCCATATTCCGGAAGTTTGATGACAAATTCTTCATCTCCTAGCACAACCCCTTCCCTATTTCCTGTATGAAACTCCTTTCTGTACTCTTCTCCGATTCCTCTTGAAACATACTGACGATACTCTTTTCTGGCGTCATGTTTCCTTTTGCTAAATCTGCTTAGCACCAAGTCAGTTGACAACCAATGAATCTTCTTCGTTCCTAGATAAGCAGTATGCCCACTCCAAAGGTAATCAGAAGGTGATCGTACCAGATTGGATCGAACCGGATTCAAATGGATATATCGAATTAATTCCAGCAGATATTTGTCAGTATCAATCAAGATTGCTTTAAATCTACCTTGGAAAAGGTGACCTATTCGATTTTCTCGTTTATTAATCCATCGAGTGTAACGAAAGGATAGGTTCTGAACGATCTTGGAGAGGGGAATATCGGCTACTTCTACAACCAAGTGGACATGGTTTGGCATCCAGCAATATCCATGGATTTGATGGTTGAACCGACTAACCCCTTCAGCAAGCAGTTGTTCAAAAATGGAATAATCCTGAGGATCGAAAAAAATGGCTTGTCCGTCATTACCTCGAAGCATGACGTGATAAACAGCGCCGGTAAAGTGGATTCGTGGTTTTCGTGCCATGATTCGGCAGTCGGTATTGCGAGATTTAAGATCTTAAAGCTGTTTTTTCAGCACTCTAAAATAATTAACGCAAAAACGCAAGCCTGACCCCTTTATAAAATACCAACCACGGCAGGCTGGAAGAAAGTGCATGCTTTTAAGTGAAAAACATCGGAAAGCCGTGTACGGGAAAACCGTATGCACGGTTTGATGAGGGGGGACTAGGCTTACTGTCCCCTACTCTACCCTTTATTTAATGAAGAATTGAAAAACTGAGAAGAGTGACAA
>JAKSDL010000104.1 GCA_022360105.1 Pseudomonadota bacterium
AAATTTAAATAAAAAATAAAAAAATTAACTATGCAGTAAACGGCAAAAACCGATTTTACTGCTTTTTTTTATGTTCATCTCTTTTTATTTTATGTTAAAACAATTATTTTATGCTTTATATTCCTTTTCATGTTACAAATTGCTTATATTCTCGTAAATAATATACAAGCTTATTGAAAAAAATAAAAGTGGAGCTAAAACAGGAGGTGAATTATGGATTTGTTTGGAAATTTTTTAACTGACAAAAATCAACGGAGAAAATCACACGAGAAAAGCAATCATTCAAAACAAGATGAAAGATTAAACAAAGAGTTTAACTTTGAAGAAGAGTTTGCTGAAGAATTTGTTGGGGCCAATTCACAGTATTATAGAAATGGTGTATCTGTGCGCAGAAAAGATGGAAACACTGTTACTTTAAAATAGGACGGGCTTATGGCAAAAAGCGGTGCAAAAGATGTATATAGTGTGGTCGGGTATGGAAACTGGAATAATATTCAAACCATTAAAATGAATAAAGCAGGATACAACGCATTTGAAGCAGATGTTACAGTAAATTCCGGTGAAACTATAAACATTGCTTTCAAAGATGGAGCAGAACACTGGGACAACAATTCAGGATTGGACTATACTATCACACAGTAAATGAAAAAAACCGCAGGCTATAGCCTGCGGCTTTCATTCAGCATTCATTTGCTTTTGGTAACAATTATACATCCTCGGTTTGTTCCTGAATAAATTCTGTTGCTTCATAGATACGGATTTGATTATTTGTAATCACTTCAAAAACTTTTTCATAATCTTTTTCCTGTAACAAGTTAATAACATAAGTGATATCTTCATTGAGGTGGTCTATAATTTTTGCTGCCTCAAGTATAGCGTCAACATCCGTACTTTGAATGGAATCCAGGATAAATGCTTTTGTTTCATGCAGACCATTTACATAAGCTTTGAATTCATCATAGTAATATGGGTCAATATTATCAAGATGTTCCTTAATAAGCCCGGAATCTTTTTCTATGTATCCAATAACTTCCTGTATTTGTTCTACATCAATGCTTGTGACAATATCCAAAAGCATTTCACGACTTTCTACGGTATCATTATATGCATAATCCAGTACTAGATCGACATATTCATTCATTTCATCTGTTGAAATTGTCTGCACAGCTTCTTCAAAAGCTGTTAGATATTCTGTGTACAATGCATAATACTCTCTATACATATCATAATACATTTCGGTTTCCGCAAGATATACATCTACAGTATCACTTGGGAAAATTGTGGTTAGCAAATTATAGATATCCTTATCATTAATTACCTGGTTTACTGCTAACTCATAATCCCCCTCCGACAAAGAAACACCAAGAGTATTCAATGACCATTTAGCTTCCTTGTAAGTCTGAAAGTATGTATCAACGGTCCCTACATACTCATTAATTGTTTCATCCGGAATAAACCATGTCACCATATCATAAATTTCTTCATCATAAAGGATATTTTCAACAGTATCTTCAATCGTTCCATAAAACTTTACATTCTGCAGCGGTTTTGCCCAATCAGTTAAAGCAGTTCTGTATTCGTCAAAACCTTCCTGGTATTTATTAAGGTCCGGAGCAACAGCAAACAAAATTGCACTATTCATAAGCTCTTCATTATTAAAAATATCTTCTATATATTCATCTACGTTCTTATGAGATAATACCCCTGTATCGAGAGCTTTTTCAATAAATGCAGCAACTGTTTGTGATTGATCCTTCTTAATGGTGTTGATT
>JAKSDL010000631.1 GCA_022360105.1 Pseudomonadota bacterium
CCACGACTGCGCACCCATTAGAGATGTGCTCTTTTGCTCAGTGTGCGACGATTGCAAAGCAACTCGTCGCTACCTCCCGCCCATGGAATCTTTTATTAATGGGGCTTGCGCCCCCTTAGACCCCCTGGCTACGCACCAGCAAATCATTCATAAGAGCATTTACGACCGATCTTTACTTTGTAACGGTCGCCATGCATAGCGACGTTGCATACTTTTGGGAAGCTTATTCGCCCAGTTTGCTAAGCTTTACTGGAAGAGCTAGCTTTTGGCGGTGGCGTATATCGTCCGCCCTGAAGCGCAGGCGTCAAGAAAAGGGTAGCAACGACTCTCTTGCGCAGTAAGGAGCCAAGCTTGCGTGCGAGAATAGAACTTTCGTAGGTACACAGCCAAAGACCGCCTCAATTGCAAACTATATAGCCATTAGACTACATCCCCTAAAAACCCCTGCCTTTCCTATTTCCTACCCATAATTTTAGTCAAAAACCGGACATTCAACCATGGAAATCATAGGTGAGTGAATGTCATCCAGCAAAGCAACCCGTCGTAACAGCTCATAGTAAGAAAAAGTACCAAAATGAGATCTAGCTGAACTTCTTGTCCTACTTGTTCTTTTTTTTAAATATCCCACCCGCCCGCCCTTGGATTCTTTTATTAAGGGGGCTTCCGCCCCCTTAAACCCCCTGGCTACGCACCAGCTTTGCAATAATACAAACAATATCCACGGCCAATGATCGGTTAACCTAAAGTGTAAGCAATGAAAAAAAACTAAAAGCTTATCTTAGGTATTGCCATTTCACTCTTGAGAAGACGCGAAACGCAATGGATAGGAGAAAAGCAGCTGATTAAATCCATAGCTTGAGCTGACAGGTATCGGAGATACTGGGCTCGACTAGCTGATGTGTGAGCCGTCTTTCGCCGCAGGCGACTCCTCAATTGAAATGGCTAGATTTTCTTTGGTTACTTTCTTGCATCAATGGCAAGAAAGTAACATTCAAATCATAAGGAGTCAGAGGCACAGCCCCTACTATCATCAATATTCATAGACCCCTATCTTTCCTATTTTTCGCAATTTGGTCAACAAAGGTCATTCAGTCATGGATTGGCAACTACTTTGCACAGCAAATAGTTGCTTCTATATTTCGGGCATCTGTTTAGGTTGGGTGCGCAGTATGACGTTAGCGCAGCGATGTCATACTGAAAGAACTTTCTTGACCGAGTAACTTGAAACCCCACGACTGCGCACCCATTAGAGATGTGCTCTTTTGCTCAGTGTGCGACGATTGCAAAGCAACTCGTCGCTACCTCCCGCCCATGGAATCTTTTATTAAGGGGGCTTGCGCCCCCTTAGACTCATATTTATAAAACACGGCAGTAAGTATATCAACTTATCTCTTTTTAGTCAGAACAAGCATTGATCCTCCAAAACCAATAATACACCATGCACCTAAATTGATATAATGGCCCAAAGAGGCGGTGAATGTTGATTGGGCCAAGGATGCCCGCATCACTTCTCCCATTGAATATATCGGCAACACTCTATGGACAGACTGTAACCAATCGGGTAGGTTTTGTATGGGAAAATTAATTGGTGAGAACATAAGGACACCAAATACAATAACCTGAGTCATTATCATAGCCACTTCTTGTCTGCAGAAAAATGCAATCCCATAGCCAATCCCAATACATGTCAAGGCGGTAAACAACACACCGGCAACTACTGTCAATGAAAGACTGAACCCGGGGCTATACACAAAATGCGCAAATAAAACCGATAGTATAACACCTGGAACACTGATCAGCAGCCACATTATTGTTTCTGCTACTAAAAGTACAGGACGCCGTACAGGCCAAGTGCGTTGATAATCAATATACCCATCGCTTTTTGATAATGCTACCTGCTGGGGCAGCATTGTGAGTCCGGTAATGATAAGAATGAAGGTCGGGGCTCCTGTGGAAAGATATAAAACGGCCTCCTTTGTTGCATCTCCTATTAGGAAATTGAAGCCGGCTATAATCCCGATAGAGAAGAAAACGAATAGCATGGAGAAAGAAATAAACATCCCTCTACGTCTAAGAAACTGCATTTTAAAAACACTTTTTAATTCGATCAATAGACTCACTGCGCCCTTCCTCCTTCTTCTCCTGTCAGCTCAACATAAACATCCTCCAGTGTAGTCGGCGACACCGAATAATCCATTACTTGTCCCAATCTTACCTTTTGTATCACCCAATTTATTGAGTTTTGCACATGTTCAGGCTCTAATTTACAAATCAATTTAGAATTTTGCCGTCTATTTGA
>JAKSDL010000575.1 GCA_022360105.1 Pseudomonadota bacterium
CGAGCAGGTACGAAAGTAGGTCTTAGTGATCCGGTGGTTCTGTATGGAAGGGCCATCGCTCAACGGATAAAAGGTACTCCGGGGATAACAGGCTTATCCCGCCCAAGAGTTCACATCGACGGCGGGGTTTGGCACCTCGATGTCGGCTCATCGCATCCTGGGGCTGGAGCAGGTCCCAAGGGTACGGCTGTTCGCCGTTTAAAGCGGTACGCGAGCTGGGTTCAGAACGTCGTGAGACAGTTCGGTCCCTATCTGCCGTGGGCGTTGGAAATTTGAGAGGATCTGTTCTTAGTACGAGAGGACCGGAATGGACAAACCTATGGTGATCCAGTTGTTCCGCCAGGGGCATGGCTGGGTAGCTAAGTTTGGAATGGATAACCGCTGAAAGCATCTAAGCGGGAAGCCAGCCTCAAGAGAGATTTCCCGGGGGTATAACCCTCCTAAAGGTCACAGCAAGACTAGCTGTTTGATAGGCTGGGGGTGTAAGCACAGTAATGTGTTCAGCTGACCAGTACTAACCGACCGTGAGGCCTCACTAAAAAACAACTCCTTAAAGGAAGACGACGATTCCAGGTTACTGGCAATTGTCGGGAAAACAGCCTGAGATAAACGATTACGAAAAGACTTCACAGTTACACAAGACGAGAATATCAAGACAACAGTAGTTCTCAAAGAGCTACTAAGAGATATTCCGGCGGCTATAGCGAGGGGGCCACACCTGTTCCCATTTCGAACACAGAAGTAAAGTCCCTCAGCGCCGATGGTACTGCACGGGTGACTGTGTGGGAGAGTAGGACGCCGCCGGATACGCTTTCGCCAAGGCTACAGCGCACAGGTACTGAAGCCGACGTCAAGACAATCGTGGAATAAGAATAAAAAGCCCAGCAAGACAGAGTGCCTGCTGGGCTTTTTGCGTTTTAGGGATAAAAATGAGCAAGCTGAATCAGGTTCTGTTGGGTACAGCGTTACTTTGCCTGGCAATCTGGTATACGTTTTTTGTCTGGCAACTGACCCTAAGAGCCGTTGATTTAGAGGTTACAACTAATGAAGATACTCCTGTCGAGCTGCCATTAGCAGCTAAAGGCTTAGGAGACGGATCCGTATCCTTCAACATTTTTGACCAACCAAGTTACGGAACTATTGAAGTTATTGAAGGAAAGTATTTCTATACTCCCGCCAGAAACTATAATGGAAACGACTTTCTCACCTACAACGTTTCGACCAAGTCAAATTCGGGCAAAAAAGCTGAAGTCAAGATATTCATATTAAAGGTTAACGATCCACCGACAGCAAAGGATTTATCTGTCCTAATGATTGAGGACCGACCCACTGACATTTATCTGTCCGGACATGATATTGACGGAGATGAGTTACATTTCCAGATTTTGGATGATCCGAAACACGGAGTATTAACTGGCAAAATTCCCAAACTGACTTATACTCCGGCTCAAAACTATAATGGACAGGATAGCTTTACCTACCATGCCCTGGATGGGAAATTGAAGAGCAAGCATGCCAGTGTAAAAATTGAGATAGTACCGATTAACGATCCTCCTATACCGCTGACAAAAACCTTACAAGCCTTTGAAAACACAGAGTCTCATTTTAGCCTGGAAAGTTTAGACCCGGATAGTGAAGAACTACACTATAAGATAATTCGACATCCCACATACGGAAAGCTAAGCATTCAAAACGATAAAGCAATTTATCATCCGAAAAAAGGCTATACCGGCTTGGATACATTTATATACAGTGTCAAGGATGATCTTTCCGAAAGCGAGCCGCTTCAGGCGAATATTTCCGTAAATAAGATAAATAAAGAAGTTGACCTTAAGAACGTTTTAAATGCTGTCGTAAAAAGCGGTGGAGTTGCCATTGGGGATTCACTAAACCCTGAACATATCGTTCACAACGGTAAATACATTCCGGCATCGGTTCTAAAAATTGTTACAGCAGCGGCTGTGTTGCACTATTTAGGACCGAAATACAGGTTTAAAACAGAGTTTTATATCGACTCAAAAAGGAATCTTTATGTCAAAGGATATGGAGATCCTAGTCTTTCATCCGATAATTGGCACACCATTGCCAGAACACTAAGAAAAAAAAGGATTTTTGAAAAAGACTTCAATAATCTGATAATAGATGGATCAGTCTTTTCCAGGTATTTGAACGTTGATGGACGTCGACGCACGACTCATTATTATGATGCCCCGCCTTCCGTATTGGCGACTAATCAAAATACAGTTGCTGTCAGAATAAAACAAGATCGAAGAATTAAAGTCGTAAATGAATATACCCCGTTAACATCCTTGGTTGCAAAAAAGGCAAAGCGATTACCGGTTGGATACCAGCACTTTAATGTGGCAATGGATTCAAATGAGAGCATGAGGTACTCAGCTGAACTTGCTCAGGCTATTTTCAAGGAATATGGTGTCTTTTTTTCTAAAAAGATTAAGTATGGGATCGTTCCAAAAAACGCAAAACGGATTTATACATTCAGCCCCAAAAAAAACCTAGAATCGATTGCTAAGGAGATGCTGAAGGAATCCAACAATTTTATAGCAAATCAGCTATTGTTGGTGTTGGCTTATGAGTTAAAAGGTGAAGGCGTTTCTATTTCAACGGGGGCAGAGATATTAGCTGATTTTTTAACAAAAGAAATCGGGCTGAACGAAAACGACTTTGCTTTGGTGGAAGGGTCTGGGCTTTCCACGAAAAACAGTTTTGAGCTACTGGCTATGTTAAAAATTGTGAATTATTTTAACGGTTACAAAGATTTGCTACCCCATCTTCGAAACTCTAAATACAGGGATCTGGCCCAAACAGGCAGGCGTTGGAATATTGTAGCCAAATCCGGGACCTTGAGGAATATAGAAACACTGGCCGGTTTCATTCAGGTCCGCAGGAAGGAATGGAAGCCTTTTGTGATTATGTTGAAAAACGAAGAGCAAAAACGCGGGACGATTGTGGAAATCATAGCCAAATATTACAATAGCTAGCAAAGCCCGCGTCTGTAGTTCCTAAATGGGATATGGCTCAAACAATGAATCGGGGTAATCTTTTTTATCACTTTCGACGATTGCCTCGCTGGTCACTGCCGCTGTGGTTGGAGATGAGGCAAGGTGTTTTTCACCAATCCTGATCAAATCTTCCTTGGTTGCAGCTAAAACACCGGCTCTAAATTTTTCGCGGTCAGTGCGGGATCTTCCCTTGCGTTCATGAATAAATTCAACCACAGCCTTGCCTGCCGGCGAAGCCGGGGTATCCATATTGCTGCAAGTCTGTATGATTGTTTCTTCAACATCTTGATCCGTAAAACTTCCGTCTTTCAACCACTCGAACGATTTATCGTAAACCGATAAAGTTCTTCCCAGGTTGGGATCTCTGTACGACAGCAGACTGAATAGACCTTCATCAGCGTTATAACTTGACATTGCACCATAAGCTCCACCTTTTTCTCTGATCTCACCATGCAGAAAGCACGATTTCAAAAGGTTGGATAATACATATAATTTTGCGCTGTCTTCGTGTGTATAGGGTATGGTTTTATATGATTTAGCGACATAAGATACAGGCGTCGTCGTAAACCATGCTTCCTCTGATTTGCCGGTGTCGATTGTATTTAGCGTGTCGCCAACTAACTCTTTGGGGAAATCACTTTTACCGGGCTCAGAGTGTAAGTCCATTTTATCAACAAATTCTTGAATGTGTTTTTCCGACTCCTTGAGAGCCAACTGATCTCCTATGACGAGCATCGATAGATTATCTTTGTTGAGCAACTGGCCAAGCAGATTACGTAAATGGTGAACCAACTTCTCCAGCCCGGTTCCAGCCAGGCCGGCAATGAATTTCATAAACTTTATTTGATGAACACCGCTATAAACCTCTTCGTATCTGGCTCCTTTACCGTAATTTCTGGTAGCCAGGCTAAGCGCGTAGTTGTGACCAACTCGCACGATAGAGTTTATGAGACTGTTTGTCCTTTGTGTGATTAAATCTTGAATACGGCTTGTCTCATCAAATTTTCGCGGGCCCATTAACAAACCTGCGAGGTCAAAAAGCTGCGATTGATTTCTATTCAGCGCTTTGCTCGATACCGAGAAATACTCTCGATAAGAATTGGGTTCGTGAATCAGTGCTTCGATGACAGGAGATGCAGAAAATCCTCCTGTGTATAAACTTAGCTTTTCAGCCATGGTTTCGTACGAGTATTCGCCAGCCCCGGTATTCATTAGCAGACTGCTCAACAGGGGTAGCCAGATCCGTTCACGTTCCGGCAACTCATCCATAGCGAAATACCAATTATAATAGACAATGCCGTTGGTCGGTCGCTCATAGAAAGTAACATCCAATCCGTTTAAGCCTTTTTTTGCGGGATCGACAAACTTAATATCTTTTGGGATATCACTGATTTGTAATGATGGAAGAATTGACAGGTCCTCTTTTCTGTCCTGCAGGTCAGCCAGCATTTTGGCGTCAGATATAAGCTGACTGGCTTGTTCCTGATCCATTTTGGATTTCATTTCATCAAGCATTTTCTGTAACTCGATTCCTCGTTCAGCTTCTAAGTTAGTATCGGGTTTTAAAACAATTTTAACCCTGTGGGGATTATCCACCAGATGCTTTTTGATTTGCTCTTCCAGGAAAGGTCCCTGTTTGATCTTTTCTTTCAGTTGAGCCAGTGTACTATCAAAATCGATGGCAGTGACAGGGTCGCCGCCATGGATCCAGGTACCGAAGAATCGAAAGAGCAGATTCAGGCTATAGGGATAATGACCGCCACTAATCTCACGTGTATCAAATTCAATCTGGTGGATCGCAGATTCAATTTGATCTTGCGAAATACCTTTTTTCAGGACTTCTTTCAAGGTTTCAATAATCAGTTTTTCGACTTGGTCTGCATTTTTTTCTGCAACGCCTTGCAGACCAATGCATATAAACGGTTCCCTGATTTCATCTTCAAAACCGGTGGTATCTGCGAGTGATTTACCAAGTTTGGATTCAATTAGCTTTTTCCTGACAGGGGCACCGGCATGACCCAGTAAGATCAAGTTGATGATTTGCAGAGACAAAACTTCTAACGGGTCATCAATTTTACAAGTCAGCCAGGCAAGGGCTACCTGACACCGTTTACCATCGTCATCCTGTTGATTTAATGGATATGTATAAGAGAACTCTTTTGGTTTGTCATATCGTTTTTCGTCAGGAACAGCTGTTTTCACATCGATTTTTTTAAATCGGCTTAAAACTTGGCGATTAATGGTCTCCAGGCTTTTAGATAAAGGAATGGTTCCGTAGGTATAAAAATAGGCGTTGCTCGGATGATAATGAAATTTGTGAAACTCTTGTAACTGCTGGTGAGTAAGATTGATAATTTCCTGAGGATCACCTCCGGAGTTATATTTATAGGTAATTGTCGGGAAAAGAGACCGGCTTGTGCAATCATGCATCACCGAGCTTTGTGATGACATGGCGCCTTTCATTTCGCTGTAGACGATGCCCTGAATAGTAAGAGGGGAATCAGTTGATTCTGAATCGGCAAATTCAAGTCTGTGTCCTTCCTGCTTGAAGCTCTCCTTTGAAAGGATTGGGAAAAATGCTGCGTCCAAATATACGCTCATCAAATTAAAAAAGTCCTTTTCATTCTGGGTGGAAAACGGGTACATGGTCCAATCGCTTGCCGTAAAAGCATTCATAAACGTTTTCATACTCCTGCGAATCATAGAAAAAAAAGGATCACGAACCGGGAATCTTTCAGACCCGCATAAAGCTGTGTGTTCCAGAATATGGGCAACACCGGTGGAATCTTTAGGAGTGGTTTTAAAAGCAACACTGAAACAATTGTTGTCATCATCATTGCTGAGATGGACCATCACAGCACCAGTTTCTTCATGCTCCAGTTGATACATGATGTTATTCAAGTGGGGAAGCTGATCAATGCGGACTACTTTGAAACCTTCAATAACCTGTCCTGTTTTGATATCAGGATTGTTTTTATCTTCCAGCATATGCCTCTTAATGGTTGATATTATTTGCTATATTAGAATGAATGGAGTCGTTTATCAGTTTAACAGGTGCTGATTTACTTTGTATGTTTTTTGTTCTGACTATTTTCGACAACTTGGTCGAAATTTTCAATTTTTCAGAGCATTTCATTGTTTCGTTTTTCAAACGACGAAATTCTATTTTAACAGAGCATTAAAAAATTAGTAAACGTATTATGTCTTCCTGATTCCAAATCACATGGGCTTTTGACAGACATGACATTTTTGAAGAATCAGTTTTTTCTGTAAGTGTTGGATTAAAAAAACCAAAAGAAGAACTAATATGTTGAATATAAAGATGATGTGAAGCTGATTATCGAAAGAATGGAAACTAAAAGATGGTTTAGAAATTTGAATGGTATGGAGATGGCAGAAGGGTATCCTTAATTTAGATTTGGAAACCCAAATCAGTACGATCAAGCTTGATTAAAACAATAAAAACGATTGGATAGGATTCCGGTTGTTTTTATGTGTGAATAATAGTCGTCTTTGAATACGGAGGTTAACATGGGACGAACTTTAACGGGTAAACGAAAAAAGAAACAATCCAAGGCATTCAATCCCAAACGTGATTTTTTAAATGAAGCAGTCAAAGATTATTTGCGTAGAGGAGGTAAAATCACTAAAATCATTGATGAAACAGAGGGATATGAGCGAAGCGGAAGTATACCGAACGAAATGCCGCCAACTGGAGCTATGTTTGGTTGTTAGAGGCTTGTTGGTGAAATGCCTGTCTGATTTTTCTCATATCTGTCCAGACATTTGCTAGAGCACTTGGATTTCTTAATAGATAAGAGGGATGGAAGGTAGGCATCAAGGGAATTCCGTGATGATCAATCATTCTCCCTCTCATTTTCATTATCCCTAATGCACCAGGTACAATAGCCTTTGTTGCGACGTTCCCCAGGGTCACTATCAATTTTGGTTTTAGGAATTCGATTTGTTTGGTTAGAAAGGGATAGCAGGTGGTGATTTCATCTGTGCTTGGGTTACGATTGCCCGGAGGCCTGCACTTTACTACGTTGCAAATATAGACCGATTCTCTGTTTAATCCAATTGAGTGAATCATCTGAGTCAGCAGCTTTCCTGCTTTGCCAACAAAAGCCAAGCCTGTACGATCCTCTTCCTCGCCCGGTCCTTCTCCGATAAACACCAGATCTGCGTGTTGATTGCCCTGACCAAAGACAACCGTTGTACGATTTTCGCACAGTTTACATCGATTACAATCCTTTAACCGCAGTTTAAGTGAATCCAGGTTAGTAGCTTCCATGGGATTTAATTCCGGTATCTCAGTTTTATTCGGCTGTATTGCTGATTTAACTTCAGCCCGTGAGTGGATGATTTGATCAGGAACAAATTGCGGTGCTTCCTGTGTTTTGGGGCTAATGGAACGAGGACGAGTGATTTGCGATGGTTTGACTTGTTGTTTTGTTTCAGGGACATATCTTTCCAGGTACTGAAATTCAGACAACAGATCTTTGTCCACAGGTTCCAACATAATCCATTCTGAGTCCCTTACAAGATAGCGAATGGACTTTTCGAGATTTTCCAACTGGTCTTTAACAATGTCTGAATTCACGTGGGATAAACAAACAAATTCGAGTTTAAGTGTTTTGGAGCTGATAATCCGGGCTCACTGATTTACGGTCTAGCTTAGAGCTTCGTCCAACATTTGTAAATGATCCGGCAGAAAATATCACTGAGCATTAACGAAGGCCGGTTATACCTGCTCCTAACCGCATCTGAAATGGCTCCCGGATTGCGCATTCCAATTCTTGAGGATTTTTAATAAAGAGCGATTCATAAGAATATTGAGAGCAGTAACTCGTGCATTTGAGGCCGAAATTCTCTCATTTGCGGTATATTGCCTTCCCTGGAC
>JAKSDL010000178.1 GCA_022360105.1 Pseudomonadota bacterium
AAAGGCCAGTCGGCAATTTAGTTCAAATCCTTTTTGAAAATGCGCTTTCAGTGTGCTTTGTGGTGTATACAATTAACGTACATGAACAGATTGATCAAGCCAAAAACCAGGCGGTTTGCGATGTTTATTCTTTAAGCTACTGAGAAGAAAGAATATTTTACGCATATCTATTTGGTCTGTCATTAGTATACCACCTACCAAATTTAACTAATGTTTACGTCAAGTTTTGTTTTATATTTTAATATCTTAGATTCATTTTAACCAATTATTTTGGTATACCAAGTATCTAACTTTATTCCTGTTCAAAGAGCGTTTGATGCGCACATTTTCACTCTATGCGATGCTTTTTTGACTGTCTTTTCCTGCGGGTCCCAGAGATTCGGATAATCGATTTTCCAAACTCTGCGCACTGAATCGTGCTATTATCCTATCTTGTCTAACAGCTGCTATTTTCAGGCTTCCAACTGATAAGAGAATTTTTAAAAAAACAAGCTTGACTTGGTATAATTCATGTGCAATTTTGGTATACCAAAAATATACAGTTAGTCGATTGCAGGTATTCAAGTAGTCAAGGAAATCGATATTGCCTCTATGTGGTGCCTAAAAATGGAGGATGGGTGCTTGCATCCTGCTGTATTTGAGCAGAATACTCACCGGCATCGGAGGCGAAGTCTAAATGAATTGGGGATTCTCGGTAAGCCTGCAAAAACGGAGATAAAATAATGCAAAAAGATGAAGTATGCGACAAATTGAGACAGAAGATCTTAAAAGAAGAACTCACTCCTGGCCAGTGGCTTGTGGAAAGGGATATCTGCGATGAATACAGTATTAGTAGAACGCCTGTCAGGGAGATTCTTCACAAGCTTGCATCCGAGGGTCTTGTATCTATTGAACCATCAAAGGGATGTTATGTCAGAAAGCTGACCATTGAAGACATTATTGAAGTATTCCAGGCAAGGGAGGCCATTGAGGGTATCGCGGCAAAGCTTTCGTGTATAAGGTTTGAGGAAGCTTTTTTACATAACATAGACAAATTGAAATCCCAAATTAAAAGTCTTGATATCGATTCCGATGCCTCTAAGGGAGTTGAAAAAGGAAGGGAACTTCATGATCTGATCATCACAACAGCTAATAATTCAGTTATTACAGGTTTTTATAACAATTTGAAAAACCAGAATGTGCTCATCAGGAATCTGACAAAAAAGTCACTGAACATTGAAAAACAATCACAGGAGGCTCACCTTGAGATCACTCAGGCCATTTTGGATAAT
Organism: Pseudomonadota bacterium; assembly: GCA_022360105.1. Next base: position 1,272 of record JAKSDL010000178.1, read on the forward strand.
GATCCCGAAAAATCCGAGCAGGCCATGAGGAAACATCTCAGGGATACCTGTAAAATTCTGGTGAACAAAATTCTGGGAATCTAAACGGCAAGTCGTTTAAATCTTTCATCTAATCTAAAACAAACTATTGAGGTCTCAATGCAGTATATTCGTGATCGCGTACTGAGCGGTGAAATTATGTGCGGTATGGCAGCAAGTCTTGGATCGTCTCTTACAGTGGAGATGATCGGTGCAGCAGGTTTTGACTGGACATGGATCGATATGGAACACGGAACGGGGGATTACAGCGAGCTGATCACACAGGTACAAGCTGCCAGCATCAATAGCGCACCTCCAATCGTAAGGATTGCCTGGAATGAGATGCCAAGGTTCAAGAGGGTCCTTGATCTTGGAGCCTCCGGCATTATGGTTCCATATGTCAACAATGCAGAGGAGGCTGAGCAGGCTGTCACTTCCTTACTATATCCCCCAAAAGGAGCACGAGGGGTGGCAAGGTTCACAAGGGCCTGCGGTTTCGGCCAAGATTTTGATAATTACTTTACTGAAGCTAACGAAGGCTTACTGACGGTTGTTCAAGTTGAAACCATCGAAGCTACGGAGAAAGCGGAAGAATTAGCTGCAGTTGATAGAGTGGATGTTCTTTTCATTGGCCCTCTAGATCTAAGTGTCAACATGGGCATAGCTCAACAGTATGAAAATTCCGATTTTTTAGATGCATTGGATCGAGTTGGTGCTGCTTGTAAAAAATACAACAAGGCCGCGGGTATCCTTGTTCCCGATCTTAACTATCTGGAAGACTGGATATCGCGGGGATTTTCATTCTTTGTGGTGGGGTCTGACGGAGGTTGTGTAGCAAGTGGTCTCAAAAACATTGCTTCTGTCTGTAAACCTTTCAAGAACAAGTCATAAATTCATTTAAAGATAATTAGAATATGAAAACGTCGAGTATTGCTTGTAGCGGGCCTATTGGTCAGGTGGCTTTTGACATCCTGAATCCTTTTGGCGAGATAAAAATTGCGAATGACAATTCAGAGCAGGCACTTTTTGAAATTATGGCAGATGCTGTCGGACTTGTGTTACGTGGAGACGGGGTAGGGAACAACAGAATTATTGATGCCGCTCCTAATTTAAAGGTGATTGGGCGTTCCGGGGTTGGGTTTGACAATGTGGATGTAAAAAAAGCCAACGAGAGAGGTATCCCGGTAATAATAACACCAGGGGCAAATTCTCAGGCTGTCGCCGAAGCTTCAATCACATACATGCTGGCTTTTTGTAAAAAAATGATTTTTTGGGATACCCAGCTTAAGCAAGGTAATTGGAAAAGTAGGTTTGAGCACGCCAGTGGCGATCTTCAGGGAGCAACACTTGGAATCGTCGGGTTTGGCTCTATTGGGCAAACGCTAGCACGTCTCGTTCGACCTTTTGGCATGCAGGCGATTTATTATGATCCTTTTGTGGATGAAGAAACGGCAAAAGAATTCGGAGCGGCACCATCTGATTTGGATGGGCTACTTAAAAATAGCGATTTCGTATCTTTACACACCCTTTTGAATGAAGAAACAAGAGGAATGATCAATCATGAAAGGCTTTTTGCGATGAAAGAAGGCTCTTTTCTTATCAATTTATCAAGAGGGCCTGTTGTAGAAAGTCTTGATAGTGTTTACCAAGCCTTGACAGATGGCCCCCTTGGAGGATGTGCTTTGGATGTATTCGATCCCGAGCCGCCTGACGTCTCTCACCCCATATTTAAACTTGAAAACTGTTTGACCTCTCCCCATGCCATCTGCATGTCAGAAAGGGCCCTATACACATCCTTCAAAATGATGGCCGAGGATATGGCGGCTGTACTTGAGGGTAAAAGGCCCAAATATACTGCTAATCCGGAGATCTTTGAATAGGTTTACTAAAGAGCAACCGAAGTTAAAGCATAGTATCGAGGAATAACCATGGATTTACCAAAAATTTATACCGTTCATCAGCAGTTTGAAGATACTTCGATAAAGGACGTGGCAGGAACTGTAAGAAAGGAGTTTTCGAAGTTCAATCCCGGCGAAAAAATCAAGAATGGTCAAAGTGTTGCTGTTGGAGTGGCTTCCCGAGGGACTCATGATCTGCAAATACTTGTTAAAACAACCATCGACTGTTTAAAGGAGATGGGGCTAAAACCATTTGTGATACCTGCTATGGGATCGCATGGCGGAGGAACGGGTGAAGGGCAGGAAGAGGTGTTGAAAGATCTTGGCATATCCAAAGAACAGGTCGGGGCGGAGATAGTGTCCAGTATGGATGTTGTATCTCTTGGCAAAATTCAGGCGGGGGCCGAGGTGTTTATGGCTAAGGATGCTATCCTGGCCGATCATATCGTCGTTATAAATCGTGTCAAACCCCACACTGCATTCCGATCTGATGTCGAATCCGGATTGTGCAAGATACTTGCTGTTGGTTGCGGAAGGCAGATTGGTGCAGAAAACATGCATAGATACGATCTCGCCAAAACCATTGTCCCCGCAGCAGAACTTATCCTGGAAAAAACACCGGTTTTATGCGGATTGGCTGTCACGGAGAATGCAATGGGGGGTACCCATTCTCTGAAGCTGGCAAATCCCGAAGAGTTTGCAGATGTTGACAGGGAATTCCTAAAAACAGCCTGGGAAATCTTTCCAAAGCTTCCTCTTGATGATCTGGACGTTCTGATCGTTGATGAAATTGGTAAAAACGTGAGTGGCGCCGGAATGGACCCCAATGTGGTTGGCTTCTGGAGAAGGGAAGGAGGCGTTAGAAAGCCTGACTACAGAGTCCTTGTTACGCTGGATTTGACGCCCCAGTCTCATGGCAATGCCACCGGTTTGGGTTTTGTGGATTTAACCAGCAAACGACTTATTTCAATGGTTGATTGGCAAGCGACCTATCTTAATTCACTGACATGCGGAGTATTCAGAGCATCACGAATGCCAATTCCTCTCGAAAACGATCTGGAGGTAGTAGAAACAGCTGTTTCAAGAACCCCGGAAATGGAAAAAATCCGCCTGGCCAGAATAGTAAATACAGGCTCACTAGAGACGTTCTGGGTATCTAAAGAACTGATCCCGGAACTTCAGGCAAAAAAAGGAATTGATGTAGAAAAAGAGGCACTGGATTTTGGTTTTGATGAAAGTGGTAGAATTCTGCCTATGCACTAACTCATTCTTAAGGAGTAAGGCTATGAAAGTCGGTTTTATAGGTCTTGGTATCATGGGCAAACCCATGAGCAAGAATTTGATAAAAGCAGGTTATAAGCTTGTCGTACTGGATTTAGATAAAAAAGCCGTGGAAGAGCTGGTTGTGCTGGGGGCTGAAACAACTGACACCCCCAAAGATGTAGCTCAATTAACAGACATAGTAATTACCATGCTTCCCAATTCGCCTCATGTCAAACAAGTGGTTCTTGGAGAAAACGGTTTGATTGAGGGGATGAAAAAGGAGGGAATTGTTATAGATATGAGTTCTATTGCCCCTCTCGTGAGCAGGGAGATAGCCGCAAAGCTTGCCACAAAGGAAGTGGAAATGCTTGATGCTCCGGTCAGTGGCGGTGAACCAAAGGCGGTTGATGGCACTCTTTCAGTAATGGTCGGAGGAAAGAAGAAGGTGTTTGAATCCTGTTATGAATTACTGAATTCTATGGCCGGATCAGTTGTTCTAACCGGTGATATAGGTGCCGGCAACATAACCAAACTTGCTAACCAGATTATCGTCGCCTTGAATATTGCAGCGGCCTCCGAAGCATTGGTACTTGCCAGCAAGGCGGGGGTCGAACCTGATCTTGTTTACCAGGCCATAAGAGGAGGACTGGCAGGAAGTACCGTGCTCGATGCCAAAGCTCCTTTAATGATGGCCCGGGAATTTGATCCTGGATTCAGAATAAACCTGCACATCAAGGACTTGGCAAATGTCCTGGAAACCTCCCATAGCATTGGGGTACCACTCCCTTTGACAGCTTCGGTTATGGAAATAATGCAAAACATGAATGTCGACGGTATGGGAGATTTAGACCATGGTGCCCTCGTGCAATATTATGAGAAAGCGGCCAAAGCAGAAGTCAGACGCAATAATTTGTAATCACTAACAAATTCCAGGAGAGTCAGATGGTCAAAGATTTAAAAGAGAAATCTAAAACGAGTGGCAAATCCAAGCCGTCGGTAGCAGAACCAAAGAGTATTTTGCAGATAATACTGGAATGGTGCACGATTTTCACCTTGGGAGGGGTGATAGTTCTTTTGTCTGCCCAGGTAGTAATTCGACACATCATGGGGGGAGCCTTGCCTTGGAGCGGTGAAATAGCGACATGGCTTTTTTCATGGACCACCTTTATAGGTGCCACTCTTGTATTCATGGAAAAAAAACACATCGTTATTGATTTTCTTGTATCATCGTTTCCGCCAAAACTTGCCGCTTTTCTGAACGTTATTCACCAATTACTCATTCTGTCTTTATTGATTATTCTACTGGTGAAAGGCGTCGAAGTCGCAAGACTTTATTCAAACCAGACGGCAACCTCAATCTCTCTTTCCACCTCATTCCTGTTTGTCGCACTTCCCATATCCAGTGCGCTGATGATTGGATGGATGATTTATGGATGGATTAGACGGAGGGAGGTATAATGCTGACACTACTTTTCATTGCACTTATTGTCCTTTTTTTTCTCGGAGTACCCGTTGCTTTTTCCCTTGGAATTGTCTCGGTTGCTTATTTTATTATTCAGGACACACTTCCATTAACAACGGTAGCGCAGCGATTTGTTCTGGGGACGGAATCATATTCCCTGATGGCTATCCCGCTTTATATGCTTGCGGGAGTTATCATGAATAGCGCCGGTATCACAGACAGGATATTTGGTTTTGCCAAAGCACTAATCGGGCATTTTACAGGTGGACTGGCCCATGTGAATGTTCTTGCCAGTCTGATTTTTTCAGGTATGAGCGGATCCGAGCTGGCAGACGCAAGCGGACTTGGAACAGTTGAAATTAAGGCGATGGAAGATGCAGGGTATGATAAGGAATTTGCTGCCGTTATCACGGCAGGATCAGCTACTATTGGACCTATTTTTCCACCAAGCATCCCTATGGTTATTATCGGAAGTGTGGCGGGCATCTCCATTGGCAAACTTTTCGTTGGAGGAGTTTTGCCAGGACTCATTCTCACTATCTATCTTCTTTTGTTGAATTTTTTAATCTCCAAGAAAAGAAACTATCCTAAGGGAAACAATTTTTCCATTTCAAGACTTTTTCAAACGTTTAAAAGTGCCTTTGCTGCTTTATTGGCTCCCATCATTATTCTTGGAGGAATACTTTCCGGGTTGTTTACACCTACAGAAGCTGGAGTTGTGGCAGTTGTTTACTCATTATTTGTCGGATTTTTTATTTATCGCTCCCTGAAGGTACGAGATCTTTTTCCCGTAATGGTAAACGTATAAAAAGAAACGGCAAAAATAATGTACATCGTTGCCGCAGCTTATGCATTTGCATGGGTGCTCGCAAGAGAAGAATTGGGAGTCATAGCGACTGAGAGCATCACTGCCATTTCCACAAATCCGATGGTTATATTGACCCTTATCGTAGGATTATTCCTGTTTGCAGGATGTTTTATCAATCCTACGGCAAACATCATCATTTTCGTACCAATGCTTATGCCTCTCGTGGAAAGTGTGGGCCTTAATCCCATCCATTTTGGAGTTGTTTCCACACTTGCACTGATGATTGGGTTAATAACGCCGCCTTTGGGGCTATGCATGTTTATCATTTGCGGAATCACCAAGATATCCGTGATTGAGTTCACCAGGGCGGTTATCCCGGTTTTGTTAGCTTTGGTGCTCGTCTTGATAACTATAATGTATGTTCCGGCATTAATCACATGGTTGCCGGAAGTTTTGCTCGGCCCTTGAACCGGGCTACAAGGGGAAGATTGAATGCAATCTCCGTTTTTTACCATCCTTTCCTTAAAAATTATCAAATTTCGTAGAAAGGAGAAATTCCATGAAAAAAATGTCTGTTGTTATCGCAATGTCTGCACTGGTTTATGCTTTTGGTTGGCAAACTTCCCTTGCGAGATCGTATCAGATGGGGATAGCCCATCTTGGCAAGGGCGGTAGTGCTCTTGATCTCGGCGCTCAAAAATGGGGAGAACTCGTTACTCAAAGAAGCAATGGAAAAATCAGAGTTAAATACTATCCGGCCTCCCAACTCGGAAAAGAGGCTGATATTGTTACCGCCATGCAGATGGGAAGTGTTGAAGGCTCTATAATAGGCACTACTCTCTATAAACAGGCGGCACCTGAATACAACATTTGGAGTGCCTATTATCTTTTTGAAAGTTCAGATCAGGCACTGGCTCTTCAGAATACGAAAGTAGGGGAGGAATGCCGTGCTGCGGTTCTTAAGAACAAAGGTGTGAGAATCGTTGGTTATGGAATGAGAGGCCCAAGACATGTGACCTGCAATAAGCCTGTCAGGGTCCCGTCGGACATGAAAAGCTTAAAGATAAGAATCCCATTACAACCCATCTATGTTGCTTCCTGGAAAAAACTTGGAGCAATTCCAACACCGCTAGCATTTGGTGAAGTTTACACGTCCTTAAAAATGGGGATTGTTGACTGTCAGGAAAATCCGTTAGAACTAATTGAGAACGCTCATTTTGATGAAGTACAGAAGTATGTGAATCTTACCGGTCATCAGAATTCATTTTTCACTTATTCCGTAAGTGAAACATGGTTTCAGCGTCTTCCGAAAAACCTTCAAAAGATTGTCATACAGGCAGGAAAGGAAGCGGGACAGCACCATACAAAGACACAGAAGGCGAAGGAAGAAAGCCTTAAGGGAATCCTGACCAAGAGGGGTATGACATTTATTGAGGCTAATCAGTCCGCATTTCATAGTGAGTTAAAGTCCATTCCCGATCAGTTTAAATCCGAATGGGTTCCAGGGCTCTACGGCAGGATCCAGGAAGAGTTAAAAAGACTAAAATAGAACAAACTACACGGATTGTCCCACTAGGCTTGCTTCATAACCAATGATAAGCTTCCCTCCTGAGCTCGGTGGGACAATCCAAGACAAAAAGGATGATTATTTTAACTTACTCATAAGATTTTGCAATCTCAGCACAGACTGGAAATAAAAGGAATTTTAAGTTTCCTGGAAACCCAAAGAAGCCAAGCAAATACCGCAGCTTGTCGTCATGGTTGCTCGGCCTTGGGGGGATTGTTGCGGACTACCTAAAACCTGGTACCAAACAGGACACCAAGTGCCACAATGACAGAGTTTTTCAGCTCTCCTGATGGAATATTAACATAGAGAACGTTTGGCTCAATCACAAACCCGTCATCAAATGCCCATTTATATCCAATGGTAACAGCCGGCGAGGTACCGGAAATTTCAACCTCTTCCGTTGTGTAGCCATCTTCCCACTCTGATGTACCTGATATCTGCTCCAAACCAACGGCAATTCGTAGTTTTTCATGTCCTTCGATTGGATAAATACTAACTCCTGCTCCAAAATAAGTCCCGGTGCCGTCTTCTTCATAGTCATCAAAATCGCTATAAGAATATCCATAGTTTCCTGCACGAGCATATATTGCCAGTTTTTCTGCTACAGGGTATTCTGCACCAACCATAATCAGTGACCCGATAAAATTGGTGTAAAAACCAGCGTTGATTTCCAGTTTGTTATTTTCTGCAATCACCTGTTGACTGGACAAAATTACAAAAAACATAACAAATATTGTGATTAAAGATTTACTCAATTTACCTTTCATTTTTTGCTCCTTATTTTTAAAGAATTGCACAGAATTAAATTGGCAAAAGGCCGTTAAGAAAAAAAACCAGCGTTTGGCTGGGACCAACAAAATGCTCAAAAATTGGTACGCCGGGCTGGCATCATC
>JAKSDL010000308.1 GCA_022360105.1 Pseudomonadota bacterium
GATCTGCCGGGTTCCAGTATCAGTACCATATCGCTTAACAAATCACCACGAATGGAATCAATCAGATCGCTCTGACTTGGAATATCAGCATTCCGTTCATAATCGATTCCCAGTCCGCCACCCAGGTTAAGGTATTTGATTTCAAATCCCCGGCTGCGGATTTCATTAAAAACACCCATCATTACCTGCATGGCGTCCTGAAAAATTTTTACCTTTTTAATGGTCGAGCCAAGGTGGCAATGAATGCCAACCAGGTTTAACTCCGGATGACTTTTGATTTTGTCCAGATACCAATCCAGATGCTCATTCATAATCCCAAATTTGGAATTTTTGAATCCCGTCGCGATATACGGATGGACTTCCGCATCAATGTTGGGATTGATGCGCAGGGTCACATTAGCTTTTTTACCGGTATCATTGGCTGCTTTTCTGATGTGCTCAAGATCAAATTCGCTGTCGATATTTACCATTACGTTGTGCAACACCGCCATTGAAAGCTCTGGTGTGGTTTTTCCGTTTCCATTGTAGGTAACAATCTTGGGATCGAAACCGGCCGCCATGGCGATTTTTAGTTCATTTCCACTGACAAGGGTGGCACCTGCTCCAGCCTGCCTGAGGTGACGGGCGATCGTCAGATTGGAATTTGCCTTCAAAGCATAGGATATAATTGATGGGATGCCTTTCAGGGCATCTTCATAAGCTTTATAATTTTCTAAAATTCTTTTCAGGCTGTATAAATAAAATGGACTGGTTGGAATCCTGTCCTGAATATCTTTGACCTTGATATCCTCACAAAAGAGATATCCATCCGTTTCACGAAAACTCATTTGATCCTTATTTCCATAGTTTCCATAACCATCAGGTTTTCCAACCATTGATCTCCAGAATCCCGGGTATTGACGTGCAAGCTGGTACTGTTTTGGTATATGGCTAATCGTGCTGAAGGTATTTATCATAATTTCAACCTGTCACTATGGATGCGCTCTTGACTCACAGAACGAACCGGGTCTTTTTACCCTTTACCCAAAGCAGGTTTTCTTAAGATTGAACCTCATATTCTATTTTACCGAGACTCAAATTGTCCACCTGGGCATCATTGTGTTTTTTCTTTGGGTTTGATTTTACCGTAAAAAATTCAAAGAGGTATTTTGAGTTAAGATAAGCGTTGTTCACGTTCAACAGAACTTATCTCGGTTTGGGAGAGATTAATTATTTTGACTGTTCCTGCTGGCGAACAATCAGTTTTTGTAAAATGTCTTCAAATTGGAGATTTCCGCAACTAGGTCCTCAACTTGTTGATTTTTATAAAAAACTTTTTTATTTAACTTCCCTGCAAAGCTGTCTATGGAATCGAGTTTTTGCGTCATGTCCTGCAGCAACGTCTCCAGTTCTGACTGTCGTTTTTTTAATTGTTCATTTTCCTTAGACAGGTTTTGAGTCTGCTTCGATAGCTCCGAATTCTGGGCTTTTAACTGACCGATTTCCCTGCGCAGCAAGGGTGCCGGTGAATTTTCCGGTTTGATATCTTCTTGCTCCTGGAGAATAAATCCATCAAAATAGCTTGATTCCACTATCTTTCGAAACTTCTTTAAAAACAGTTGTACAGAATCGATTGGTGACGAATATGGACCCGTATCCGGTTGAGTGGTACGGGAGGCACAAAACGGCAAATACAGTGTATCTTTACTATTAAGTTCAGCCGGTATTCTGTTGTTCGATTGAAGCAAGGTCATGCTCATCGCTTGCTGACGGTGTAAACAGCACAGTGTGAAATAGACGACATACAAAAAATAAACATAATTATGTTCCAGGTTTTGGAGGATCTTGATGGAATCAGGAGCTGTATGGGTTATCAGGTTGGTTACATACTTGGCGTATGTCTCAATTGATTTTCCTTCCGTATAGGAACTAATCTTTGATTGGTCCCAAAACTCATCGGGCTTGAAAAGAATTTTTTTTAGATCGTTCTTTCCACGTAACTGGGAATGGCAAATACTGAGTTGAGTGCAAATTCTGCTTAGTTCATACCATACCGTATCTAGATAGTGGGGATTGCTTAATTCCTCCAGAAGTCGCTGAAAGGTAAGATCCTGGATGATTTTCATTTCATTGGCACCATCGCCCTTCGTGCGAAACATAGTGTATAAAAACAGGGCACCAATTCCGTAAATATCCGTTCCGGCGGCCCATTGTCTTAATTCGATAACCCTGGGGATGGCGATCCATTGTTTGGAGAACGGTTCCTTAACTCCGGCAACAATTCGGTTGTGATAGATCTTGTAGTAATTTTTTGAACATCGATAGACTTCAACTCCCTTTAATTGCCCCTGCAGCAGCCCTATTGATTCGATTCTAAAAATGAACTCCCTGATCTGCAGTCTGTCGCCCGGAAGCAAAATATCGTTTTCATTATTGTCCCGGGACAGGTGCTTCATTCTGTTTCCCCAGGATTGCCCATCGTCAAACAGATATTTTTCCAATTCGTTTAAGTATTCTTCCTTGATAGTACTGCCGTTATTCTCCAACAGACGGTTTCGCCATCCGAACATGATCAGGTAGTGGTCTTGCTTATCAAGTATGACAGCAATATCAGCCCCTTCTTTTTCAATGCCTTTTTCTCTTTCCGGCGCGTAGAAAGGAGATTGTCTTTCCCCTCCGATGGAGGGGCCCAGGAATTTTGAATCCGCTTTTTTAAAACGATTGGTAGTGGTCTGGTCGTTTGTTGCCAGTCCGACATTGTATCCGGCGTAGTCAATGAGGTAGTAGTTTTCAGGATTTTTGCACTCTCCTCTGGACATGATATTGGCGGGTCTAATATCGGTATGCAAAAACCCTCTTTTGTGTAGGGAGGCAACACCGCTAACAATGCGCTCCAACATTGAAAGATGCTGCTCCAGATGCCAGTCTGCCAGGTTCCCTTCCGAAATGGCTTCATGCAGGGTGGAACTGCCCCAGACATAAATCACCGCAGGAACCCCCAGATACCAGGTGCTTTCATCCAATTGATGTTTAAGGGAATCCTTGAGAGTAATGATTCCGGAAGGTGATCGATCCTTATTAAGATTGACCCCGACGATATTGGACCAGTCTGTCTGCTTGGCTTTGGATTGGCGACAAGCCTTTTCAAAAACGTCTTTTTTATTAAAAGGACAATCTTCGATGGTATCCGGGAAAACCTTGAGCCGGTCCATTATTTCTTTTTCCGGATGAATGGCGCAAAAACGGGGAGACTTTCCTTTTCTGAACTGAATTGCAATAGACGCATTATGAAATGCCTGGGCTTCAGGCGGGGCAGCCATGGTTTGGATAGGTTTCTGGATAATTGCAGAGCCGAACACTTCTGCATGCATAAGACCGGATGTGTTGTTACAATCGGAGAAAACAGAAAGCACACTGTTGCGCTCTTCAGTCAGTAATTCGGCCACATAGGCGTTTTCCTTAACTGTATCACCCATTAACCATGGTATCTTCAAGGCATAAGAACCTCCCGTGTTGCGCCTGATCTCAACCACGATTCCCATTGCACCTTCATAGTATTTGCCGAGGCAGTGACCTTGCTCATCAACGGGAATGTAAAAATCCTGGCTTATCCAAAGCTGTTGTTCCTGACTTGTAACCCGGTTCATTGGAACCCCCTTCCTGAATTGTTTCCAAAAGATTGTCACCATACTTTTTGAGTAAACAGGTGATAATCCGGTGTGTTTTTTGGTTTCAGACTTCAGTTTGTTCTATTGTCTGAATAATGCCTTGATCGGTGCTGCGTTGAGCTGTTTGATCTTGGAGGAGGTCAAGGTTTCATTCCAAGAAAATCCAAACCTGCACCGATCAAGACAATCCTAGAGTATAGCAATTCCAACTGAGGTGAATTAAATATTTTTCTCATAAAAAATTTAAATAAAGTGTTCCTATTTGCATACGTTTTTAGTCTTCTTTGCTTAGGGATGTCAATCTTTTTTTAAGTAAAAGAATTTATAGATGCTAGCAATGAAGGGGTTATGGGATAAACTGACAAATACCTTGCTGATTCATTTGACTTAGCATTTGCAATTATAATATCGGTAAATCCACGCTTTATTCATTGTCAAAATTTCAATTGTAATTGAAAAATCGTAAAGGAATTTTTTAGCAACAAACTGTCGAATTCCCAGGATGACGACCTTTTAGCTATTTTCGAAATGAAAAACTGGAAGTTTCTTATTTTTACATTGTTGGTTTTCTCCACCGATTTGAATGCATCGGTCAAGAAAAACAACCCGGTTTTGAAACTACCGGTTAAGGAAATCGAAAAGGAAAAAGCAGAAGCGGGACTGGTGATAAGTGAAAAGCTCACACAAACAAGTGAAGCAGGGGCAATAGCAACAATTGATGTTCGGTTGCAAAAACAACCGATAGCCGATGTTGAAATAAAATGTCGCAGTCTGGACGAACGGGAAGGAAAGGTATCAAGTGATCCTTTGATATTCACCAAAAACAACTGGAACAAAAGCCAACAGTGTACCGTTGTAGGTCAGGATGATCATAAAGTTGACGGTGACAGGAGATACAATATCATTATCGATGTGACAAGCAAAAAGGATATGGAGTATGACCGAATGACCCCTTACTCCATTACTTTGCTAAATCGGGATAATGATCAGGCAGGAATTGTTGTTAAAAAATCAGGTTCAACAACCTCTGAAGAAGGAAAAACGGCATCTCTTTGGATCAGCCTTTCTTCGCAACCCACCGCAGAAGTTATCATTCCTTTAAAATCCGACAATATAAGCGAGGGTCTGGTTCGCCCCCATTCGATCTCTTTTGCACCAGAATCGTGGAACAAGCCACAAAAGGTCCTTATCACAGGTCAAGATGATGCTATTGCAGACGGTTTGGTTTCATATGCTGTCATTCCTGGCCCTTTAAAAAGTGAAGATCCTCAATTTCACGATTTGAAATTGGAATCCATTCAAATGCAGAACATCGATAACGACCAGGCAGCTGTGTTGGTTTCAAGTCCGAGCATGTTGACCGACGAAAGTGGGGGGGAAACATCGATATCGGTATCGTTACAATCAAAACCTGTCGACAAGGTAATTATCGGTGTTTCCAGTTCCAATGTTTTAGAAGGAGGAGCCAATCCCCGGGTTTTATCCTTTACTCCCCAAAACTGGAACAAACCTCAAAGAATAAGGGTAGTAGGGAACGACGACTCGATTGATGACGGAGATACGGCGTTTGAGATAATTATCTCCTCCAAAAAATCCTCTGACAAAACTTATTCGAAGCTGGCAGACCAATCCTTACGCTTTATAAACGCAGATGATGATCAATCAGGTTTTGTGATCAATAAAAAAAATACTCAAACCACCGAAGCCGGTGGCTTGGGGAAAATAAGCCTTAAACTGACTTCAAAACCACGAGCCAGGGTCACTTTAAATTTCCGAAGCGGAGATCCTTCCGAAGGCCGATTGTTGCTAAAAACTTTCTCTTTCACGGAGGAGGACTGGTTTCAGGAAAAGACCATAACAGTGATTGGGGTAGATGATGTCATGGCTGACGGTGACCAACCCTATTGGGTGATAATTGAAAAACCTGAGACTAAAGACCCGCTATATGCGGCAATCGATCCCGATGACATCGAAATGGTCAACATAGACGATGAGAAGACAGGTCTGACGATCAATTCCAGCGGGAAAGTCACAAGCGAGGCTGGAGATTCTGTTGATCTCTCAATTCGGTTGAATGCGCGCCCGACATCTGAAGTGACCTTAACACTGGAGAGCTCTGACAAGACAGAAGGAGAAGTAACTCCAGGTATATTAAAATTTAATCCGGATGATTGGGATCAGCCTAAGTTAGTTTCTGTCGCGGGTCTCCCAGATGGATTGGTTGATGGCGATCGTCCTTATGAGATTGTAATTACATCAAGCAGCAATGATCCGATCTTCAATGGTTCCTCACCCAGCGTGTCTTTGAAAAATGAAGATATTAATACCTATGCCATTTTATACCGTCTTCCTGATCCTGAAACAACCGAGCAAGGGAAAGAAAGTAGTATCTTTCTGAAATTGGACAGTAATCCGGGAGAAATCCTTACCATAGTCGTTCAATCGGAAGATGAAAGTGAAGGAAACGTTTTTCCTGATTCCCTGGTTTTTACCGATACCAACTGGCAGGAGGAGCAACAGGTAACAATTAAAGGCGTGGATGATGATATTAAGGATGGTCTGCAATCCTACCGTTTAAAAGTATTTGCGCAAGGCACAAACGGATTTTCTGCAGCCCCGCCACTTTATGTTGAATTGAGAAACATCGATGATGATAAAGAAGGGATCACGGTCAAACAGCTCTCTCATGTAACGAGCGAGGAAACCGACCATGCTGAGTTTTCGATCAAGTTGAATTCCGAACCCGCTTCCTCCGTGATCTTCATATTTTCAACAACAGATCAAACTGAGGGGAAAATGCTGGATTACCATGCTGCCTTTTTTCCTGATAACTGGCACCAGGAGCAAGTCATTCGTGTGGGGTGTGCCCGGGATTATGTTGTGGATGGCACTCAAACTTTTCAGGTCACCAGTCAGGGCGGGATCAGCAAAGATCCCAACTACAACAAAATGGCTTTCCCAAGCCTTGACATGATTTGTCATGACAATGATAGAGCCGGATTTATTGTAGGAAATGTGGAAGGTAAATCGACTGAAAATGGATCGGAGGCCCTGTTTAATTTAAGGTTAAAAACCAAGCCAAGCTCCCCGGTAAGAATTGGACTTAATTCGGATGATGAAAGCGAAGGGATTGCCAATCCTTCAGATTTGGTATTTGATGCCGAAAACTGGAACAAAGGACACAATGTCACGATTACCGGTCAAAACGACAACGAGAAAGATGGTGACACCGATTTTCATATTTTATTTAACGAGGCTGAAAGCGGAGATCCCGACTATCAAGGGCTGGTGCCAAATCCTGTGCAGGTAACCAATCATGATAATATGACGATGGTTTTCGGCACCACCATCACTCGATTTGAATTTAGAGATGCCATGAAGGATAAATTGGATGAGTCTTTCGCCATCGGAGTTTTTGGAGCATACGTCTATTCAAGAAACCTTGATCTGGACGTTGCCGTTTATAGTTTTTCAAGTGAAGGGGATAATGTCGTTCATAAATACAATGTCGATAATCCCATGACCTATCGCCTGGACTACAACAGCATTATAGCCGGAATCAGATATGCATTCTGGCGGTCGTTACTCACTACTTACGCTCGCGGTGGTGCAGAAATGGCTTATTGGAATTTGGATTCATCGAATAATCTTAGTGGTAGTCAGGACAAAAATACAGGCACATCTCTCGGGCTTTACGCCGGTCTAGGCGCTGATGTCTCAGTGATTGGCGGATTCATCCTTGCCCTGGAGTGGAGTTATCATTTTGTTTCCAGGGGGCTTGGCAACAACCGTTCGACCTTTGCCATAAAGTATCCTTATTAAGAAATCAAAGAACCCTTAAGCTAACTATCTCCGGAAATGCAGCTTCGTTTATTTTTATTTATCATTCTAAGTATTTTTATCTCGGAGTTGATTGTTGCGCAAGTCAACGATCCAGCTTTTACCAGACCGATCAAGGGGATTGAAGAGAGAGAAAACAGGCAGCTTGGGAACAAGAAGAACCACGGCATTCTGGTACCGGTTGATGAAGTGGAAAAAAGAATTCAATCGGAAAAGGAACCTGGTGCGGCTGGGATAATAGTCAGAACGGAACATAAGGAAGTTAGTGAAGCCGGATCATCTACAAATCTATTGTTGAAACTCAAATCCAAACCTCTGGAAAATACGACTTTAAGAATTACTGCAGGTGATTCGTCTGAATTGGAGTTGTCGCTATCACAGCTGACCTTCAGTCCTGCGAACTGGTCTGAGGAACAGATATGCAAGGTAAAAGGATTAGATGACGATGTTGTCGATGGAGATACCACCAACATCATACGAATTGAAGTGATCCGGGGAGATTTCCGTTATTCGGGTTTGAGGCCTGTTATGACGACAATCATAGTCAAAGATGATGATACTGCTGGATTAGAACTGGGAAAAATAAGCGGTGATACGGATGAAAAAGGAAAACAAGCAAAGTTTTCTGTAGTCCTTAGATCTTCTCCGCAGGCCCCCGTAAGCATCCCGGTAATTAGCAGCAACCGCTCGGAGGGAACGGCCAAGCCTGAAATGTTGATCTTTTCCAAAAAAAATTGGAATAGAAAACAATGGATTACCGTGACCGGTCAGAATGATTTTCGTCAGGATGAGGATACGAACTATTCGATCAAAATAGGTCCCACAGCAAGCAAGGATAAACACTACAACAATCTGGAGCCTCCAGCAGTCAGGGTGATCAATCGAGCAACCTCTGCAACCATGCGCACGGTTGAGCATTCCAGAAGAAGTAATGTGGTAACTTCAAAGAGTGAAAAAACGACGTCTTCAGGCTCCAACATAACAAGCGGAATCCCATTTCAGCTTCAACCCCTGAAAGATATACCATCCGCAACTCCAAGCTATAAATTACGGGTCGATCCCACATCTGCGGAGGTTTCTGAAAACGGCACCAGGGTTCAATTAAGAATTCAGCTGGAATCGCCGGTCTTAACCACAATCCCACTTTTGATCTCAACAGATGATCCCACTGAAATTAGTATTGAACCTGAAAATCTTGTCTTTCATCCAAATGACTGGGATCAACCACAGATAGTAACCATAAGAGGAATGGATGATCGAGTGGCGGATGGCGAGCAAAAGTGTCATGTCATTATTTCACTGGACCAATCCAAAGCACAGCAATTCATTCGATTAAACAGCACCAGGGTTGCTGTAACGAATACGGACAATGATCAGCCCGGCTTTTATGTTGGGAAATACCAAGGTTTTACCGATGAAAATGGCAGCCAATCTGAAATTCCGATCAGATTGATGTCTCAGCCGCTCTATCCCGTTGAAATAACACTGCAAAGCGATTCACCCAAAGAGGCAGAAATCAGAACTCCAACACTGATTTTTAAACCCGGCAACTGGGATGTCTTTCAACAGGTGGTTGTGGTTGGAAAAAACGACTTTATTGCAGATGGTGACACTCCATTTTCCGTGATTGCAAAGAAAATCAAGTCAAAAGACAAAGCGTATCATGAATTACCATTGAAAGGTATAAACCTGGTTAACAGGGAGATCGTTGCTGGTGCAAACAATGTGCGCATCTCAGGGGGTGCAGGTAATACAGTGGGAATAGGCACCTTGCCTGTTTCGGCGGAATCCGGTGGAAAAAACGAAATATCGAAACCTAAGTTAAAAGAGATCAAACAAGCCACGCAGAAAGCAGATTATTCAGTCGTCAAGCTGGCGGCAACCTCCTCCGAATCTGGTGGAGAGGCTGAATTAGAGGTTAAGCTAAATGCAAAACCAACCGATGCTGTTACCATAAAACTAAGCAGCAGCAATACGGCGGAAGGAGTGGTCAAACCGGAAGAACTTCGTTTTACGGTTGATAACTGGAATAAGCCCCAGCGAGTTAAAGTAAAAGGCCAAAACGACGATATTAAGGATGGCGATGTTGTTTACCAGGTATTTCTACAAGCAACCAGCAGCCGGGATTACCGCTTTAGTCGACTTTCAAGAAAAAGTATAAAACTGGTAAACCTGGATAATGATGAAGCGCGGCTTGTTGTCAGTTCAAATCAGCTCCAAACCACCGAAAACGGAAACAAAGCTGCAGTTAAGGTTCACCTGGGATCGAAGCCTTCTTCAGAGGTAAGGATACCGGTCGCAAGCTCCAATGTTAATGAAGGAATTGCTTCCCCTGCTGTGCTGGTCTTTGGTCCGGAAAACTGGCAGATCCCTCAAACAATAATTGTAGTTGGCCAGGACGACCTGGTGGCGGATTTGGATAAGATTTATACAATCACCCTGGGACCAGCCAAAAGCGATGATTCCAATTATGCCGATCGTGTTTCCGGATCCTTGAAGGTAGTCAATAAAGATAACGATACCGCTGCCTTGAAAATAAATTACACAAATACTGCTACAAGTGAAGGCGGCAGGGCGGTGAATGTCAGAATCAATCTACAAACCCAACCCCGGCAAAAGGTCGTATTAAAAGCTATCAGTACAAACAGGAGTGAGGGTATTCCCAAGCCTTCGAAATTAATATTTGATGCTACCAATTGGAAATACCCCCAGACGATTCAAATTGTCGGTCAAAACGATGAGATTAATGATGGTGACATTGACTACCAGGTCAAGCTTTCCACCCAGTCGGCAAAAGATCCACGATATCGAGAATTGCCGGACAAGGTGATCAAACTGATCAATGAAGACGATGACAGGGCCGGAATCCGCTTGGGTGAGGTTTCCGGTCGGTTAAGTGAGAATGGGGATGAAGCAGCCTTTTCAGTCAGGCTCCGTTCTCAACCTCTTCACGACGTTTTGGTGTCCTTAAAGAGCTCGAATCGGAATGAAGGTATCGTGTTGAACAACCAGTTGCAGTTCTCGCCTAAAAACTGGTCGGTTGCACAATCGGTCAAAGTCAAGGGGCAGGACGATTCTATTGCTGACGGAAATAAACCAATCCATATTACTGCTGAAGTGAAACGCAGTAAAGATCCGAGGTACGAGCTACTGGACCCTGTAAACATCGAATTGGTGAATCAGGACAATGATAAAGCCGGTTTTCGAATTATCCAGCCAAAAGGAAAAACCTCTGAAAACGGAGACCAAACTACTTTTTCAATAGCGCTGACTTCAAAGCCTTCCGCGAAGGTTACCATCGGCTTAAACAGTAATGATCAATCAGAAGGAACGATAAGTATCAGATCCCTGTCATTCACGCCTAAAAACTGGAATCAGCCACAGCGTGTCACCGTATCAGGAGTCAACGATCAGCTGGTGGATGGTGAACAAAATTATGCCATAGTCCTGCAACCTGCCAAAAGTGACGACAAGAGTTATAATGGCATAGATCCCCCGGATGTTCAGTTGTCAAATCTGGATAATAATCTTACCACGTTTTTTGTCAGCAAAATTCACGGTAATACCAGCGAGAGTGGTCGAAAGGTAAGTTTCAACGTGCGTTTAAATGCTGCACCGAAAGGGAAAGTGACAATTAAAATAGTATCGGATCAGCCACAAGAGGCAGCCCCTGATTTGGATATGTTGTGGTTTGATTCATCCAATTGGGACCAAAATCAAAAAGTGACGATTTCAGGCTACGATGATTTTATTGATGACGGAGATATTCCCTACCAGATCACTATTACTTCTTCCAGCGATACGGACCCGGCTTATATGGATATTCCACCTGTCAACATCAAGTTGTTCAACAGGGATAACGATGAGTGTGGAATTTTGGTAAAACCGATTAATAAAATGTCTTCAGAGTCAGGAGAGGAAGCCAAATTTTCCGTACGCCTGACTTCGGAACCGACATCGTCTGTGGTGTTGCTATTTGAAAGTACTAATCCTGGCGAGGGGAAGTTAATCACCAAACATGCTGCATTTCTCAGTCATAACTGGGACAAGGAACAAATTATAAGAGTCAAAGGCGTTGCAGATTACCTGGTGGATGGCAACCAGGAATTTGCGATAACAAGCTCCGGTGCAGTGAGCAGTGATCCTCTTTATAACAAGCTCCCGTTTGAAAAGGTAAAGCTGGTTAACAAGGATATGGATGAGGCGCGATTTATTATAGGAGCGCTCAGCGGAGATACTACGGAGGCTGGCGAGAATGCGACTTTCACGGTTCGATTGAGTTCCAAACCCAGGGCACCTGTTCTAATCGGACTTAAGAGTGACAATCCACAGGAAGGGAGGGTGGACAAAAACAGGCTTAAGTTTGACGAAAGCAACTGGGACAAAGACCAGGTCGTTACCATCACCGGAATAGATGATTTTATCAAGGATGAAGACAAGCGTTACCATATTGTCTTTTCTTCTTCAGTCAGTGATGACGGACATTTCCACGGATTATCACCCCGCTGGATTTCGTTAAAGAACCTTGACAATAAAAAGCTGACCATCGGTCTGTACCCTTTTTATGCAGCTCCCTTGGGCAGCTTTGCCGAGGATTTTGACGCCA
Organism: Pseudomonadota bacterium; assembly: GCA_022360105.1. Next base: position 12,094 of record JAKSDL010000308.1, read on the forward strand.
CTCTCGGTTACGCTTTGAACGGAGGATATGTCTGGAGTGGATACGTCACAATCACAGCGGCCTATCAATCGGTCAGTTTGACTGGTACTCCGGAACGTTCTCTGTACGGAGATATGCATAAAGTCGAGCAGACTCTGACCTTAAATAATCTGGCTTTTGGGTTGAAAATTGTTCTAGTGAAACAACCGATCCAATTCTCCGTCGAACCATTCCTGTCGCTGGTCAATTGGAACTATCACTCCACCACGTTGACGGATGGCACAGAGCAGGAAAACCAGGGGCAAGACTTTGCAGCCGGTATCAAAGCGGGTATCGATTATCCGCTATACGAAAGCTTGTTCTTAGAGTCGGGAATCCATTTTATGCAACTCACCGGTGGTTTGGGTAACAGGCAATTGCTCATGCTTGGGGCCGGTTTGTATCTGCCGTTTTAGAGACCTTTCGAAAAACAGGCTCCAGCTTTCCCGCCATTCAATTCCACCATGTACTTTTTTCGGTTAAAAGAACTTCTCACCTTGCCGGATTCAACTCAATCCCATGGTTTGGCCTAGTCCTTGAAGATAAAATTTAATCCGATTATAAATAATTGACATCCCAATCTGGAAAACCTTTAAGTCCAGGTTTATCGTTACTGATTTTCTACCAAGTGGTATTAAGCTCCTCCGGAGCTTTTGTTAGATCGAGTTTATTGCATTTGGGTAGGATCACAGGGCAATGTTATGGATTGTTTTCATTTTAATAATCAACAATCAAATGATAATTGCGAGTGGCTAATCATGCTGGATAAATCCCCCGGTGGTTTATCCAAAATCAAATAACAGCTCTTCCAATTCGATCTATAGAGTTGACTGCGAACCATTTATAATCAGATTGATTTTTATAAAAATAAAAAATGGAGATTACACAATAATTACTCTTGGAGTCGTCACACAAGGATTGTTGACTTAAGATTTCTGAAATAGTTAAAATTTTTACACCCGGCCAGACTATACGGATGCGATAATCTTAGGTTAATGTAAAACCAAAACGATAAAACTGCCTTGAAAAAACTTCATATCATTATTTCAAAAGGATGGCACGCTCAAGTAGCGAATGCTTATTTGATAATTAAACAGCAACGGGAGTCAGGAGAGAATATCGATGTTTGCTGTTTGATTAGTTCAAAAATAGATCAAAGGCTGAAAAAAGAAGGTATCGTTTCCCGGATCTTTAATTTTAAGCATTACAACAATCCTGTCGCCTTTCTGACCTTCTGGAAATTACTGAAAAAAGGTGATTATCAAATCGTTCATTTGCACGGATACAACGGCAAAACCAGGCTCTGGTTTGCCTGCAAGTTCTCCCGCAATCGTGTTCCTGTTATCTGCTCAAGTCGTGATCAACCAAAACCTGGTTTCTTTTTTAGAAGATTTTTCTGGACTCATTTCACTCACGTTCTGGTTCCCAACCAACTTGTTCTGTCACAATTACGCTCAGTTGCCCCTTGTCATTCAAAAATGACCGTTTTAAATCCACCCGTGGATACAAATCGATTTCAACCCTTACCCAAAAAGAAAAACTCATCGGTCAAGATTGGCATGTTTGCACGCTTTGATACAGTCAAAGGCTATCCAATATTTTTTGAAGCCTGTCAGATTCTACGAGACACATATAATCGATCTGATTTTCAAGTTATCATAGGTGGGACAAATTTTGAGATACATCGTGATACTATTGATGGGCTGTTAGAGAACTATCGACTACGTGAGATAACCAAAGTCATTGGCGAAACAGTCTCTATCGAGAATGAAATAGCAAAACTGGATATTGGGGTAATCGCATCAGTCGGTTCTGAAGAATTGAGCCGTATTGCGCTTGAATATATGTCATGTGGGGTGCCTGTGATTGCCACCCGTGTAGGAGGACTGCCGGAGTGCATTACCTTTGAAGAGGGGGGAATTGTGCCACCGGACAATCCGCACCAGCTGGCTAATCAGCTTAACGAACTCATTGATAATCCGGAACTGAGACAGAAAAAAGGTGCCCATGGCAGAAAAAAAGCCTTGGAACAATATTCTGTGCAGAAACACTGTGAGAGACTGGAACGCGATTTTTATTCCCAGCCCAACAAAGAAGTCAAATCAATTTTAGCGCAGCAAGATATACACAGCGATCTTAATGAAAATGAAATACAGATTTGAAATGAGAATGTAGATTAAATAGTCTGTTTCTTACCTGCCCATCACATCCTGGCGACCAAACCTTTGCAGACATTCTCCATTGTCCAGTGACCGATTCGATTTTTACGGGATTTTACTAATACTTCATTTCAACCAAACTCCCAAGGCTCACTCTTAACATCCGTGGAGTCGATTATTGTCATTTACTTTGATATTGGGTAAATTTCCGTGAAAGGGCGTTTACAAATTACGGTAAAAATCTACTTTCCTTGTTCAATGGCAGTTCCCAAAGTTTTCAATTGAAATAGCAATGTCAAATAAACTCAAGCATATATCCGATAGCGAAATCATCGACCTTTCATCTGATTCGGACATTCAGAAGCTGGCCAAGCCGGATGAACATGCCGGGAAAAACCTGCCGAAATCGACGATCCGCCGCATGACTGGCAAGTCTGAAGAAATCCTTAAGCTGATTCCCGATTCCCCCGAATTTATCAAGGGAATACGTACCGATGGATTTAAAAAGGAATCAAGCTGGTTCGGATTTGCTCAAAAAAAGGATCAAAAAAAGATCGAAACTGCTGTTGAAGATGCTCGAGCAATTTTGAACGCGTTTCTGGAAAACCAAACCCGTGACCCAAGAAAAAATCTAAAAAAGTATGTCGAAAAATATGAGCAATCTCCTCACATGCAAGCCATCTGGGCCATTTATCTTTTCAATACTTCCAAGGATTTTTCGGAAAACAAAGATGTCAGCCCTATGGCGATTAACAGAATGGATGAAGATCGCCTGAAAAACCTGAAAAAAGCACTCCAGGGTATGATGTCCTCTATTTTCAGCGACTGCATCACTTTCTATTACACAACCTGGTTGATTCAGATCTACAATGACTACCTTCACACACTGAATCGGATGCTGAAGTACAACTATTCCGTCATTTCGCAGGAAACTGACAAACGCTTTGAACAAATGGTCCGAAGAGTATACCAGGGTCAAAAGAAAGTTGCCGCCATGATCATTAAAAGAGAAGAACTGGATTCTTTCAATACCATGAGCCGCGCAATTTCCAACTCCAGCTATGCTGTCCTTAATCTTGCACCCAACAAAATCAAGGAAACCATAACCGCCCTGGAGCGTACCCAGGATAGGGATTTGGACGTCAAAGTCAACATTAACAACATCATGACCATATTGATCAGTGTTTTGACTCTTTATGTTCGTGTACCGACATTTTCCCAGAAGAAGCTCGTCAATAGACTGTTGAGTCAAATTCCCGATCCGGATAAAGAGATGGAAATGCGGAAAACAGTGGTTGTACTTTCCCAGTACGTGGCTGATTACAAGTTGGCTTATGCGGCAGCGGATTTGAATTCAAAACGCGCAGCGATGAAAACGGTTTATAAATATGCGCTGGGTATTGCAGATAACCAGATTAATGGTGAAATCTCTACGAAATGGCACGCCAATATTGTTTTAAGGATCGGCTGGGTGGCAATCAATTCCCAGGATGAAGTGCTTTTTCAGAAATCGGAATACCAACAGGTTTTAAAAACCGCGTATAATTACCTGGGATGGATTATTTCAAACAACACCATCCCCATCCAGGGAAAAGGAAAAGACCGCAGTAGCGAAGAAAAGGTAAGACAAAACCTTATCGATAAAGCCATTCAATCCCGAAGCAAAATCGTTACTATTGGAAAGACCGTAGATTTAGATCTGGACAGCGTCCAGAAGTAGATAAGCGGTTAAGCGTGTCTTTCGGTTTTAGTTCCGTAGGAAGGACACTGATGTTTTACCAACCCGTCGGATTGAAAAGCCTTCCGAACCAATTGGTGCCCCCCTCTCTTGGGCACACAGATTGAGCTTCGATCATCACTTGGCAAAAATCCCGCATGAAATTTAACAATATTTCAATGGATTAGTAAATTTTACATTCCTAGGAATATTTATTCTTGCATTACATTCCTAGGAATGTAATTATTAAATTACATCAGCTGATAAAATCTCAAGTTTTGTTTCAATGTTTAAACGGAGCGAAGCGAGTCCTTATTCCTTCAGAATTTTGAATTCAGGATACTGGATTCTTTTAAGTAAAGGAACAAAGCGAATCCATGCATGCGACTTCAGGATTTATTCAGACAAAACCCGAGATCAATTTTTTTACCCGAATAAACCATGCAACGTATTTTTTTGTTAATTGGAATAATCAATCAATTAGCTACAACAAGACTGAATCGTGTATTAGGTGAAATTGACCTGCCAATGGCACAGTTTTCCTTACTTGCCCACTATTCAAATAGCCCCGAGCGGGGATGGACGGTCACGGAACTGGCAAGGGTCATGGAGGTAAACCAACCTGCCATGACCAAAACCACCCAGCGACTGTTGAAAAAAGGTTATTTGAAAATGGTCCAGGAAAAAGCGGATAAGCGAGTTAAATCTTTTTATGTTACTGAAAACGGACTTAAAGTTTTACTTTCCGCCTGGGACAAACTGGGACCCGATATCACCAGAATTGCCCAAGAATGGAATTCAGAGGATTTGAAAACACTGGAATCCTTGCTTGAGAAGTTAAAAACACAGTTGGATGAGGCAAGAGATTGATTGCTCCTACAATGTGGAAGCGAAAAATGAAACGAAGAAATTTTATCAAAATAATGGCTGCAGGCAGTTGCATCACGATGGTTTCTCCTTTTTCAGGAGTATATCAGCTGATGGCATCCCGGCGTAATTTGAAAGACCTGGACCCCAAAGCCACAGATAACCTGCTCAGACTGATTTCCTATGCCATGCAGGCCCCTAATTCCCATAATGTCCAGCCCTGGACAATCCAAATCAAGGGAGAGAACCGGTTCGATCTTTTTGTAGACCAGGAAAGACTGCTGCCGTTCACGGATCCTCCTGCCCGACAGATTCACATCAGCCAGGGGACCTTTATTGAGTATCTCAGGATTGCTGCCTCTGCAATGGGTTACAAACCTGAAGTCGATTTGTTTCCTCTTGGAGAGTACTCCAATCAGATCATTGAAGACAAACCTGTTGCCTCAGTCCGCCTCATTCAAGATGAGAGCATTCAGGAAGACCCCTTTTATCCATGGTTACTGGAACGTCAATCCAACAAAAGGATTTACGAAGATAAACCAATTCCGGCTAAACACCTGATGGAAATGGAATCCCTGGTGGTTCCGAGAGGTGTCACCATTCGACACACTTCCCAAAAAGAGCTATTGATCCCGTTGTCTGACATCCTTGGAAGGGCAATGGCCATTGAAGTAACGGATTTGGACCGAAATAAGGAAACAGTGGACATTTTTCGTTTTAGCGAGGAAGAAGCTCTACAATATCGGGACGGATTTAGCCTGGCTAACAATGGCGTCACAGGATTCAAACGCTTTATGGCGGAAACTTTTTTTCTGGGAACCAGGGAAGAGGCCTATGCTGTTGATTCCGCATTTTCCAAAGAGGGAACAAAAATGACCTACGAACAGGCCAAGTCAGCTGTTGCTTATGGCTGGATCGAGTCGGAAAGCAACAGCAGAGTCGATCAGTTCAAAGTTGGGGAATTGTATTCCAGAATTAACCTGCTCACAGCCAGGCAAGGAGTCTCCATGCACCCCATGAGTCAGGTATTGCAGGAATATGAAGACATGAAGGATTTGCAGAAAGAATTCTTAGAGCTGTTAAATGTAAAACCGGGTAGTACCGTGCAGATGCTTTTTCGCATGGGATATGCGGAACCGGTACCGCATACCAAACGCTTGTTTGTTAATGAAATCACCTCTTGAAAAAAGGTGATTGCGAAAGGAAAGGTGGGTTAAAACGACTTTTCACCCACCTTTAATAAATTGGACGTTGCAAAATGACTAATAAAAACACTTTTTGAAGCCGACTCATACTCTTTAACTATAAAATACACCTTTACGTTTTGCTTCATCCAACAGTCTGGTGTAGAAATCCCGTAAGATACCATCGGATTGGAAATAGGAGTCCATATAATCTTTCACTTCCTGGTGTTGAACTTCCAGCTCTCTGTAGGAGGAATAGGTTTTATTGGTGCAGATATTCTGAATCAGCGGCATCAGTTTATCTGCGGATTTTACGATTTGCGATTCGATCGTGTTCTGCTCAAGATATTCTTGAAACAATGCTTCAAATGATCTCCTGGGGTTATCCGGCAAAAGGGAAAACAGCTTTTGTGCTGCTTGCTTCTCATTTTCTTCCTTGTTGCTGGTATCCCCTCGGTAAGGATTGGTGTCGCCTGCAAAAATTTCAGGTAAATCATGTATCAACGCAATTTTAAGAACCTTATTAAAATCAATGTCTTCAAAATCATCTTCCAGCAACAAAAGAAAGGTCGCCAAATGCCAGGTATGTTCCGCATCGCTTTCAGGCCTGCTGTTATCGGTTGTTCTGCAGGTCCTTTCACAGGTCTTAAACTGTTCTATCACTTTGAGGAAGTTAACAATTGATTCTATTTTCATGGGTCTTATTAAAAACAAAAATGTTGTAAATGGTACAAGCCTTTACGGCCGCAAACTAGAACGTTTTGAAGGCTGAGATTATCTCCGTTTTTGTGGCTGGTCCGTTATTATCGATTTCCAATGACCAGCTGAAGCTCACCTGTGCTGCTATTTTATTATATTTTTGAACATCCGATTCGGAAACAGAGAGATGTTCTCACCAGACTAAATAATGATAAACCTGCGATCCATAAATGTTTTAAAGCCAATCTTCAACCAGTAATCAGATGCTGCAAGACCTTCCAGCACGTATAATTCGACTCTTCTTATGTTTCTCTTGCGAAACCAGCTAAAGATAAAATCGGTCATCGCCTGTCCGACACCTTTGCCATGGAATTTTGCAGCC
>JAKSDL010000411.1 GCA_022360105.1 Pseudomonadota bacterium
GTTTAATAGCTTTAATACTGGTGTATCGGGGCGTCATCAGTGGCATGATAACATCCTTGGTGACAATTGTTTGTCTGTTTCTTTTTGCCGGTTGGATTTTTAGCTTTCAAAATATCGAGCTTCCGTTTGTCTTGCCGGCCTCCATGATTCTTTTTTTTACCGTTACGGGAATATTAGTTTGCAGTGTCCAGGAAAAGGTCTTCAGGCTAAGTGCAGAATTGAATTTGAAGCAGGCAAAAATAGATTTCCTTACCAACGAATTGCACTCGCATCATTTGTTCAACGAGTTCTCGCGGCTGAGTGTCATGATCCAGCATGATCCGAAATCGGCAAAAGAATACCTGGTTGAATTTGCGGAAATGCTCCGAAGTTCACTGAAATATGGGGATCAAGCTATGGTTTTGGTTACGGTTCAGATTGAATACCTGGAATCTTATTTGAAACAGCAGCAGATGGTTCACGGTGAAAATATAACTTTCAGGTTTAACTGGTCGGAAGATGTTGTATCCTGTCTGGCACCCTGGCACACCTTTTTTCCTCTGGTTGAGAATGCGGTCAAGCATGCCGAGGGTTTATTAAAACAAACCACCCTGGACAAAGCTGAGGTTGTCCTCGATCTTTCAATTTTGGACAACAAACTGGTTTTTTCTGTCACCAATCCATACAACTCAGCTGTTCAAACCGTCTCATCCAAAACCGGGTTGAAAAATCTGCAGGATCGACTGGTTCTTGCATATCCCGAAGGAGGTTTTCATTTGGATTTCACTCATGATGACCATATATGGAAAGCTGAATTAAAGCTTCCTATCCGCTAAGGAAAGGTTTAAAGTAACAATCCGCAACATGTCGCAGTTATAGCGGCCGAAGGGCTATATCACCCAATTTGGCCATCCGTACTTTGAGTATAAAAAGAACTTGTTTATTTAAAATGATATTACGTTTTCGGGAAAGATCTGCCAGGCAGGTTTCTAAGCTAACCCTGCTTTTTCTAGTCTGCTGGTTTCTGGCATCTGTTACAACTCCCGTTTTTGCAGCGGAGAAGCCTGTCGTCATAGTATTGTTCAAGGGAAAAGTTTACCTGTGGGACAAGCAAAAGGAACGAAGGTCGGCTACTGTGGGACAAGAGTTTACAATCTCCCAGTATCCCCGGGTCCAAATCGAAAAAGCAGCTACCCTGTACCTGCAAAGAGGCAACAAGCTGGTGGAAATAAAAAAGGAGGGGATTTACGAATTGTTTGAGCTATTCATTCGACAGCCCCCCGCGTCTGGTCGATCCTTGTCTTTTTTAAGCAACCTCATTGCTCCCCGCTCTTATATTTCCCAGCTTCGTGTAAGGGGAGAAACAGAAGGAACGGGTTTGGGTGATCAGCAGATATTTGATGATTTATGGCAACAACTGGTGTTGGAGAAAAGTCAGGAACCTTCCCAATTCAGCAATAAAGAACTGCTGGGTATGGCTGCCTGGTATCAGCAACAAGGGAATGCGGCTCGCGTAGCTTATCTCATGGAACGAGTTAATGCCTCTTCACACGCATCAAATTATGTGTACCGTGAAATGAGGATGGACGCCCTGCAAAAAGTCACACTTTCCGACATTAACAAAGAACTGGAAGAAACCAGGGCACGGGCTGTTAAAAAATATAGACTGGGAAGTCACAAGGCAATTTTAATAGGAATTAACAGCTATGACGAGCCTAGCTGGCAAGCTTTAAAAACACCGATCAACGATGTTGAAGAGTTAAAAAATGTCCTTGTGCGTGACTATTTCTTTAAGGACAGTGATGTGGTTGTGCTAAGAAACGCCACGTTTGACAATATTATAGGGGCGTTTAATGACATCAAAAGGGTCACGGATTCAGATACCAATCTTTTAATTTATTATGCAGGGCATGGCTATTACCCGCCGGGAGAAGATGAAGGCTACTGGGTGCCACGTGATGCCGGAAGTCCTGAAACGCAACGACTGTTTATTCCGACAAGCACGATACTCAGCAAGATAAAAGCGATTCAATCCAGGCACACCTTGGTCATTGCTGATTCCTGTTTTAGCGGTTCCTTGATTCGAACCACCAGGGGAGTTGCTGTTCATTCACGGTATTTCAGGGATCTCTCCAGCAAGAAAAGTCGGCAGATTATCACATCAGGCGGTCTCGAACCTGTTGCCGACCAGGGGTGGGGCAATAATTCGGTTTTTGCCGGAAAATTGCTGGACATTCTCAAGCAGAAAAGAACAGCTCCCCTCAGTGCCTCTGAGCTGGCATTGAACCTAAGAAAAGAGGTCAAAAACGCGGATGCGCTTCAGACTCCGGAATATGGCCGTCTGCATATGGCTGACGATGAGAGCGGGGAATTCTTTTTTGTTCGCAAGGACCAGGAACTGACAGCTGCCATGGACCAGTCTGTGCCGGTCTCCGCTGGGCAAGATCAGGACCTTCCTGAACAAGCAGTAGATGTTGAGGAAGAAATCATTCTTTATGATAGAGATGGCTACCGATTAAACATCGGTTTCGGATTTCATATGGCAATTCTCAACTACAAATTCTCCTACGAGGATAGCGGAAATGCCCAAAAGAGTGAGAAGGATTCCACGTCCCTTTCCGGTACCATGCTGCATGTTGGGTTCAAAAACACGAAGGAACAACTAAATTACGAGGTAGCAGCTAACTTCGGGCAACTTTCAACCTCATCATTTGAGTGTGACAGTGAAGATGAGGAAACGGAATTTTGTAAAAAATATGCTGAATCTTCAGTATCCGGCCGGTACAATTCGCTTGGTATTTTTGCCAGTTATAATATCCTTCCGAATTATCCTCTTGATTTGGAAGCCGGCGGAGGGTTTCTTTACCAGAATTACTCTTTCAAGAAACTGCTTGATGCCGAAAATGTGGATTCTACGTTTATTTCGACCTGTGCACGGGTCGAAATCAGCTATCTTTTCGGTGACTGGTATTTAGGTGAACGAAATGAATTTTGCGTCAGAACCTATCAGATTGATGGCACTCTCTCCGATTTTGAGAGTAGTTCGCTTAGTGATCTGCAAATACCTTTTAATTTCAAAATTAACCTTGTGGCCGGATATAAGTTTTAAGGATGGATATTCGGCTATCAGCTGTCAGCTGTCAGTTTTCTCCCAACTGCAAAAAGCAAAGGGATCAAGGTGAGAATAACTACGACAGTCAAAGGACCTGCCCAATAAAAGCGACTTAATTCAATGTAATTTTGCAGGATCATCTGACGCAACAGAAGGAAGGTGACCGGAAGATTAAAAGCGATTGCTGTTCCGGTGCCCGGAGCGTATTTTTTTAAAGCAACACATGCGGCAAGATGAGGCATTACAACATTTAACAACATAGCCAAGGCATAGCCCGCCAATAAATATGCACCGAGAGATTGCTTGCCACCCCAAACGGTAAGTGCGGACACCAAATAAGCAAGTAACGTAAGCACAACTACTGCGAATCGAAAAGATCCTGCTTCAACCCGCTTTTGCCAACGACCGGCATTCTCTGACCATTGTGGTAACCAGACGGCTTCTTCAAGATTATGAAAGGAAATGGCGACGGGAAATAACCAGATCAAAAGTAATTCACTCATTATTGCATCGCTCCTTATTCAAAGTACATTTGATCGAACAAAATATTCCCATTAAACCAGTAGATTACCCTTGAAAACTGTCACAGCTTGGCCTCCCAGAATAACTTTTTCCCCATCTAATTTCATGGTGATGAATCCTCCGCGGGGAGAGGCTTGATAGCCTTTCAAATCTTTCTTTTCCAGCTGCCTTGCCCAGAAGGTTGCCAAACAGCAATGACTGGAACCCGTTACAGGATCTTCATTCACACCAACCCAGGGGGCAAAGTACCTGGATATGAAGTCGTAATCCTCCGAGTCGGATTCTGCCGTAACGACGACTGCTCTTTCATCCAGTTGTTTTAGTTTGGCAAAATCGGGTTCCAGGTTACGAACGATCCGCTCGTTTTCTACCTGAATCAGCAGTTTCTCATCAAATTTACCCACATAATAAGGATTGATCTTAAAGGCATTCAGTAATTCTGGGGAAAACTCTTCAGGCCTGGAGTACATGGCCGGAAAACCCATTTTGATGAATTCTCCCTGTTTAATGGCTGTCAACACTCCGCTTCGAGTGTGAAATCGAGCGGTTTCCTCGGAATTCAAAATCTCTGTTTCCCACAGAAGGTGGGCTCCGGCAAGAGTGGCATGCCCGCAGATATCCACTTCGATCTTTGGGGTAAACCACCTCAATTGAAATCCATCATCCTGTTTTACAATGAAAGCTGTTTCCGAAAGATTCATTTCAAAGGCAACCTGCTGCATCCATTCTGCTTCGCGTGGTTCGGACAACAAACAGACTCCCGCGGGATTTCCTGAGAAAGGTTTGTCGGTGAAAGCATCAACTATGAAAAGGGCATCGTTCATCATATCGCTGTTCATCAAATGTGAGAATTACAATCGCAAAAGTTTATTTTCATTCCATTAGCAGGATTAGCCAGTAATTGTAAGCCGTCTTGAGAGAAAAAGTAAAAATCTCTTGAGAAGCTGTA
>JAKSDL010000562.1 GCA_022360105.1 Pseudomonadota bacterium
CATGTGCCCATGCCGGAAACAATTGTCATTCCCGGGACCTTGTACAAATACAACTCTTCTTTCGCATGCCTCGAATTCCCGTTTTACCACTTTTTATTTATTCAACAAGGAATGGCCAGGGGACGTAAGTTCAAGGTATTTGCCAAGAAAAAAATCTGTAAAAAACTCAGAGAAATGTTACGCGTTACCTTGCTTGGTCCGGAATATGAGGAAATCATGAATGTGGAGGCAAACCTTGATATTCCTACTAAATTGAGCAAAAGAAAAATCAAACAGATCGTGGATGAAACCAAATTCCTGGCTCCCCGGAACAAAGCAGGGGTGCCCTACGAAATGGATGAAATGATCGAGTTTGTACCCCTGGAAATTGGCGATAAAAAAGAAATTTACCCCTCATTTGAAGAGTTTCCCAAAGTCAGCATCGAACGAAAAGATGAAGATGAGTTTTTTATCACCTGTGACAAAAAACTGAAGACCAAACTGTCGGTCACCAAGCCTCTGAATCCCGTGTATCCAATTGAGGGTGTTGAAGTCACAAGAAAAGAGATTATTTCCAATTCCCTGTTCAGCGTGCGTTGTCTGGGTGCAAGCGAAGGATTCGATCCCACACAACCAGCCAATGGATTTCTTTTTCGATTTAACGGCAAATGGATGTTATGGGATTGCCCGGCCTTTTTGCACAGACATTTGGAAAAACTAGGTTTAACTCTGGAGGAGCTGGATGCTGTTTTTGTCTCCCACGTCCACGAAGATCACCTTGATATCATGGAGAGCGTTGGCTTTGGCAAAAAAGTGGATCTTTACACCTCTCCGGAGATTTTTCACTGCATGATACTAAAGCTCATGACTATCCTGGACTGTGGTTACGGAAAAGCGAAATCGTTCTATAATTTTCATCCGATTTACGCCAATAAGCCCTTTTCTTTGTTTGGAGCGCGCATTGAAGTTTTCTATTCCAGTCATGCGATTCCGGCGTTGGGCTTGAGACTAAATGTAAAAAACGGTAAGGAAACATCAAGTGTTTTTCTTTCCGGTGATACCCTCTCCAAGAGAATGATCGAATCGTTAAATTCGGCAGGTGTTTACAGTAAAACAAGATACAATGAGCTGATGCATACCCTTCCGGATGACACTTGCCATGACATTTCCTTTGTTGATGCTGGTAGTGGATCGATTCATGGTGATCCGGAAGACTATTTCGACAATCCCTGCGATGTGGTATATATGCATACAGGTAAAAAATTGTCAGATCTTCCGGACAACCATATGCTTTTAAAAGCAGGACAACATTTTGTGATTCATAGTTAATTAGAAACAAAGCTGATTTATGTCCTTCAAATATCCTGCTGTTGCCATTTTTACGTTCTGTCTGACTATCCTTCTGACCTGCAGTACCAGTGGCGTGGAATACGGTCCCTTTCCGGTTAAGGGACCCATTTTTGACGGAGATGACAAGCCCTTCGGCACAGCACATGTTTACCCGAGATTTGTAGAGATTTTTGATGAGCAAGAACGACAAGTAGGTAGAGTCGGTATCATGGTTGAAGAAGGCGTTGCAAAGCTATTTCTGGTAAACAATGATCAAAACAGCACACTGGTGGGGTATGCAACCAAAGGGCAAATTTACAACCAGAACGACAGGATAACAGGCAGTTATTTTGCCACTTCAACCTGGTCGTTTATTTACGATACAAAGGGAAAGAGAGCAGGCAAAGTGCGCTGCATTGCCTGGCCAAGGGTATGTGCCGTTGGCGTGGGAGGATTTCTACTTAACCTTTTTGGGGCAGAAAATGGAAACACACCGTAAACCAGCAGTTGCGGGGATGTTTTATACTGGCGATCCGCAAGTTCTTAAACAGGAAGTTGCAGGTTTTATTGATGAATCGACCAAGGTATCCGACCAGCAAGTAAAATTCATTATCGTTCCACATGCCGGCTATATTTACTCAGGTAGGATTGCCGGCAAATCTTTTGCGGAAATCGAACCTGCTAATTATGAAAAGGTTATACTTCTGGGTCCTTCCCATCGCTATTCTTTTCGCGGAGCCGCCGAATCAGAAGAACAATACTGGTCATTTCCAATCGGAGAAGCAAAAATTGCTGCGGTGAATCATCCGCAGGTGATCAAGGATTCACGCTACCATCAAATGGAACATTGCCTGGAAGTGCAAATGCCTTTTTTGTTACATTTATTGCCTGACGCTAAATACAGCCCGATACTTCTCTCCGGTTCTTATCAATCCGCAGCAAAACTGGCAGATCTTTTAATAGAACTGGATGATGATAAAACGCTTTGGGTGATCAGTTCGGACTTCAATCATGTTGGACCTAACTTTAATCACTTTCCCCAAAAATACGGGTATGGATCAGGCGAAGCAATGGATATGCAGGCAATTGATCATATTGTTGCAGGAGACATTTCTGGTTTGATCGGTTTTATGGAACAAACAGATGCAACCATTTGTGGTGCTTTACCTATCCTTACCGCCATGAACATGATTCAAAGCATGAACAGGCCTGAATTCACTTTCAAAAGCTACGATTGTTCCGGTAATCAAACCAGGGATAAAAACTCCGTGGGATATGCTGCCTTGTTTAGTTAGTACCTGAACGGAAAAACGCTAACCCCTTATCCAGCCTCGTGCCAGATCTCAGAATTCAGCTTGAAGAGTAACCTGCTGTCAGCCGTCAGCTTTCAGCTTAAGACATTACAATTGCAAGCAAAAACCGGCTGAGAGCTGATTGCTGAACGCTGAAAGCACTAAACTTCGAAGTACCAAACTGCTTTCAAAGCTTTTATTGGTATGGATTAAATTGATTTTCGTTCAGGCACTTGTTAGTTAAAACCGGGCTATACCTATAGATTTGACACCATTACATTGAACAACAAATTTTAAAACGGCTGCATAGAAAAAACCGGTAACCCGATTAAAAAACTTCGCATTATTTGAGGATATTGTTGACGATGATAAAAAAATTGGACAAGTCGCAACTATTTTAAAACCACAAAAGATAAAGACTGATGAATATATTTTTAGACAGGGTGATCACCGAGAAGAGCTGTGATTCTTCTATTCAATGCTTTGTTCAACGAAATCCACACGATTCAACTGCACTAAACTAACATCCTTCCCGTAATCAGTCTGGGGCATGCTGTTAATGCTACCAGATGTTTAAAACAGTGAGCTTCTCCAGCCTTTTCTTTTTCTGAGAGGTCATCCTAGGACTGTCAATTTTTTCATCCAAATCAAAAAGGTTGAGTTGTTTGGGGCTGTGCAGGTAAATAGAAGCAAACTGCATAAACTCGTTGTCAGTAACGGCTCGCATGGTTTTACCCGCTTGTTGAAATGTGACATCCCCCTCAACAACCTTATAGTGTAAAAATGTCATAGCGTACCAAGCCATTGCCTGTGCTTGTGTTAGCTTAATTGACAGACCCCCTTTGTCCTTAAACCTCCTTAAGGTTTTATTGGTTACTTTCCAAACATCCGGACCCGGAAATTTAGACCTGCGGTCGCGTACGTAAAAAACCTTGTGAGTCGACTCTTCTTCCAGAAATTCAATTGCTTTTTCCAGCTTGCTATTCACTGTCTTGTGATGGACGGAATCATCAATAACAAAGGCCACCTTAAATTCCCCGTTTGCTTCAGATTTGAAACTGCAAACAAAGTCAACCGCATCATTGCTTCCACCGGAAAACTCAATAGACAGCAGTTGAAGCCGGGAACTCTCGGGAAAACTTTTCAGGTAGATGTTTAAAGTATGTCTTAATCGCATCCGGTCAGGAGACACACTGGTGGAGTTATTCAACAGTTGTTTGTATTGTTGCGAAAACTCCTCGTAGAGAATATCCGACAGTGAAGACAAAGGTTCGTGGTCTATCGCACCAAGAACTTGTTTCAACCGATTATTCGCTTCAATAATGACCTCACGGGGACTTAATATCTCAGCATCAAAACAGCTTATCAAATCTTCACGGTCAAAAGGAAAATAGTCATTCTTAACAAGCGTTCCATATACTTGTGAAAGTCTGGCTTTGATAATGCTTAATGC
>JAKSDL010000460.1 GCA_022360105.1 Pseudomonadota bacterium
GCAAAAGAAAGGCCTGGACTATGATTCTTACGAATTAGTCAATACAGAAGATCGATTGCAAAAGATCTGCAAAGAGATCTTGCAGCAAAAACAGGTCTCCCTTGATTTGGAAACCACCTCTCTTCACCCTATTGATGCTGAAATAGTAGGGGTCGCTCTTTCATGGCCGGAAGGTGGTGCGGTTTATGTCCCCGTAGCGCATAACGATTTCACCGCACAACTGGAACTGACCAGGGTTTTGGAAATCCTGACTCCTATATTTGAAAGCAAGGATATCGATATTATTGCACAAAACATTAAGTACGAAATCATGGTGTTGGCTAATTATGGGATCACATTCAAAGGCAATTTGCGTGACACCATGTTGGAATCGTACCTCTTGGATGCCAATCTTCATCGTCATAACCTGGATGATCTGGCAGATCGTCATTTGCAACATAAAATGATCAAATTCGAAGATGTGGCCGGCAAAGGGAAAAAACAAATTCTATTTGCGGAGGTACCATTGGATCAGGCGCTGCGATATGCCGCTGAAGATGCTGATGCTACTTTGCAGATCCATCAAAAGATATTCCCCAATCTTGCCAAGAAGGATCTGCTGGAACTGTATCAAAACATCGAATTACCCCTGTGTCAAACTTTGGCAAGGATGGAACGACACGGTGTTAAAATAGACACTGACTATCTGGCTGATTTAAATAATAGGTTGAAAGACGAGTTGGAGTCTCTAAAATACAGTATTTATGAACGAGCCGGTCAGGAGTTTAATATCAACTCGCCTCAGCAGCTTAGCAAAGTTTTGTTTGAAGACCTGGGAATAAACATTGCGAAGAAAAAGACAAAAACCGGTTTCTCAACAGATGCTTCAGTGCTGGAGAAAATCGCAAGATTTGAACCTATCGGAGAGGATTTGCTGGCGTATCGAACAAAGAATAAATTGATCAACACCTATCTGGAAGTGCTGCCAACGTTGATTAATTCAAAAACAGGACGGATTCATACCTCATACAACCAGGCTATTGCGGCGACGGGCAGACTCGCATCTACCAATCCAAATCTGCAAAATATTCCAATTAGAGATGAAGACGGAAGGAAAATTCGGAAAGCATTTATCCCTGAAAATGGATCGCTAATTATTTCAGCAGATTATTCTCAAGTTGAACTTCGATTTCTGGCTCATCTCTCCGGTGATGAAAGACTGATTGAAGTGTTCAACCAAAGCGGAGATATTCATACGGAAACAGCGGCAGCGGTTTATGAAGTTCCTGTCGACGAAGTGGACAGTGATCAACGCAGGGCTGCCAAAGCCATCAATTTCGGGATTATCTACGGTATGGGCGCCTTCCGTTTGTCGCAGGAAATAAATGTCCCCCAAAAGCAGGCCAAGCAGTTTATTGATGCCTATTTTGCAAAATATCCCGGTATTCAAAAATATATGGATGATACCATTGCCTTTTGTCTTGAAAATGGCTGGGTGGAAACCATGTTTGGAAGACGACGGCTAATACCGGATATCAATTCCAGAAACAAAATGGCAAAGACTGCTGCTGAACGGGTGGCCATTAACAGCAGAATTCAAGGATCAGCCGCTGATTTAATCAAGATAGCCATGATCAATATCCAGAGCAAAATAGAGACACACTATCCAAAAGCCAAAATGATCATGCAAGTTCACGATGAACTGGTATTTGAAGTGCCAGAAACTCAGTGCGATGAATTCAAAAAGATGGCAATTGAAGCAATGGAAAACTCCGTATCCTTGAAAGTTCCGCTGGTAGTCGATGCCAACTCAGGTGAAAACTGGCAAGAAGCTCACTAAAACCAAAATTTGGAAAAAGTTACAAAAAAACCTTTGATAGCTATTCTTGCAAAGGGCATTTTCCGATAACCGATAACCGATAACCGATAACCGATAACCGATAACCGAAATCTGCCCTTCTAATAATCAACAATCAATTATTAACAATTAGTAATTAACGGGCTCACCAAAAGGTA
>JAKSDL010000839.1 GCA_022360105.1 Pseudomonadota bacterium
ATTGAACACTGGTCATGTTAAAGAGTTGTCTTTCCTCTTCACTCATCTCATTCAGTGCATCGTAGAATGATTGAGGACCGATGAAGAAACAACCATGCATGACTATTCCCTGTTGCAGCTCTTTGCCAAGGCAGTTGGCAGCAATCTTATCAAAATTCACCGCATCGGAGAGATCAGCAGAGTAAGTGGCAGAACCATTTTTAATCTCCCCATCATGATAACTAAGTCCGGGTTTGAAGATACCAAACTTCTGCAGGAAATCGAAATTACGCTTTGTCAGCCTCCTGTGAATTGCTTCGTTTTCCATCAATGCAGTCAAGGTTTCAGGAGTAACCTTCTCAGTGATTCTCTTCTGATTGATCAGCTTCTGCAGAGACTTGTTATCGTATACTTTACGCTTAAT
This sequence comes from Pseudomonadota bacterium, assembly GCA_022360105.1. The sequence continues at coordinate 404 of JAKSDL010000839.1, forward strand.
GATACCGCTGCGGAAAAGATGTACGAAGCCATCCACCAGCATTTCGGACGATCCATGCAAGCCTTCTTCAAAACGATTGGTTCCCCCCCATCTTGCAATGGTGTCTCCAAAATTTTCAAGAATATTAAAAGCATGCAAGGAATCACAATAGGCTTTGTTGTGATCCTGTCGCATTTGCAGACCGGCGCAAATCGCGTCACCCAGGGCGCCAATTCCAATTTGCAGGGTTCCTCCATCCTGAATCAGGGCGCTGGCGTTCATACCGATCATATAATCATCGGTTGCAATGGAACCTTTGGGAGGCGCGAAAAGAGTAAAATCGTACTTGGGATTGTCTACTATGGCATCAAAGTTTTTACCGTCGCAAAGGGCGTCGCCGTACATAAAAGGTAAATTATTGTTGACCTGACCTACGATGAAATTCTTTTCACCATTGGATGCCTGTTTCCGCATGCCATCGCCAATCTCAATCGGTGTGTCGGGATTGCAGCTCATGCTGTACATGGTCTTGCCAGCTATGGTCTTTTTGCCAAGCAACTGGGCCGCAACGTTAATGCCTAAGGCAAAAATGTCACGGGGGGCATGAGTGTAATTGGTACTGATATAATTTTGCTGTGCGTGGGGAATATTCAGAAAACTACCGGATTTATTATAAAATTCAATTAATTCAAAATTGGGGGGTAGCTGGTTTTTCCTCATATCAATCAGGTATTCAAAATCCGGAAAATCAGCAAACACTCTCTCGACCAGGGGGCCCGCCAGCCTGCTCTCCAATTCGCCGGAAGCCTTGGGCCGTTCTAATGACAATGCAGTTATTATTCTCAATTTGATAGACGAATCTTCCTTTGCTCGCCTATAAATTTCGTTAATCAGTTGATTTGGTTTACCCAGTGCCAAGGGGGTACCCAAAACAATATTCTTCCCAACCTTATCAATAATAGCGTCAGCACACTGCTTGATGCTGTCGTATTGTTTTGCACTTTTCACCTCCATAGTGCGTTCTCTCCTGTCTCCAACAAAAACAGCTATCCATTACCGGGGTGCTCCTAGTGGATTGCCCCACCACCCCGTACAATGGCTAAATATTTCTGAGTGTTATGATTCTTTATCGTGAATGTAAAATTGTTTCATGCTCGCTTTTCTAACCTCAAAAATCAAAAAATATCAACAAAAACTTTCTGTCGCACCTCGATGAAATCAAGTAAGATCTTTCTTTACAGCATTTTGAAAATAATTTCAGCGGGAAAAAGCGAACGAAGGTTCGATATTATTTTTGAAAAAGCCTGTGCAGACAATTGCATTTGGTTTTCTGAATAGTATGTCATGAATTAAGAGAAATACCTACTTTTTGACTTTTCAATTCAAAAAATCAGGACAAAAGAGTCAGTCCGGTAAGGTTTGATCAGAAGAAGGGAGCGGGAAGCTCTGCCAGCTTCCCGGGAGTAGATAATTTAATCTAATTCAACGGAGGCTATGACTTCGGTTTCCGCTTTTGAGGCGGCAATCCATTCAACCATGGCGGCATGGCCTTTTACGGATTCCATGTATTCCTGCAATATTGGGCTGACGGCGACAGAATAGGAATGAAACCTCATGACAACCGGTGCATACATGCAATCGGCAATAGAGAAATCTCCAAACAGCCAGGGGCCTTGTTTTCCGTATCTTTCCCGGCATTCCGTCCAGATCTGTTTGACTCGATCTATATCAGCCACTGCACTTTCAGGCGGTTTGAAGTCTTTATATACTCTTCTGCAGTTCATTGGCAGATATTCTCTCAGGGCAAAAAAACCGGAATGCATTTCTGCACTGACAGATCTGGCAAACGCCCTAGCCGAAGACTTTTCCGGCCAACTTCCATTGGTCGGGTAAATGTCTGCCAAATATTCCATAATCGCCAGTGAATCCCAGACATTTGCATCTCCGTGTTTTATTGCCGGTACTTTGCCTGAAGGTGAGTACTGCAGTATTTTTTCCTTAGATCCTTCTGAATACAGGGGGATTCTAATTTCTTCAAAAGGAATATTAAAATGCTTTAAATAGAGCCAGGGGCGTAACGACCAGGATGAATAGTTCTTGTTACCGATAATAAGTGTGATGTTTGACATCTTGTTTCCTCTGGTTAGGAGTCATCGTTATCAGACGGAGGTTTGCGAAAAAAATAATTGAATATGACAAATACCAGCAAAATCCCCGTAAAAATATACCAGGACGATCCTCTGCGCATGAGAAGAAAGGTAAGAGCAATGAGAAGGATTCCCGTCCAGGGTATAATTCTTTGAGCTTTTTGATTGATTGATGATGGTGCTTCATTTTCCCGGAATTCTGCCCGGACTTCTTCGGCAATGCGTTCCATCTCCTCCCTGGATAAGCCAACCATATCTTCCAAAGCATCCAGGGTTGCTTTGGTTGCTTCTTGAGAATTATCTATCTCCGATCTGATTCCGGATACTTTTAATATCCTTTTTCGAATCTCTCGTTGAATATCTTCCTCAGAAGCCGGTGTGGAAGGGTCAATCTTCTTTTTCCAAAAGGGCATAATAAGTTTGATAATACGTTTTGTGACTGCAATGAAGATTCTTAATATCTAATCTGCCGGGTGGTCTAATTCTATGAAAATCCTTGTGATTTGTCTAAGGAAAATCGTTTGGAATCACCGGTCTCAAAACTGAATCAAAACACCGGTTGCGTTATCTTACATTTAAGATTTATGATTTTAAATTGCAGATTTGCGGGTTGTGTTGCCGCGCAACCGTTCAATATTAAATAGGGGACAGAAAGAAATGGAACAGGAATTTGAGTTAAAAGGGGAGTACATTGAATTGGTTAAGCTTCTGAAAGTCACCGGGCTCTGCCAGACAGGTGGTGAAGCTAAAATGGTAACCGGCGACGGATTGGTCAAGGTGGATGGAGAGGTGGAGACTCGTAAAAAAAAGAAAATCCGCCTGAATCAGGTTGTTGAATATGAGGGAAATACCATCAAGGTAGTTTAGGGATAAACCGGGAGTCTTGCCATTTCTGACTAAATGATTAAGACTCGAAGGCAAACAAAAACTCGCATGATGACAGAAGAACATTAGATTAATGGGGCAATACATGGATAACCAACTCTATCAACAGGCAAAATCCCTGGTTTGTGAAACGCTGGAAATCTCCGAAAGTGAATTAAGCGATCATACATTATTTGTAGATGACCTGGGCATCGATTCAATTCTCATAATCGAACTAAAGACACAGTTCGAAGAAACATACGACATTCAAATTGATAAAGAGGATTTGCCCAATCTAAATTCATTGGACGACATCATGGCATATCTCACACAAAGAAACGTTAATCCAGCCTGAATGTCACCATGAGATTATCCAAACGAGTATCCCTGCAAACTCAATTCAGAATTGAACAGGTACTATTTAAAAGCTTCTACTATTTTTGCCGCTCTATCCCCTCCTCGTGGGTACTTGGAATAGGCAGGGGAATTGGTCGACTGGCCTGGCGCTTGAAAGCCAGGAGAAGCACTGTCGTGAAAAACCTTCGTATCGCGTTTAAAGACAAATACAGCAATAAGGAATTGGAAAAAATTGCCGTTGGCTGTTTTGAGCATTTTGGAAGAGAGATGATGCGGGTGCTGATTCTGGACAAGGAAGCCAAAAAACCACTGGAAAGCTGGATCGATGTGGAAGGGCAGGAAGTCCTGAAAAACCGTGAAAAGGCGGGTGGCATCCTGGTGGGCGGTCATTTGGGATGTTGGGAAATAGCCAACCTGGTTATGCCTAAACTTGGTGAGGATGTAATGGTATTCACCGGAACCCACGCCAATAAGACCGCTGATAAGTGGCTAAACCAGATTCGCAGACGGGCAGGCACCAAAACAGCCGGCTCACAAGACGATCGAACAGAACTGTACAATGCGGCTAAAGAAGGCCTGGTAGCGATTGTTGGAGATCAGTCTCCTTCCAAGGCCCCGATCTGGATCGATTTTTTTGACAGGGAGACCGATGCAGCACAAGGTCCGGCTTTACTTTCTTTGCTTAACAAAGTCGATTATTTCTACTTTTCCTGTTTGAAGAACGGGGATCGCATGAAAATCCGGTTTCGCAAAGTGGAGTTTGAAAAAGCGGAAACCAGAAAAGAAAATGTGCAGCGCCTGACCCAGGCATATTTCAATATTCTCCGGGAAGAGATTGAAGCTCACCCTGAGCAATATTTCTGGATGCACAAACGCTGGAAGAAATGTGAAGGCGTTGATTACGGTGAAAAAGAAGCCCTATTTTGAGGGTACAGCCAGAATTCCTCCATAAGGCCACTGAACCTGGTTTTCCCAGGCAGGATGAACTTCGAAATCTTCAAATCCTGCCCTTTTCAGGGAGTTCTTCCATTCAGTCAGTGTTAAATAGCCCACATGATTGCGATATCCTTCCTCCAATTTGGCTTTGTTGTAGCTTTGAAAGGTGGATTGCAGGTATTCAAAAGGGAAAAAGTTTTTGGGCTCGGTGCGAAAAGCCATAGTAAAAACCAGGTACCCACCGGGTTTGAGGCTCTGGTGAAACAGCTTCAGCGTTGCATCGAGATCGATCACATCGTATAGAACATGCTCCAGAATAATCATATCCACCGAGTCCTTCCTGGTGAATGGTGTGCCGTTCAAAAACAGCTTATCCAGGTTGGCCACTTTGAATTCAAATCTTTCGAAAATTTCCGGGGGAAGTTGCTCTCTTAGACTCTCCCTGCCCATTTTTATCAAACTCAGGCTGACGTCGGTAAAGTGATATCGTTCAACCTTTTCCATAACACTCATAAACCGAGAGTCTTTCAATCCATCGCGTAATACGGACCCGACACCGGCACCACCTTCAAATATGGTAAGTGGTTGGTTCTCTTTGGCTTTCTCGTGCATTGCCCTTAATACCAGTTGGTGACAAGGGAGTTTCACCTGGGCATTGAGCATCAGGTCTTCCCATAATTGCATTGCTTGCCTGAAGTTGTCGTTCGCCAGCGTTAGCAAGGCATCCTGTCCTTCGAATAAAACTTCCTTGGCTACATCTCTGATTTTTCTGAGTATTCCAAAAAAATTTTGTTTTTCGGGGTGGCTAGCCAGGAAATCGTCCAGGTCTTTATCTTCAGGGTCTTTGTCCTCAATGGGGTTCAAAATATCGATATAACCGTCTTCTTTTATCTGCAGATCGCCTTTGTCCAGGTAATATTCCAGAATTTTGCGGGTAAAATGATAGGCAGTCAGTGACGGGTGAAAATCCAGGTCCGTTAGTTCCGGGTAGGTATGCTTTTGAATCAAACCGGTTTCTACATAATGTCTGTTGAATATCTGGTTTATGAAGACAGTTACGAAGCGGCGGTACGTTTCTACTTCGCCTGTGAATGATTCATCATACACATCCGTTAAATCAATATTTGGAACCTGCTTGCTCATGGTTATGTCCTATATTTTTCGATACAATGTCACTTTTTTATGCTCGACCAAAACCTCGAATGAGGTTTTCAGAGCATCAATATAAGGGCTTTTGGCGGCATATTGCTGATTAATGGTTTCAATGACAATTTGCTTCAGAGGCATGAATTGTCTGTACAATAAATGCTTGAGCGGCGCCAGGAATTCCTGAATGTGACTGTTATCAGGCTCAATGTCAATAGTGAGAGCCTTGCCGTTTCGTTCGGAAATCAGAACCAGGTGAGTTCCTTGAAAGACCAGATGAGTGCTGCTGAGCCGCCTGGGCAGATAGGCTTTCAGTTGGTCAACGGGCAATCCGCAAACAGAAGCCGGGTCCGCGGCATTCATCCAATAGATGTTATCCTCCGGTAGACTGCCTTGTAGAATTCGAAAGGCCTGGTGAGAGATGAATTGGGGCCCCGGTATATGTTCGAAAAAATATCCGGAGAGGACTTCTCCTGCTAGTTCCATGAGTCGCAATGATCTGAATAGAGCTTTCCAGTTTAGTTCCGGAAGCTCTTTCAACAATAATTCTCTGAACAAAATACCGTATCGATCCAGTAACAACCGAACCCTGTCTTTGTTTAACTCTGCCTGCTCCAGTAAATCTTCCGTCGCTTCAACTTCCGGTAACAGAAACCAGTTTCCGGCATAGGGAATACTGCCTTTCCATTTGGCAAAACCGCTTCTTCCTGACGAACGACGCCCTCTTCTCTTTTGTTTGTATTCAGTTTCTATGGTTAGGTTAAAATGGAATTTATTTTCGATTCCTTTTCTCAGGGAAGCAAAGCTGTCATTTGTCAACTCACCTTTCCAAACCTCCTGCCAGATGGATTCTGAAAGATCTCCCGCACTTTTACCGGTTAGCTGTTGCAGTGAAGTAAAATTGTAGCGACCGTCTTTATCGGACAAACATTGTTTTACGGTAGCTGCCTCGGAATCTTCCCGGTTATCTTCATCGTTTTTATTTTCACGTAAGGTTGACTTCAAAAGATCCAATTCCTGCAGAAAACAAAAGGCGGTTTTTTGCTTGTCGGTGCCTACCCAACTCAATTCACCTTCCTGCATGATGGTATCCAATTGAGATAGCTGATAGCTTTGCATTCTGGCGGGGAATATTTCTGATTCCCAGGACTCGGCAGGCTGGGAAAGACAAACAAGCTGCTCGATTCGCTGAAACAAGCCCTCCACATCATTGGAGACCCTGGTTAATCCCTGCAGATGGGCAATAAATAAAGGCAAATAGTTTATGGGAAGCGCTTTAAATGCCGGCTTGGATTTAGCACGGTTTAATCGCAGCAGGGATTCAAAATTTTCTGCATCGCAAATCAGGAACTGACTGTCTTCAAGAACCAGTTCTCCGGAGATGATGGTTTGTGCCTGCTGAAGGTCTTCAAGTACGGTATTCAATGTCACAGAACTGATTCCCAGGGAGTTGGAAATAGACTCCGGAGATTTGGGGCCATAAAACTGAATCCACTCACTAATCAAGGATACTCCCAACTCCTCATCCATACTTGCTTCCAAAGGCTGATCCAAAACGTTTCCTGCCAGGTCGGCTATCGTAAGATTTTTTTGGTCAGCATATAACCCTGTCAAAATTCTAGGCAAGGTTTCCAAGGCGGCTATGAGCAAGGTGTCTGACTTTTCGATTCGAATGGTTACCAATTTGGAGTCAGCATCCGGAATGATTTCGCCTTCGTTGTCCCTATCAATGGCTGCTTGCAATTGCTTCCACTCGGAAACAGGAATCAGGATTCTTTCTTTAACCCAATCCACGAGATCCCTGCCGGACTGTGGAGCATAACCTGTGAACAATCGCTGTCGCTTTTCTTCGAAGAGAGACACAATGTTTTGGGGTACTTGGGGACGCAATTCAGGATTAAATACCACATCCTGAAGCAAGTTGTTTCTAAGTGCTGATGTGGTTGATGCCGGTTGATCCAGCTGATACATATATTTGTCAACCTGGTTCCAGGTTAATCCCGATGCAAAAGGACTGGGTCGACTTGTATAGGCAATGCTCCAGGTGATTTCACCTGCCTCCAGTTCTTCCAATACCTGTTTAAGGCCGTCCAGATCAAACTCATCCTGCAAACACGTACGCCAGGTCTCCAGCAGAATAGGGAAATCATCGTATTTTAAAATGCCTTCCAACAGTTTTTGAGAACGCAAGCGGTTCATCCACAAAGGCATCCGCTGATTGATTTTGTTTTTGATAATCAGTAGCGCCCGGCCTGCACATTCTCTGAATCGGGCTCCAAAAAAACCGGAGCCTTCCAGGCGCATTCGTAAAAACTCCTCAACAGTATCTGCTTTTACCAGGGTCAATATTTCCTCAGGCTTGATGGGGTGAGCCAGCTGTAAAACAACACAATCATTCCCGGGAAAGATCTCCAGCCTCTCACCAAATCGCTGCTCCCAGGCTGCATCCAGCGCCATGGAAAAAGGCCTGTTTAACTGACCACCCCAAAGAGTATGAATAACCAGTTGTGATCCCGGGGCTCCATCCGGACCGGACTTCACATATTCCAGCAGCAGATGATGCCTGTGGGGCAATTCAGATTCCGTGTCATCTTTCTGTTTGTTAAGAAAATCAATCAATTCCCTGATGGCAGACGGGCTCATATGGAACCGGGTTCCCAACTCGGCTCTGAACTCCGGCTCATTCAGGCGATCGTTAGCATTTTCCAGAAAATCGGAAATACGTTTGGAAAAATGAAAATCCCTTCCAAAATCTTCACCCTTCCAAAATGGGGTGTTCATAATGGGGCTTCCGGCGGGTGCTGCAAACACATCGTTGTGGGTGATTTTCTGGATTCGCCAGTTTTGAGTTCCAATAGTAGCAACCTGGCCAAGTCGGGCTTCCCAGACATACTCCTCATCGAGTTCTCCGATTCTGGCCCCGGTTTCATGATGTCGCAGTTGGAAGTAGCCTCGATCCGGAATGGTGCCCCCGGACATATAAACCGCCATCAACGATCCTTTTTTTCCGGAAACCGTATTATCCAGGCGGTCAATGGAAATTCTCGGCTTGAGTTCGCGAATGCGGCTATCAGCATATCTGCCGGCCAGCATATTCAAAACCAGGTCAAACTGTTCCCGTGAGAGTTGGCGATAAGGATAGCTGGTTTTAATCCATCCGAATAACTCATCCAGGTCCCAGGTTTCGACGCAGACCATGGAAACCAGAATTTGCGCCAGAACATCCAGCGGGCCCTGGATAGGTTCGATGGCCTCAATGTCTTGCTTGTCAATTGCTTCGGCCAGCACGGCTGCGCTGATAAAATCCTGGGCATGGCTGGGAAAGATGGTTCCTTTACTAACTTCACCGACTCGATGTCCGGCCCGACCAATTCGTTGAATGGCAGATGATACCGAAGGCGGTGACTCAATCAGCACCACTTCATCCAGATCGCCGATATCGATTCCCATTTCCAGGGAGCTGGTGGCAACGATTGCCTTGAGATCACCATTTTTCAGCTTTTGCTCGACATCTTCACGAATCTCCCTGGAAAGTGACCCATGGTGGGCATAGGCAACGACCTGGTTGGATAGGTTATTTATTTTATAGGTGAGTTTTTCACTCAATTTTCTGCTATTGGTAAACAACAAGGTGGAGCGGTTATTTACCACAATGTCCCTGAACTCCTCTGCCAGTATATTCCAGACAGGATCTTCGATATCCTTGTTGATCTCCGCATCAGGAAAGCGGACATCGATTCTGTATTCCTTATTGATATCCGATTGCACAATTTCAACCGGTCGGGCTTCAAATTCAGGATGATCAGCAGCCCCTTTCAGTTTGAATCCACCAACAAATTCAGCGACCTTTTCCAAGGGTTTGACCGTGGCAGACAACGCAATACGCTGAAAATCGCCTGATAACCTCACCAGACGGTCTACTGCTGTCATCAAATGCACGCCTCTTTTTTCACCAACCACAGCATGAATTTCATCCAGAATCACGGTTGAAAGATCGGTTAAGACCTCTCTGCCGGATTTTGAGCTCAGCAGTAGATTCAGGCTTTCCGGTGTTGTGATCAGGATTTCCGGAGGGTGTCGAAGCATTCTCCGGCGGTCGGACTGGGGCGTATCACCGCTTCTTGTAAATACCTTAATGACTGGGAACGGTTCTCCGGCTGTTTTGAAGACCTCTTCAATCTCGGCAAGAGGCTGGTTGAGGTTACGGCGAATGTCATTGTTTAAGGCTTTAAGCGGGGAAACATAGAGTACACTGGTCCGTTCGCTTGCCCAATTGCCTGTCACCAATTGATTGATAGCCCAAAGAAAGGCTGTGAGCGTTTTTCCACTGCCGGTTGGAGCTGTTATCAATACATGTCGTTCGGTTGAAATCAAAGGCCAGGATTTTTCCTGGATATCGGTAGGGTGATGATATTGTTTGTTAAACCAATCCCGAATAAGAGGGTGAAACGGTGCAAGTGCTTGTGGCATGGGCGGTCTTTTTAAAATCTTTAACTTCGCAGTAAAAATCTCTTCATAAAAGGCTGAATGGTTAATCTGATTAGGTTTTCCGTTCAGGCACTAGTTAAAGGTATTTTTTTGCGTATTGGCTGATATTGGTTTGGGCGAATTCTACAATCTCGGTTGGCGATCTGAATTCGGACATGGCAAGGAATTTTTGGAAATTCCCCGGCAAACTCGACTCAGGCCAACGGGCTATGGTCTTCATAGGTTTTTCGTATTTGAGGGTTTTTGCCGTGTTGTAGGCTACCCAGTGACACCAACCCCTGGCAAGTTCCAGAAACGGGGAATTACCACGTAAATGAAACAGGTTATATTTTTTACAGATATCGGCAGCGATCATTTGACCCGCCAGGTAGGGCATGAACCATTGTCGGGGTATGCTGGGAATAACGTAGTAAATTCCCTTGAGGTAATAAACAGGATAACAGTATCTCACCAGTTCATCAAAAAAAGTGATGATCACCGTGTCGGGGTCGTCCTGTTGCATGCCCACAACGAGTTTCCAATTGACCCAGAGGATATGGGGATTCGGATTTACCTCGTGTCCGAATTTACCCACAAAAGATTGCAGCGGTTTTATCATCGATTTCAAGTCGCTGTCTTTATTCAGGTTTTTATCAACGCAAAACTCACAGATTCCTCCCTGGCCATCGATGACTTGAACAACATGGGGAAATCGACAACTGAAACACCTGATTTTGGCATCTTTAAAACAGCTTTGACAGACCACCTTTCCATGGTCTGCGTAATGAGAGGCATTGGACCAGATTTTACCCTGGCACAGGTAGCAAGTCATCCCCTCTTCTTTTGCAAATCCTTCGTAGCAAAACTCGCAGACATTTCCGAAACCGTCCACCCGTTTCAAGGAATTGGAAGGAAATTTACATTTCTGGCAGCGTTGGGCATTGCGGAAACAGGAAATACAGACCTTTTGCCCATGATCTTCATAAAACGATGTTCCGCCCTGAATACCGTTTCCGCACAGGTAACACAAATCTTGTGACATGCGATTTACCAAAGAAGTTGATGGTTACACGGTTGCAAACAATCTTACACTTCAGAATACAGAATTCAGCAAGAGCTATCCAGATGAAAATTAGATTGAGATCCGTGAAATCATCAAATTAAGAGGCAATAAGGCTTGTATTTGATAAAACAAAAAGATTTTCTGTTTTATCGGTTATCGGTTATCGGTTATCGGTTATCGGTTATCGTTAATTAATAAAGCTTTGTGCCCTTCGTGTCTTCGTGGTGAAAACAGACAAGCGGGAATCATGCTGAACAGATACTTCTACTTTTTATACTGGAATACAGGATGGGTAACTCTGTTACCCATTAACCGGATGTAAACGACTTTTAATTATATTCCTCCCGATGGGTAACAAGTTACCCATCCTAGGGTTCAGCTTAATCCAAACGGTCTATCCGAAAACAATTTAGCGCTTACGGAGTAAACCCGGAATGATCCAGGGATGCCGGTCCACATATCATCTTCTACTTGATCAGTTGCTTGAAATTCTGCCTTGATGTAAAATTAGCGTTGAATTCCTTTCAGTGATTTTATCTGCATTGGTTCCCCGGGTTAATTCCCTGTTATTTGAACGGAAATATTTTCAGGACGTTTATGCAGTTCTACGATTTCTTCATATTTTTGCTGAAAGCATCGTTTATAGTGATTGTTGTTTTAAGTCTGGTTTTTGGTGTGATTTGGCCGTTGATGCATAATCTTAAAAGTCAATCACGCTCGAGGAGCATTGAAAGCCCCGTCAGATACAGGAGACCATCACGGCCTCTGTTTTACGATGACGAGGAAGAGATAGAGATACCGACTGCGGGAGAAAATCAAGTGGCCGATAACAGAGACATTGTTAAAATGGCTTTGGAAGACCCAAATAAAACAGCCCTTCTCATACGAAACTGGATTCAGGAAAAGAAGTAGATGTCTATTGTATTTACCGGGGTTTTCATTTAGATTCTTATCTTGAGTTGATCAATGCACGTTTAACCCGATCTTTTAATTCCCATCAAACAATCATGCCTGCAAACACCGAATATCTATTGGCAGCATACGGTATTGTAATCGCTGTAGTTCTGGTTTACGGCGTCGGACTGATGCTGAGATTGAAATCCACTGCTTCAAAACTTAAAAATCTGCAGAAATTGAATGAATATGAAAAAACAGAATCTTAAGTTTATCATAGGAGGAGTACTGATCATTGGTATTGCTACCTGGATCTTCGGATCGATAAGCTCACAAAACCTCACCTACTATTATACACCCGGCGAAGTCAGCAATAACTACGATTCTATAAAAGATGAAACGATTCGAGTCATGGGCATGGTCAAAGCCGGTTCTTTGAATTGGGTTCCGCGGCAGACCAAGCTTGAATTTCAAATAACCGATGAAGAGCAGTATGTATTGCAGGTTGAGTATACCGGCGCCAAACCTGATATGTTTCGTGAAGGCCAGGGGGCGGTTGTTGAAGGAAAACTCACGGCCCCGGGACAATTTCAAGCGGAAACTCTTCTCGTCAAACACAGCGAAGAATACAAAGTGGACGATCATACCGGCAAAAAAGAAGACTATTACAAATCACTGCAGCAGTAGCAGGCACTCAATTTTATAACCCTCCCGGACTGATTCATGTTTGTTGATATTGGATATTTTGCGATGCTTTCCGCCATGGCACTGGCGATTTTTTCCATGATTGCGCTGGTCTTTGGTATTCAGCGGAATAACCTGAATTTAATGAATTCGGCAAAAAACGGCCTCACAGCGAAGTTTGTCATGGTCGCAGTTGCCTATCTTGCGCTGACCTACGCATTCGCTGCTGATGATTTCAGTGTTCGTTTCGTTTCCATGAATTCCAGCACGGACCTTCCGCTCTTTTATAAGTTGACAGCGGTATGGGGTGGCATGGAAGGTTCCCTCTTGTTATGGCAGCTAATTCTGTCGTTTTTTACCCTGGTGGTCGTTTGGCGGTACAAATCTGCAAATCGTGAAATATTGCCTCATACGATGGTTGTCTTGGCCGGTATCTCCATTTTTCTGTTGTTTCTGCTGCTGGGCTGGAGCAACCCGTTTGCGAGGGTTTTCCCAATACCCGATGAAGGAAGAGGGCTGAATCCCTTGCTGCAAAATCCCGGTATGGTCTATCACCCTCCGTCATTGTACTTGGGTTACGTTGGTTTTAGTGTCCCTTTCGCATTCGCCCTGGGGTCTTTGATGAAAGGAAAGCTGGATAATAACTGGATTTTATCAACCAGGCGTTGGACCTTGTTTTCCTGGTTTTTTCTGACCATGGGAATGTTGTTAGGAGCCCAATGGGCGTATATCGAATTGGGTTGGGGTGGATATTGGGCCTGGGACCCTGTCGAAAACGCTTCACTGATGCCGTGGCTGACAGGAACTGCTTTTCTTCACTCGGTGATTGTTCAGGAAAAACGGAACGGATTGAAGGTCTGGAACATGGTGCTGGTGATTTCCACTTTTCTGCTTTCAATTCTTGGTACCTTTATTACCCGTTCCGGAGTTCTGGGCTCGGTGCACGCTTTTGCCAAATCCAATATCGGTCCTGCTTTTTTGCTTTTTATCGCGGTTGTGTTTGTTATCTCTTTGGGGTTGTTGTTGTTTCGACAAGCGGAATTATCATCTGACGCTAAAACAGCGGGATTTTTCTGCAAAGAAAATTCATTTCTGTTGAACAACATTGTTTTCGTGGTGATGTGCTTTACAGTGTTGTATGGCACTATTTTTCCGCTATTGGCTGAAGGAGTGGCTAACAAAAAACTGTCGATTCAAGCACCTTTTTTTAACTCGATCATGCTGCCACTGGCTGTTGTTATGATCTTGCTGATGGGACTGACTCATTTTCTGGGGTGGAGGAAAACCAGCACCAGGTTGTTGGTAAAAAACGTGCTGATTCCTTTGTTATGTTCTATTGCGATGATGGGAACCATAACATTTCTAACAGGCGGAGGGATCAGCCTCTTTTTACTCGGGAGTGTTACTATCTTTTCCGGTATAATTATTCTGATCGAGTTTGTGCAGTCGATCCGGGTGAACCAAAAACAGCGGCCTCAAGCAAAAAAGGAAAAAGTATCGATAGCGAAGACCCTGTTTGGTGATCAGCGAAGAAAAGGCGGCTTGATTGTCCATTTAGGCATTGTGTTTTTTGCCATTGGTGTTTGCGGGAATTATTTCAATCTGGAAACCAGTTTTACCTTTGGACCCGGAGAGAAAAAACTGGTGGATGATTACAACCTGGAATTCAGGGATTTCAAGCGGTATCAGGAACGCAATGCCACTCACCAGGGAATAGTGGTTGACGTCAAGAAAAACGGAGAAAAGGTCACAGAACTAATTCCCGTTAAATCTTTCTATCCAACGTCGCCCCAGCCTATGACCGAAGTGGCAATTTATAGAACCATTTTGGAAGATCTATATATCAGTCTTTCTTCAATCAACGAGGACGGTTCTGCTACAGTGGTTGTTTATGTAAATCCGATGGTCAGTTTTATTTGGGCAAGTATGGTTCTGTTTTCTATCGGTATTTTATACAGTTTGTCCTATAAACCGGCCCAGTTTAAAAAACTGAAATCATAATTCCGGTGATGAAAGGAGGATAAAGCGATGTTCAAGAAAGTGATGTTTACGATCGGCTTGCTCCTCGGTGGGGGAATCCTGGCTGTAATGTTTTATGGTCTTTTTTACGCCAGTAATCCGAAGGAAATTCCATCCGCCCAGATTGGGAAACAGGCTCAGCCTTTCACTGTAACAACGTTTGATGGTCAACAATTGTCCCTTGCCGATTTTCAAGGCAAACCTGTGGTGCTTAATTTCTGGGCATCATGGTGTGTTGCCTGTCGGCAGGAAGCTCACTTGCTGGAAGCAGCTCATCAGCGTTATACCCCGCAGGGAATGGTTTTCCTGGGAATAGCCATTAACGATACTCGTGAGGCATCATTGGCTTTCATTCGGCGTTATGGAAAGACATATCTTTTGGCGCCGGACGATGAACTGGGCAATGTATCCCTGGACTACGGGGTGACTGCCGTCCCTGAAACGTTTTTAATCGACAAAAACGGTATGATCACGGAAAAGGTTTTAGGGGCAATTGATCAAGATACTTTACAAAGGTTTATAGATGCACAGCTATAAAAAGGAAGTTTCAGGGCAAACGAGAGTCGGAAAAGTGCTGCTCATCACGATATTGACATCTTTCCTCCTGTTGATTGTCCACGCGAATGCTGCAGCCCAGGTGGTGAATGAAGAATTGGAAAACCAGGTCCGTGAGATTTCTCATCAACTGAGGTGTCCAACCTGCCAGGCCCAGTCGGTGAAGGAATCTGAAGCCGGATTATCCGTAAATATGAAAAACAAGGTCCGGGAGTTGCTGATTCAGGGCAAGAGTGAAGATGAGATCCTGAAATATTTTGAAGAGAGATACGGAGAATGGATCTTGCGCTCTCCGAAAAAAGAAGGATTTAACCTGGTTTTATGGGTGACACCCTTGATATTGATCGTTGTTGTCGGCTTAATTGTTGTTCGAATTCTTTGGAACCGATCAGGATTTAGAAGAGAAGAGCAATTGTCACCCCTTTCCGCACAAGAAAAGGCACGCTTGGAAAAGGATTTGGACCGCTTTCAAGCAGAATAATTTAATCCCCGGATGTTGACGATGAACCTTACTATTTTTGTTTGCCTGTTATTATCGATACCTGTCGTTTATTACGTTTTGGTAAAACCGCTGTTCATGGACGCGACTCAACCGTATGACTCCGAAGATTCGGACATTTCAGATTTTGATAATTCCCTGTCACTGCTGGAGTCTATTTCCGAGCTGGAAACAGATTACAAAATGGGAAAGCTCAGTCAGGAGGATTTTGAAAGTTTGTCTTTGGAGTACAAAAGAAGTTACCTGGAGGAAAAAAAGTAAGATCATCAGTTTGGAGGAGCGACATTAGCTGCGACCAAACGTCGGATTTCAGATTCCACTTCCTGCATCAATTGATCTCTTTGACGCTTATTGTAATTAGAGGCGTCAATGGGTTTGCCGATATGAATATCGACCTCTCCATTTTTATTCACAATAAATGATTTAGCCGCCATTACCTTATTGCTGCCAATAATTCCTAAAGGAATAATTGTGGCACCGCATTCGATGGCCAGTCGGAATCCCCCCGGTTTAAACGGTTGCAAGTCTCCACTGACTGACCTTGTGCCTTCCGGTGCGATCCACAGAACGGTCCCCTTCTCCATGACTTGCTTGGCATATTTCATATCTTTTAAGGCCTGCCTTGGATTGAAACGATCAATGGAAACAAAGTCTGTCATCCGCATGGCTTTGCCCCAAACAGGAATTTGAAGCAGCTCTTTTTTAGCAAGCATTCGAATACTTCCCGGCAATGAGAGCAGTGACAAGGGAATATCAAAATGGCTGCAGTGATTGCACATAACGATGTAAGCCTTGCCTTTTTCAAGGCTGGTATGATGGGGATTATGAACGCGATAGCTGAGTTTGATAAACTTAATCAGTTTCTTAGCCCACCATCGTAGACGGTTGTCCAGTATTTTTCTTGGAATTTTTCGAAAGGCAAGCTCCAGTATCGTCCAGGCAGAGACAAACATGGTGATGCCTATGGCGTAGAGAATTGTGAAGGGATTACGCAGGAAGTCTTTAAACATATTGCAGTTTTACAGTTTTACACAGCAGGGCTATAATCCCAGTAATTTATCGTCTTTATTGATTTAAAACCGGAGTTCAGGCGGCAACAGTGTTTTTGGGGAAAGATCAAAACGCCTGTTTTATCACCCAGTGTTCCAAAAAATATAATATATAACTTGTCTTAATCATAAAAACAACAGCCATCGATCCCCATCGGATAATCGCGCTTGTTAGATCCAATTATAACTCCTTGATGTAATTGCTGCAAAACAATGGTCAAGCGAAAGCAACTGAACCAGGCATTCAAAAAAAATACCGGGATAAAATCATTCACCAATCCTCGGATCAATTCGGACAGATTCAGGTGATCGATGAAGGGATGTATCGTTCCCTGCATTTTGACGCCGTGGAAAAGCAAAGTGCAATGGATCTGCAGAATCCGGAAAAGCTTGCCTTGTCCTATACCCAGTTTATGATGGCCGGCTTGCTATTCCACAAAAACGTTTCCAGGGTTCTTTGCATAGGTCTGGGTGGCGGTTCGATTCCCAGGTTTTTAGCCTATTATTTTAAGAATTGTTTTGTGGATGTGGTTGAAATTCGAGATGAAGTGATCACAGTCGCTGAAAAATTCTTCCTGCTGCCAACAGGTTCCGGATTCAGATATTTTCAGGATGATGGCGCTGTTTTTGTGACTCGTCCGGGCATTACTGCCTATGACATGATTTTGATCGATGCATATGATCACAAGGGAGTTGCCGAGGAAGTTACCGAAAACTCATTTGTGGCAGCCTGTTACAAATTGCTCAATGCGAACGGTATCTATTGTACAAACCTTTGGAGTTATCCCCATTATGTGTACCGGAGGGCAATTGGAAGCGTGACACACCATTTTGGCGAGCAGGTGCTGGAATTACCGGTGAGAGATCGTACCAATAGAATAGTGTTAGCCTTCAAACCTCCCTGGCAAAAACCCTCTTTACAGAACCTGAAAAGACGTTCGAAATTATTGGAAGAAGCTTTGCAAATTCCTTTTAAAAAAATTACTGAAAATCTGATTCGTAACAACAAAGACATGTTTAAGTAATTTGATTTCATTCGACTTGAGGTAACAAGCCGTTTACCTTCGGGTTCTTTTAACAAAACTGTTCCTTCGCACCCCTTCACTTGCTATGACAAAAAAACAAATTTCAAAACAATTCATCGAATTTCTTTCTCAGGCGAAAACGCCATTTCACGCTGTTTCCACTATGGTTGGAAAGTTGAAAAAGGCCGGATTTAATGAATTAAAAGAAGAAGATGTGTGGAAGCTGAAACACAACGGTAAATATTTTGTGACCAGGGGAGATTCTTCATTAATTGCATTTTGTACGGGGAAGCAGAAAGCTGCTGAATCAGGCATTCATCTAATCGGAGCACATACGGACAGTCCTTGTTTGAAAGTTAAGGATCAACCGGAAAAAACCTCCCACGATTATTTAACACTCGGTGTGGAGCCTTATGGTGGGCTGATCCTTTCCACCTGGTTTGATCGGGATTTATCCCTGGCAGGCAAGGTTTCCTATCTGGATAAAGGCGATACATTGCAATCCGTTCTGCTGGATTTCGAGGGCGCTGTCGGAGTTGTTCCCAACCTGGCAATCCACTTAAATCCAAAAGTCAATGAATCGGGAGCCATTAACAAACAAACGGATTTGCCCGTTCTGGTTGATCAGGTTTCCGGCCGGAAAAGTACCTTTAGAGATCTGATAAAAAAGCAATTCCAAAAACAATACCCCAAACGAACCATTAAAGAGGTTCTGGACTTTGATCTGGTGTTTTATGATTGCCAGAAGCCGGCCTATGTCGGGTTACAGCAGCAATTTATCTGCGGTCAGCGTCTGGATAATCTGCTTAGCTGTTTTGCCGGTATGAAAGCATTGATTGATCACAACAGCCCCAAAGCCTGTCTGCTGGTTTGCAATGACCATGAAGAGGTTGGTAGCAGCTCTACAACCGGGGCTGCAGGCACTTTTCTCAACACTGTTCTGGAAAGAATGTGTGGCTCCAGGGAAGCTTTTACCAGAAGAATTTCCAGATCATTGCTGGTGTCTGTAGACAATGCACACGGAATCCACCCCAACTATCAAACCAAACACGACGAAAACCACAGGCCAATCCTGAACCGTGGTCCGGTAATCAAGATCAACGCAAACCAGCGATATGCTACAAACAGCAGCACCAGTTCGTTTTTTAAATTGGTTTGCAAAAAAGCCGGGGTACCTGTTCAGAGTTATATCAACCGCAGTGATATGGGGTGTGGTACAACTATTGGTCCGATAACTTCGACGACATTAGGAGTGGACACCCTGGATATCGGTGTGCCTACCTTTGCCATGCACTCCATCCGGGAAACTTGTGGTGCTGATGATATCTGGTATCTTTACAACGCCTTGAAGACGATGTTCGAAACGGATCGTAGTTGATAAGAATTAAGGTAATGAAAGGCTGGGCCGAAATGAAACCCGGATTTCATTTCGGTGTTTTATTGAGCGAGCAAGGGCCTGATGCGCTGATCAGCAGCATTTGCTCAAAGCTTAAATTGGCTTGAATTGGGCAGCTATTTATTTTTTAACTTTCCAATGTATTCTTCGTATTCCTCTTCATTCATGAGGCTGTCTTCATCAAACCCTCCAGGTTCAAGCTGGATTTTCAGCATCCAGCCATCGTCATAAGGATCGGTGTTTACCAGGTCCGGCTGATCTTCCAATTCCTTGTTGACTTCGGATACCTCGCCTGAAACCGGGGAATACAATTCTGCCACAGCCTTGACAGATTCAATATTGCCTACTGTTTCTCCCGATTCAACGATGGTGCCTACTTCAGGAAGTTCAACATAAACGATGTCGCTTAAACTATCTTGGGCGTAATCTGTGATTCCCAGGGTAATGGAGTTGCCATCGATCAAGACCCACTCATGGTCTTCAGTGTATTTCAAATTATCCCTTATTTCCATATCTCCTCGTAACGTGTTTAATGCCAAAGGACAAAGAATTTCTGACAACCAGAAAAGCACTCGTTTGCCGGGTTTTGCCGAGGCTGCCGGCAGATTTTGTTCAATATACCAATTATTTATAACGACTTCGTTGCCGAGGCAGGCGGATCGATTATTCAGCCGAAATACCGGGTATTGAACCGTGATGCATTGAATAGTCTGCATCAATGCGTCTATTGTGATTCTAAATTAGCCCAATAATTTTTAAAAAAAAAGAAAAATATTGGACTTTTTAAAAGTTGGGCAATTCTAAACATCACGATTTGATTTTATCAAGTAAATTAATTCGCGTTTTTCATGAAATACTTACCTTTTCTTTATTTTCAAACCACACGAATTAAGGTATTAGAATCAGAGTAGGTAACTCAAAAGAAATCCGGTCTTAATCGAGTACTAAAAAATGAATGTCCCCCTGAATGAATTTAATGCAGAACAGAGACTTTGGTACGGATTCATGGTAGCATCCGCAACGAAGGCTGATGGTGCTGTAGATCCATCAGAAATTGAATTTCTGATCAAAACCTTGCATTTTCTGAACAGCGATCAAAAATCCAAAATAAAAGCGTATTTAAAATCGAAAAAAATTAATCCGGCTTTATCGAAAATACCTGCCGGGATGACAAAACGACAGCTGGCAGTGGTTTTTACCGAACTCATCTGGATCATTGTCTCCGATGGTAAGTTAATTAAATCAGAGGTGAGCTTTATTAAAACAATTGCCAAGTGGTTCGGGTTTTCCAACGACTACTATAAAAAAACCCTGCAATGGGGCGAGCAGATGCTGAAAGCGGAGAAATACCGGCGGGCATTGGTGAGTAAAGCGGGATAGGGCGATTGTACCCGTTGTATTGCGGCACAACCGCTGTGTTCTTTTGCTATTGATTTAGCCAGACCGCCGCTTCGGCGGTATGATAGGTTAATATCATATCGGCGCCTGCCCTCTTAAATGCTGTCAGTGTCTCCATAACAACTCTCTCATAATCGATCCAGCCTTTTAAGCCGGCTGCTTTAACCATGGCATATTCACCGGAAACGTTATACACGGCCACCGGTACATCTGATACGTCACTGACAGCCCTCACCACATCAAGATAGGGCAATCCGGGTTTTACCATCACCACATCAGCACCTTCGTCTATATCCAAAAGCACTTCTCTCTGTGCCTCTTTAACGTTCGCGGGATCCATCTGATAGGTTTTTTTATCTCCATGCTTTGGAGCGCTGTCCAAGGCATCTCTGAAGGGTCCGTAGTAAGCTGAAGCATATTTGGCGCTATAGGCCATAATACCGACATTGGTAAATCCTTCTGCGTCCAGTGCCTCTCGAATGTAGCCCACACGTCCATCCATCATGTCAGAGGGAGCTATTATATCAGCACCGGCCTGCGCTTGTGAAACAGCCATTTCGGCAAGAATAGGCAGGGTTTCATCATTTACGATCTCACCCTTCTCATTGACAACACCATCGTGTCCATCGGAACTATATGGATCCATCGCAACATCGGTGATCAAGGTAATTTCGGGGACTGCTTCCTTTACTGCTCTCAAGGTCGATTGATAGAGTCCTGATTCATTTGCGGATTCCTTTGCAGCAGGATCTTTCTTCGAGTCATCCAGGGCAGGGAATAAAACCACGGCAGGAACCCGCAATTCATGAAGTTCTTTGCACTTTTCCACTATCAGATCCGTTGACAGTCGATCAATACCGGGCATTGACTCAATGGGTTGTCGTTGATTGTGTCCTTCGATTACAAAAAGGGGCATAATCAGATCGGAGGTTTTTAAACAATTCTCCCGAACCAGGTTTCGCATGCTTTCTGAGATGCGGTTTCGCCTGGGGCGGATTGGTATCGATATGGTCATGATACTCCTGAAAGCAACAGTTGTTAGCAAATATGGATGTAAGACGTTTTATTGCACACGTTTTAGGGCTTGGCTTAAGCTTTGCCTGGCCGGCAAACACAAACTTTCAATGTGTTACCAGCTATCTAATGTCATTAACTTAAGGGGATTGTGATTGGTTGTCATCCTGAA